>NZ_JAHKKC010000024.1:0-53988 GCF_020496585.1 Alcaligenes sp. 13f
GCGGAGAGGGGAAAGGCCGAAAACAGTCATCGTCCCCGAGGTAATCATGTCCAGACCAATCCGAACGCTGATCCCTGTCCCACGACGAATCACCCTTCTGCTTTTTGCTGCCGCAGTCAGGGTAATCGTGAGAATGGGCCAGTGCCAATGGCATCACCGCCGTCAAAACGGCGGCCAAACTCATCAGCAAGGCGGATTGTTTAATGGACGTCATAAGAATCGGTACGTGCAGAAAAAAAAGAGGGATCAAACGATCACTCCCCCTTATATAGCAAGCTGCGGATGAACATAACATGAACAGCGGCTTCAGTTTAGATTCAGAGCCACCTGTCCATAATGGGCACCAGGCTGACAGGACAAACAAACCTTCCCACCTCAAAAGGAAGCTACCCAGGAATCTGACAGCACCACTTTTTGATTACATGAAGGAGCTATACATGAAACGCACTTCCCTCTTTTCTGCCCTGGTATTGAGCGCAAGTCTGTTGGGTGGCACCGCTGCCATTGCACAGGAAGCCACAAGCGCAGCCCAAACACAGAGCACGCAGAAACAAGCCCGTCAGGCCCGCGACCACAAACCGCTGACCGCTGATCAAGTCACCGATATCGGTCCCGCCTACCAGCGCCTGAAAGATGCCGGCTACACCAAAGTGGGCAGCCTGCACCAGCGAGGCGACAACATCATGGCCATGGTGGTCGATAAGGACGGCAAGGTTGTACGTGTCCGTTCCGAAGGTGCCAATGGCGAGTTTACGGTTGTAGAGCGCAAGAACGACGGTCAGCATCGTCGCGGCCACCGCTCCGGTCACGATCAACAACGTGACAGCGCCACGAAAGAGGCCACCAAGTCCTGATCATCACATCACTTTCCCCTAAGCAGTTGATGTTCGCAAGCAGTAGCAGTGACAACTCACAGTTGTTTTAGCAGTAGAAGTCGGTAGCAGGACGAAAAACGGCGCCCCCCCAGCGCCGTTTTTCTTTTCTACTGATTAGCCCGGATAGGGTCATCCCGCTCAAGGCGTTAGGATGGGAGTCTGTTTCACCTTTTGGAAAAGTGTCTCTCATGCTGTCTGCTGATTCGGTTTACTCACAAAGCTACTCGGAATTTCACTGGTCCATCCCCGAGCACTACAACATCGCTCACGACACCTGCGACAAATGGGCTGACGGGTCCAGGCGTCTGGCCCTGATCCAGCAATTGCCCGATGGTCAGATCAAGCGCTACACCTTCGATCAGCTCAAAGCCTGGTCCGATTCTTTAGCGGCTGCCTGGCAGGCCCAGGGTATTCAGGCAGGCGACCGTATCGCCATCTTTCTGGCTCAAGGACTTGAAACGGCGCTGGCGCATTTGGCGACCTACAAGATTGGCGCCATTGCCATGCCCTTGTTCACCCTGTTTGGCACGGACGCGCTGCGCTACAGGCTGAATGATTCCGGTGCCAGCACCTTGATTACCGATCAACAAGGCCTGGAGACGGTGTTGCCCTTGCGCGAGCACCTGCCACAGCTCAAACATCTTTACCAAAGTGACAGCCAGCAGGATCAGGGCGATGCACTTTCCTTATGGCAAGCCATTGCCGCCCACCCCGAACCGGCACCGCGCACATTGAACACCCGCGCAGACGACCCCGCCGTGCTCATCTATACCTCCGGCACCACAGGTTCGGCCAAAGGTGCTCTACATGCCCACCGCGTGCTGCTGGGGCATCTGCCGGGCGTAGAGATGTCGCACAACTTCCTGCCCACAGGCGAAGGCCTGATGTGGACGCCCGCCGACTGGGCCTGGATTGGCGGCTTGCTGGATGTACTGCTACCGGCCTGGCATCACGGCATACCCGTGCTGGCCTACCGCTTCCCCAAATTCGATGCCGAGGCTACCTGGAAACTGATGTCCGAGCACGGTGTCACGCATACTTTCCTGCCCCCTACTGCCCTGAAAATGCTGCGTCGCAGCCAATGGTCACGCGAGCAATGGCCTTTGAAGCTGCAATCCATTGCCAGTGGCGGGGAGTCACTAGGCGTACAGTTGCTGGATTGGGCGAAGCAGGAACTGGGCATCACCATCAACGAGTTCTACGGACAAACCGAGTGCAATATGATCGTGTCCTCTTGCTCGGCCTGGTTTCCAGGACAGGCGGGCAAGATCGGCAAGGCCGTGCCTGGTCACAAGGTCGCGATTGTGGATGATCAGGGGCAAATTCAGAAACCCGGCATCGAAGGCCATATTGCCGTGCAGTCCCCCGATCCGGTTATGTTCCTGGGTTACTGGCAGCGGCCTGAAGCCACTCGCGAGAAATTTGTAGGCGACTGGCTGCTGACCGGCGACAAAGGCATGCAGGACGAGGATGGCTATATCCAGTTCGTAGGCCGCGATGATGATGTCATCACCAGCTCCGGCTACCGCATTGGGCCCGGCCCGATTGAGGATGGCCTGATGGGGCATCCCGCTGTCGCCATGGCGGCAGTGATCGGTGTCCCCGACCCCGAACGCACCGAAGTCGTGAAAGCTTTTGTGGTGCTGAAGGAGGATATCGAACCGTCCCAGGAACTGGTCAAGGAGATTCAGGAGCACATCAAACGCCGGGTGGCTGCACATGAGTACCCACGGCTGATTGAGTTTGTCGATGCCCTGCCCATGACAACCACCGGCAAAGTCATACGTCATGCTTTACGCAAATTGAGCCAGTAAAGGCACTAGCTGCAGGCGGCACCCGCACAACACAAGGCCGTCGCTACTCCCTTTACTGGAGCCAACACCGTATCGCCGCCCCAATGGATAAAAACACACCCCAATCCTTGGACGTAAATCCAGCAATTGGGGTGTGTGCCACACAGGAACGACTGTCCCGATGTGGGGGTATGGCTTTATTCAAACTCCAGGCAAAGCGCTGCAAGGCCGCTCTGCCCGCATCCGTCTGATTAACCGAAACGACCCGTGATGTAGTCTTCGGTTTCCTTGCGAGCGGGCTTCACGAAGATCTGGTCAGTTTCACCAAACTCCATCAGCTCGCCCAGATACATATAGGCGGTGTAATCCGAGCAACGAGCCGCTTGCTGCATGTTGTGGGTCACGATAACCACGGTGTAATCCGCTTTCAGTTCAGCAATCAGCTCTTCAATCTTGGCCGTGGAAATCGGGTCCAGTGCCGAGCAAGGCTCGTCCAGCAGCAGAACTTCGGGTTTGATCGCCACACCACGGGCAATGCACAGACGCTGTTGCTGACCGCCGGACAGGCCGTTACCGCTTTGGTGCAGCTTGTCTTTCACTTCGTTCCACAGCGCAGCTTTGGACAAGGCCCATTCCACGCGCTCGTCCATTTCGCCTTTGCTCAGGCGCTCGAACAAACGCACGCCAAAGGCCACGTTGTCATAAATGCTCATGGGGAACGGTGTCGGTTTCTGGAACACCATGCCCACTTTGGCGCGGATCAGGGAAATGTCCTGCTTGGAAGTCAGCAGGTTTTCATTGTCCAGCAGGATTTCACCTTCAGCGCGCTGGCCGGGGTACAGCTCGTACATGCGGTTCAGCGTGCGCAGCAAGGTGGATTTACCGCAACCGGAGGGTCCGATAAAGGCCGTGACCTTCTTTTCCTTGATAGACATGTTCACATTGCGCAGGGCATGGAATTTGCCATAGAAGAAATTCAGGTTGCGGATTTCAATCTTGGTCGATTCGTCGGAGGTAATAATTTGACTCATAGCGTTGGCCGACTAGGGCGCTCCGTGAAAACGTTATTTTTGGCGGAAAAGGCTGCGAGCCAGGATATTGATACCCAAGACCAGCAAGGTAATCAGCACCGCACCTGCCCAGGCCAGACGGTTCCAGTCCTCAAAGGGGCTGGCAGCATATTGGAAAATCACCACAGGCAAGTTGGCCAGCGGTGCGTTCATGTTCAGGGACATGAACTGGTTGTTCAAGGCGGTGAACAACAAGGGAGCCGTTTCACCCGCAATACGAGCCACAGCCAGCAGAACGCCCGTCACAATACCGGGCAAGGCTGCACGGTAAGAGATGGACATCACAATCTTCCACTTGGGGCAGCCCAGAGCGGCCGCAGCCTCACGCAGGCCATTGGGGACCAGCATCAGCATATTGTCGGTAGAACGCACGACCACAGGAATTACCAGAATGGCCAGGGCCAGCGAGCCGGCCCAACCCGAATAGTGCCCCACCTGGGCCACGTACACGGCGTAGATGAACAGACCAATAATGATGGACGGTGCCGACAGCAGCACGTCGTTCAAAAAGCGAGTTGCCGGAGCCAGCCAGCCGCGCTGACCGTATTCGGCCAGATAGGTGCCGGCCAGAATGCCGATAGGCGTACCGATCAGGGTGCCCACGCCAGCCATCATGACGCTACCGACGATGGCGTTCAGCAGACCACCCTCGCCACCGGGAGGCGGCGTGCTTTCCAGCAGCAGGGACCAGGCCATGGCGCTGCTGCCCTTTTCGATCAGGGTCCAGATGATCCAGAACAGCCAGAACAGGCCGAAGATCAAGGCAGTAAAAGACACACCCAGCATCAGGCGGTTAAACACCTGCCTGCGTTTGTAAATCGGGTTGCTCAGACTAATTGCGGATTTTTTATCAAACATGGTAGGTGATCCTTAGCGCGACGTGCCTTCGTTCTTGGCCAGACGCAACAAGAGCAACTTGGAGATCGCCAATACAACCGTGGTGATCAGGAACAGGATCAGACCCAGCTCCAGCAAGGCGGATTTCTGCATGCCACCGGCTTCGTTAAACTCGTTGGCCAGTGCAGACGCAATCGAGTTCGAGGGCGAAAACAGCGAGCTTGGCAAGTTAAAGGAGTTACCAATCACAAAGGTGACAGCCATGGTTTCACCCAGCGCACGTCCCAGACCCAACATGATCCCGCCAATCACCCCGTTCTTGGTGAAAGGCAGCACCACACGCCACATCACTTCCCAGGTCGTGCTGCCCAGACCATAAGCGGACTCTTTGAGCATAGGAGGCACCAGCTCGAACACGTCGCGCATCACGGCGGTAATGAAGGGGATCACCATAATGGACAGAATCAGACCGGCGGTGAACACACCAATCCCGAAGGGGGGGCCCGCAAAGATCTGACCCAGCACTGGCACCCCGTCAAAAAAGGAAATCAGGCCAGGCTGTACATAGCGCTGGAACAGGGGCACAAAAACAAACAGGCCCCACATACCGTAAATAATGGAGGGAATCGCAGCCAGCATTTCAATGGCCGTACCCAGAGGGCGACGCAACCAGGCTGGCGAGAGCTCTGTCAGGAACATCGCAATGCCAAACGAGACCGGCACGGCAATACAGAGTGCGATGAAAGAAGTCAGCAAGGTACCGGCAATGGGCACCAATGCACCATATTCGTTATTGACCGGATCCCAGTTATTCGTCCAGAGAAAAGAGAAACCGTATTCGGCAATGGATTCCCGGCTTCCATAGATCAGGGAAATAGAGATGGCAGCCAGCAATATGAACACGAGAAACGCAAACGAGCGTGTCATGTTCTTGAAAATGCCGTCCATAAAGGCGTTCTGATTTGATTTCATGTAGACAGATGAAGGGTCAGGCCGGAATAGGACGAACGCACTGCAACCGATTCACAGATTCTGTAACAGCCAAGGCTGCTCCAGCCCAACAAACCGGATAACGCTACGCGCTGTGCGTTCAAGACAAAACCGTAATTTTTACATAATAAAGACGGCACCACCTAGAGGTGGGCCGTCTCGCAGGATCAATTTACAACTGACCTGTATTTGAACACGAATCTTACTTCCAGACCGCAGCGCCGTCTTTGGACTTGATCTCCGATGCCCAGGCCGCCTTGATCTGGTCGGTTACGTCCTTAGGCAACGCAACGTAATCCAGCTCTTCAGCAGATTTGGCACCGTTCTCGAAGGCCCAGTTAAAGAAGTTCAGCACTTCTTTACCGTTCTCGGGCTTGTCCTGCACCTTGTGCATCAGGATGAAGGTAGCCGAAGTGATAGGCCAGGACTGTGCGCCAGGCTCTTCGGTCAGAATCACACCCATGCCAGGCGTACCGGCCCAGTCTGCGTTGGCAGCGGCGGCAGCAAAGCTTTCCTGACCAGGCTGGACGAATTGGCCGTCCTTGTTCTGCAACTGGGTCCAGGACAGTTTGTTTTGCTTGGCGTAAGCGTATTCAACGTAGCCGATCGAGTTCTGCAGCTGGCGTACGTAAGCAGCCACGCCTTCGTTACCCTTGCCACCTTGACCGGTAGGCCACTTCACAGCCTTGCCTTCACCAACCTGGGACTTCCAGTCTGGGGACACTTTGGACAGATAGTTGGTCCAACCGAAAGTGGTGCCCGAACCGTCGGAGCGGTGAACCACCACGATGTCCTTGTTAGGCAAGGTCAAATCGGGGTTCAGTTCCTTGATGGCTGCATCGTCCCACTTGGTGATCTTGGCCAGGTAGATATCGCCCAGTACTTTACCGGACAGTTTCAGCTTGCCAGGCTCAATGCCTTCGACGTTGATCACAGGCACCACACCACCGATCACGGCGGGGAACTGCAACAGGTTTTCTTTTTCCAGTGTTTCGACCTTCATTGGGTCGTCCGAAGCACCGAAATCCACGGTCTTGGCAATAATCTGCTGCTGACCACCACCCGAACCAATCGACTGGTAGTTGACGCGGTTATTCGTTTGTTTGGCGTATTCAGCCGCCCATTTGGCATAGATTGGGTAAGGGAACGACGCACCAGCACCGGTTACGTCTGCAGCTGTGGCAGTAGCCGCAAAAGCGCTGAACGCCAGAGCAATACTTACCTTGTTGAATACACGTTTTAACATCGAGAAATCCTCTTGATGATAGTCAGATCACAGGCCCACCCTGTATGTGTCGTCATAGTAAACAGACTATATGACACGTTCATGACAGTCTGTATTTCACACACCGCCCAAGCGCTGCATCATGCTCAGATGCAGATTGAACGGGGCACCGCGACTGCGGATGCGGTTATAAGTGCCATCCGGATTGGCCTTCCAGGACAACTGGTTGTCACGCAAGGCATAAGTGAAGGCTTCGGCAATGACCCGCTTTTTCAGGCTGCGGTCCAGCACTGGCACACCCAGCTCCACACGACGAAAGAAGTTCCGGTCCATCCAGTCGGCCGAGGAAATAAAGACCTCTTCCTGACCGCCATTGTAGAAATAGAAAACACGCGAGTGCTCCAGAAAGCGTCCGATGATTGAACGCACCTGGATGTTCTCCGACAAACCCTTGACCCCCGGACGCAAGGCGCAAGCACCACGCACGATCAGGTCTACCCTGACTCCGGCCTGGCTTGCATCATAAAGCGCCTGAATGATCTTGGGCTCCAGCAGCGAGTTCATCTTGGCCATGATGCGGGCTTTCTTGCCTGCCAGGGCGCGCTCGGTTTCCGCCTGGATGCGATCCATCATGCTGTCATGCAAGGTGAACGGCGACTGCAGCAAGCGCTTCAGGGGCCTCCAGGCACCCAGCCCGGTCAGCATGGAAAACACCTTGTCCATGTCCTCGCAAATTTCCTGATTAGCGGTAATCAGGCCAAAGTCCGTGTACAGGCGAGCAGTGCGCGGGTGATAGTTACCCGTACCCAAATGGCCATAACGCCGGATCGACCCCCCTTCACGACGCAGCACCAGGGCCATCTTGGCGTGGGTCTTGTGACCCACCACCCCGTAACTGACGTGTGCTCCCACCTCTTCCAGCTTGGCGGCCCAATTGATATTGGTCTGTTCGTCAAAACGAGCCATCAACTCCACCACCACCGTTACCTCTTTGCCAGCACGCGCCGCCGACAGGAGGATATTCATCAACTCCGAATCTTCACCAGTACGGTAAATCGTCTGCTTGATACCGACGACGGCCGGGTCCGCCGCTGCGGCACGCAAGAAGCTCAAGACGGGCTGGAAGGACTGATACGGATGGTGCAGCAGTTGGTCTTTGCGGGAAATCGCCTCAAAAAACTGTGCGGGGGATTCAAATGAAGAATCAAACGGCGCCGGAATAGGCGCACGGTAATCCGGGAACAGAAGATCCGGACGGTCTGGCACATTACACAGCTGCATCAGGCGCGTCAGATTGACCGGGCCGCTGACGCGATAAGTATCTGGCACATCCAGCGAAAACTCGCTTTGCAAAAAGCGCTCCAGGCGCTCGGGCATGGAACGGTCAATTTCCAGACGTACGGCCGCACCAAAGTTACGTTGCGACAGCTCGCCCTGCAAGGCGGCGCGCAAGTTGGTGACTTCTTCCTCGTCCACAAACAGATCACTGTTGCGGGTAACGCGCCACTGATAGCAGCCCTTTACGTCCATGCCGGGAAAAAGCTCGCCCACAAAAACGCTGATCAGGGAAGTCAGCAGCATATAGCCCTGGGGAATGCCGGCGATATCATCTGGCACACGAATCACACGTGGCAAGGCACGGGGTGCCTGCACAATGGCAATCGTGCCGGTGCGGGCGAAGGCATCTTCACCGCTCAACTCAACGATGTAGTTCAGGCTTTTGTTGTAGACGCGCGGAAAGGGATGCGCCGGGTCCAGGCCAATAGGCGTGAGCAAAGGCATAACGTCACGCAAAAAGGTTTGATACGCCCACTCACGCTGAGCAGGTGTCCATAGCGCGGTCAACAGCAGCCCTATGCCTTCATCCATCAAGGTCGGCAAGACCTCGTCCATCAGCAAGTCGTTTTGTTTCTCGACCAATTGGTGAGCCGCAGCCTGCACCTTGTCAAACGCTTGTTGAGGCAAAAACCCGTCATCCCCCACTTGATGAGGATTTTGCAAGATCTGTTCTTTCAGACTGGAAATACGAATTTCAAAGAATTCATCCAGGTTAGAGCTCACGATACAGATGTAGCGCAAGCGCTCCAGCAAAGGCGTGGTCGAATTTTCGGCCATGGCCAGCACTCGCTCATTGAACTTGAGCAAAGACAACTCACGGTTTAGCAAGGTTGAATCTGGAGAAGGCAGCATGGTGAGGTCGTTAAAAAGCCAAAGAAAATGGGATCGTGAGACTTTTACTACATGAATGTTACAGCTCTATGACCCGTAGCAATTCAAGTCTAAAACAGCTCTGCCTGGCAGGAGCGCAAATATCACATCGCCTTTCCCAAGATGCTTTCGTCTAACTTTTCTTAATTTTCCGGTTTATGTAACAAAACCCATGATTAATGTCCTTATAATCGCACAGTAATCATCCCGAGCGATGCCTCATGGAACAACTTCTTGCCGCTGTGGACCTGGGCTCCAACAGCTTTCGTTTATCCATTGGACGAGTGGTTCAGCACAACGGTCATGCCCAGATCTACACCATTGACCGCCTGAATGAATCCGTCCGACTCGCCGCTGGCATGGGTCCCGACAAATACATCAGTCCCGATGCCATTGAACGCGCCGTAGTCATTCTGAAACGCTTCAACGAACGTCTGGCCGGTTTTCACCCCAATCGCGTTCGCGCTGTGGCCACCAATACCTTCCGGGTGGCACGCAATTTAAGCGAGGTTCTGCCGGCTGCCGAGGCGGCCTTTGGCTTTCCTATCGAGGTCATCTCCGGCCACGAGGAAGCCCGCCTGATTTTCTCGGGGATCAGCAACGAGCTGCCCCCCTCCCCCAATCGCCGTCTGATGATCGACATCGGCGGCGGTTCGACCGAAGTCATTATTGGCAAGGGCCTCAAACCTCTGCTGCTGTCTTCGCTCTACATGGGCTGTGTCAGCTATACCGACAAGTTTTTCTCCGATGGCGTGATCACCGAAGAGCGCATGAGCAATGCGATCCTGACGGCTCGTCGCGAACTGGAAGGAATTACGCGCCAATACCGCAAAACGGGCTGGCAGGAAGCGTATGGCTCCTCCGGAACCGCCAAGGGTCTGATCGCCATCCTGCAAGAGAACGGCATGTCCAAAAAGGGGATCACCCTGGAAGGCATGGAATTGCTGCGCAAACGCCTGGTACACGATGGCAAGGTGGACACACGCAATCTGAGCGGTATCAAGCCTCACCGCGCGCCCGTGCTGGCGGCAGGTCTGGCCATTATGATGGCCGCCTTCCAGGAGCTGAAGATTCGCCAGATGCTGCCTGGTGAAGGCGCACTGCGTGTGGGTGTTCTGTACGACATGCTGGGGCGCGAATCGGAACACGATCAGCGTGACCAGACCGTTCAGCAAATGATGAAGCGCTATCAGGTCGACACACGCCAGGCCCATCGTGTGCACGATGCGGCGATGAAGTTCTTCGCACAACTGAAGCTGCCCGACACCCCTGAAGTGCAGGAACTGCAGCGTCAATTGGGCTGGGCCGCCGATCTTCATGAAGTGGGCCTGAGCATTGCACATGCGGATTACCACAAGCACACGGCCTACGTGCTGGAACATGCCGATATGCCCGGTTTTTCCAACGACGACCAAGCCTTGTTGAGCTTCCTGAGCCTGGGTCACCAGGGCAAGCTGGGCAAGCTCAAGCGCTTTGAGTCCAATAACGCCTGGTGGCTGACATTGCTGAGCCTGCGTCTGGCCGTCATGCTGATGCGCCGTCGCGAGGACAGGGAAACCTTGCCGCTGAGCCTGCAAGCGCGTGGCAAAACCGTCATGATTCATCTGGATCACGAATGGATGGCCAGCCACCCCCTGTCCCAGGCCTCCTTGCTGGCTGAAGTACAGGCTTGGCAAAGCGATATCAATGATTTGAGCCTGGAGCTGGTCTGACAAAGCCTGCTGGACGTGTAGCGGCCAGGTGGGCCTGTTGAAAAACACTCCACCCAGCTTACAGCCCCGATAGCCTTGCTGACAGGCCCGTTGATTGGAGTATGGCTGACGCTAGCTGGCCGAGCCGCTCATTGACAGCGCCAAAGCCAGCCAAGCCAAGCCAAGCCAAGCCAAGCCAAGCAGATCATCAGAACCTAAAAAACCCCCGAAAGTTGGATGGCCATCCAACTTTCGGGGGTTCTTTTTATTCGCAGGCCCTATTCAGGCCCGACTTGGTCAGGCCTGAGCAATACGCAATCAGACCAGGCCAAAGTGACGTTTATAGCGCTCGTCCATGGCTTCCAGATCCAGCAGGACAGGAAAGTCTGCCGTATTGAAGTCCGGATCCCAGGCAGGCTCACCACAAATCGTGGCACCCAGCTTCAGGTAGCCTTTGATCAGCGGTGGAATGCGCGCTGGCAAATCGCTGTTCAGTCGTTCAACCGGATAGCGATTCAAGGGCTGCACATGCGGAATATGCTTGTTGTCCTGCATGGACTTTTGGGCCACACGCCAGACTTCGGCGGCGGTGACGCCATCGTCACGCAAACTGACACTGGCACAACCCAGAAGGTAACGGTAACCGCCTACACGCGTCAGGGCAGCAATGCCACCCCACAGCATCATGATGGCCGAGCCATTACGGTAGTCGGGATGGATGCAGGAGCGCCCAACCTCAACCAGGCTGGGGCGCAGCGCATCCAGGGCGCTGATATCGAATTCGGACTCTGAGTAATAGCCGCCCGCTTTATTGGCATTTTCAGGGGTCAGCAAGCGGTAGGTTCCTACAACCCGGTTTTCTTCGGGTTCGGTAACCATGAAATGCTCGCACCAGGGGTCAAAGCGGTCTATATCCAGACCATTGTGCTGGTCTGGAAAGACGGCGTTCATTTCCTGGGTGAAAACCTGAAAACGCAAGCGCTGAAGGCATTCAAGCTCAGCCTGGGTACGAGCCAGGCGCAAGGCCAAGCCTCCAACGGTATGACCTGCCCAAGTATTCGCCCAATCCACTTCAGTACGTTCGCGCTCAAGATTTAGCATCGTGATGACTCCAAACACTTTCGTGCATCATGCACAAACAATGTTTCAGGTATTTGATAGCCACATTACTATTTCATTAAATCCACTGCAAGCAAGGTATCGATGCCTGCTTGAGCCAGATCGGCTTGTTCTGCCTCCACCATCAAGCGCAGCTTGGGTTCTGTACCTGATGCACGAATAAGCACTCGCCCACGGTCACCCAACATTTGCTCCACTTCACGGGTTGCCTGTTGCAAACCCGCATGGTTTTTCCAGTCCTGGCCCGCTTGCAATGGCACGTTAACCATAATTTGCGGGTACATCTTCAGGCCTTCCATCAGTTCTGGCAGGCTCTTGCCGCTATGGCACAGGGCGGTCAGCACTTGCAAGGCGGCAATAATACCATCGCCTGTGGTGTGCCAGTCCAGGCACAGCAGGTGTCCGGAGCTTTCGCCACCGAACACCCAGCCGTTTTGCTGCATCAATTCCAGCACGTAGCGGTCGCCCACTTTGGCGCGGGCAAACTCCACGCCCAATTCCTGCATTTTTTTCTCGAAACCCAGGTTGGTCATCAACGTGCCAACCACGCCTTTTACAGGCTGGGTCTGCAGATGATCAGCAACAATTAGATACAATAGTTCGTCGCCATTGTAGATGCGCCCCTGGGAATCGACCATTTGCAGACGGTCTGCGTCACTATCCAACGCAATACCCAAATCTGCGCCGTGCTTGCGTACTTCTTCGGCCAGCTTCTCGGGATAAGTCGCGCCCACTTCCTGATTGATGTTGAACCCATCAGGTTGAACACCCACGGCAACCACTTCGGCACCCAATTCGCGGAACACGTGCGGAGCGATGTTGTAAGCCGCGCCATGAGCGGCATCCACAACAATCTTGAGCCCGTTCAGGTTCAAGTCGTTCGGGAAGGCACTCTTGCAAAATTCAATATAACGACCAGCCGAGTCAGCCAGACGACGGGCGCGGCCCAGGGACTCGGACTTCACCCAGTGCATGGGCTGGTCAATGGCTTGCTCGATTTTCAGCTCGATCTCGTCAGGCAGCTTGGTGCCCTGTGCGGAAAAGAACTTGATCCCGTTGTCGTAATACGGGTTGTGCGAGGCAGAGATCACGATACCGGCCGTCAGGCGCAGCGTACGCGTCAAATAGGCCACAGCGGGCGTAGGCACAGGGCCAGCCAGCAAAACATCGATCCCGGCGGCCGACAAACCGGCTTCCAGCGCCGATTCCAGCATGTAGCCAGAAATACGGGTGTCCTTGCCAATCACCACGGTGGGGCGGCCTGTACCTTCATACTGGGCAGCCAGAACCTGCCCGGCAGCGTAACCCAGGCGCAAAGCGAACTCCGGGTTAATCGTTGGGCCACCTACTTCACCGCGGACACCATCGGTGCCGAAATACTTACGATCGCTCATTCAGAGACTCCACATTCAACCGCGTTCCACACATCCAGCGCTTCGCGCGTGGCGGCTACATCATGGACACGGACAATTTTTGCGCCCCGTGCCACGCAGGCAAGGGCTGCCGATAGACTGCCAATCAAACGCTCACTGGCGGGTTTCCCCGTGACATGGCCAATCATGGATTTGCGCGACAAGCCGATCAACCAGGGGTAACCAGGCACTGCCGCCTGCTGCAAATCCCGTAGCAACTGATAATTATGTGCCGCTGTTTTACCGAAGCCAAAGCCGGGATCCAGCATGATACGCTCGGATTGAATGCCTGCGCTCACTATGGCGTCACATCGTTGTTGCAAAAAATGACGTACATCAACGACCACATCATCGTAGTGAACCTGCTCTTGCATGGTCCGGGGCTCACCTTGCATGTGCATGATGCACAGACCGCAATTGGAGTCCTTGACGGCCTCGAGGGCACCGGGCATGCGCAAGGCATAGATGTCATTGATCATGTCTGCACCGGCCGCCAGGCTGGCGCGCATGACCTCAGGCTTGAACGTATCCACCGACAAGGCCACACCGCTGTCGCGCAAGCCCTCGATCAGCGGGATGACACGCTCAAGCTCTTGTTCCAGGGAAACGGGTTCGGCACCGGGACGAGTCGACTCGCCACCAATATCCAGAATGTCTGCGCCTTCGGCGATTAATTGACGGGCGTGGTCCAGCGCCCGAGGCAAATCATTGTGTGCGTTGCCGTCATAAAAGGAGTCTGGGGTGACATTCACAATCCCCATAACCAAAGGGCGCTCCAGCCCAAACTGGAAGCGCCCACAAGACCACTCAGGGTAATTCATGAAATAGGCATGGCCTATGTTGTAAGTTAAGCAACCGGCGTTGTCGCCGCGGCACCCTTGTCATCGGCTGGGCGAGGACCAGCGGCTGGTGGCGTGGAGCCATCGGAGGGTGTGTTGTCATTGCTGTTGGGCACGTGTGGAGCCCGTGGTGGCAAACCTTTCATGATGTCGTCGATCTGGTCGGCATCAATAGTTTCCCACTCCAGCAAAGCCTTGGCCATGGCATGCATCTTGTCCATATTGTCTTCGATCAGTTTGCGGGCAACCGCGTACTGTTCGTCGATAATCTTGCGGATTTCGAAGTCCACTTTCTGCATGGTGGCTTCGGACACATGCGTGGTTTTGGTGACGCTGCGACCCAGGAACACTTCACCTTCGTTCTCGGCGTACACAACAGGCCCCAGAGAGTCTGTCATGCCGTAGCGAGTCACGATGTCACGCGCAATTTGCGTGGCACGTTCAAAGTCGTTCGATGCGCCCGTGGTCATTTGATTCATGAACACTTCTTCAGCGATACGGCCACCGAACAGCACGGCGATCATGTTCAACAGGCGCTCTTTGTCCATGCTGTAGCGATCGCCTTCCGGCAATTGCATGGTGACACCCAACGCACGACCACGAGGAATGATGGTGACTTTGTGAACCGGGTCCGTCTTGGGCAGCATGCAAGCTACCAAAGCGTGACCGGCTTCGTGGTAAGCGGTGTTGCGACGCTCTTCCTCGGGCATGATCATGGTGCGACGTTCTGCACCCATGATGATCTTGTCCTTGGCGCGCTCGAAGTCCTGCATATCCACGGTGCGACCATTACGGCGCGCGGCGAACAAAGCGGCTTCGTTGACCAGGTTAGCCAGATCAGCACCGGAGAAACCGGGAGTACCACGAGCCAGCACCACGGCGTCCACGTTGGGAGCCAAAGGCACTTTGCGCATGTGCACTTTCAGAATCTGCTCACGACCACGGATGTCAGGCAGGCCAACAACCACTTGACGGTCAAAACGGCCAGGACGCAGCAAAGCGGGGTCCAGTACGTCAGGACGGTTGGTTGCAGCAATGACCAGTACGCCTTGGCCGGTTTCAAAACCGTCCATCTCGACCAGCAACTGGTTCAGTGTCTGTTCACGTTCGTCGTTACCACCGCCAAGGCCTGCGCCACGCTGGCGGCCCACGGCGTCGATTTCGTCGATAAAGATGATGCAAGGCGATTGCTTCTTGGCGGTCTCGAACATGTCGCGGACGCGGGAAGCACCCACACCCACAAACATTTCGACGAAGTCGGAACCGGAAATGCTGAAGAAAGGCACTTTGGCTTCGCCAGCAATGGCACGAGCCAACAGGGTCTTACCTGTACCCGGCGAGCCAACCATCAGGATACCGCGTGGAATGCGGCCACCCAGACGCTGGAAGCGGCTTGGGTCGCGCAGAAAGTCCACCAGTTCCTGTACGTCTTCCTTGGCTTCGTCGCAACCGGCCACGTCCGCAAAGGTAACAGGGTTGGAGTTCTCGTCCAGCAAACGTGCACGGGATTTACCGAAGCTGAATGCCCCGCCCTTGCCGCCACCTTGCATCTGACGCATGAAGAACACCCACACGCCAATCAGGAGCAGCATGGGGAACCAGGAGATGAACAGGCTGGTCAGGAAGGAAGGCTCTTCACGGGCTTTACCCGATACCTGCACACCGGATTTCACCAGTTCAGGCACCATCCACAGGTCACCGGGGGACGTCAGCGAGTAGCTGCGGCCAGAATCCGGCGTGACATGCAGGGTATCGCCCTGAATATCCACCTTGCTGATGCGGCCGGAGCGGGCATCATTCATGAATTGTGTGTAAGTGACGCCATCAGTGGCTGGTGGCCGGCCGTCAAACTGCTTGAAAACAGTAAACAGCACCAGCGCAATAACCATCCAGATCGCGACTTTGGAAAACGAATTGTTCAAAGCCAATCTCCTGCGATTGCGATAACTTGCTCCATATGCTTACACATACCTGAACAAGCGCCATACATAGTTCATTCTACCCGATTCAAAGCCCGGCAAGTCATAAATTACCTGCGCTTCAAGCCACGGGCAACGAGAAAGGTTTCGGAGGATTTATCACGCGAAGCCTTGGGTTTACGCTCGACGACTCTGACAAAATTCTGCTTGAAAGACTCCACGATCTGGGAAAACCCGCTGCCGTGGAAGGCTTTGACGATCAGTACCCCTTCATCGGTCAGATGCTGCAGGGCAAATTCCTGTGCCAGCTCGCATAAATGCTGGATGCGGGCGGAATCGGCCGATGCCACACCAGACAAGTTGGGGGCCATATCCGAAATCACAAGGTCTACCGCCGCACCTTTTAAGGAATCTTGCAATTGCTCCAGTACAGAGTCCTCGCGAAAGTCGCCTTGCATGAACTCTACCCCGGCAATTGGTTCCATTTCCAATATATCCAGTGCGATAATGCGACCATTGAGCACACCGCCAGGGCCGACCATGCGCTCCCGTATCAATTGCGACCAGCTGCCCGGCGTAGACCCCAGGTCCACCACCACCTTGCCCTGAACCTGAATCTTCTCCAGATCCAATATTTCACTGAGCTTGAAGGCCGCACGCGCGCGATACCCTTTTTGTTGCGCCAATTTGACGTAGGGGTCATTTATATGCTGCTGAACCCACTCTTTAGAGAATTTTTTCTTGGCCATTCCCGTACAATCTCTTTATGCCAAAACTCAACCTTACACCTCATGAGCGCAGCGAACTTCGTGCTGCTGCTCACGCTCTGCGCCCAGTTGTCCTGATTGGAGACAATGGCCTGACCGACGCCGTGATCAAAGAAATCACCGTCCACCTGCAGGCTCACCAGCTCATCAAGATCCGTGTGGCCGGTGATGACCGTCAGGCTCGTCTGACCATGTTAGAACAAATCTGCGATGCGCTCGATGCTGCCCCTATTCATCATCTGGGCAAAATCCTGACTATCTACAGACCCAATATCGAACGCCCCCCTGTTTTGGGAGCGCCTGTTGAAAAACCTACCCGTGCGGTGCGCAAGCCTTCGGAGCCTTACACGCCCAAAAAGCTGGCCGCTTCCGGTGTTCAGCGTACGCGCAAGACGGAACGTGCTCGCCGTGCTGAAATGCAAGCTGAACGCAGCAGCACCCAAGAGAAGAAAGCCTCGGCCGCACCACGCAGCGTTCAAAAGTTCTCGGCAGTCAAACCTGCTGCCGCGCCCCGTAGCAATACCAACCGTCCTGGCAGTGCCATGTCCTTGCGGGCAGGCGCTCGTCGCGGACTGGGCGGTTCGGGCAAACGCTAAACTGCCGTAAATTATAAGGCCCCCGCACAATGTGCAGGGGCCTTTCTTTTGCGTGCTCGAATCAACAGCAGGACAAGCCTGCTGTCAGAAGCAAGGTCAAACGTAACTGATCGACAGGATTTCGTATTCACGAATACCGGCGGGCGCCTTGACCTCGACCACATCGCCTTCGCTCTTGCCAATCAGGGCACGAGCCACAGGGCTGGAGATGGAAATCTTGTTGGCACGGATGTCGGCCTCGACGTCACCCACGATCTGGTAAGTCACGGTGTTGCCGGACTCCAGGTCCTCGATTTCAACCGTAGCACCGAACACGATGCGGCCATCCGCCTGCAGCGCGGCCGGTTCGATAATCTGGGCATTGGACAAAGTGCCTTCCAATTCGGCAATCCGACCCTCGATAAAGCCTTGGCGCTCGCGCGCGGCATCATACTCGGCGTTCTCGGACAAATCGCCTTGTGCTCGCGCTTCGGCGATGGCGTTAATTACATCCGGGCGTTCCACCGTCTTGAGGCGGTGTAATTCGACTTGCAAACGTTGTGCGCCCTGCGCAGTCAATGGGATCGCAGACATAGTATTCCTGCTCAACAAGTAAAAGACGCTCCGTAGCAGGAGCGCCTGGAAGATAGGGGGATAACGATGATGGGGCAAACAATCAAACAGGTTGAATCGGCCGACTTGAAAGTCCTGCTGACCCTACAGCGTACATTCAAACACACTGCTCAAGCCAAACCTGCCGGCTGCCCCAATATGGCTTTTCCGACACAGAGAAATTCTGCGGCAGAAAAAAACCCCGCGAAGAACCGGGGTGTGAGATCTATTGTCGGCAAACTGCCTGAAAATAGCAAGCCCCTGAAACCCCTGTGTAAAAAAACAGAAGCTCAAGGGCCACGGGTTTAGAGCAGGCTATTTCGAGACTGGCGACAGGCTGATGGCCAAACTAGTCAGAGCCAGGCCAGTCTTGATCCGCCTTGGGCCGACTACACCATATTCTGGCGACGGCCTCGCAACAAAGCGTGCAGCAAAATGGCACCAAAGGTGGCGCAGCCAATGCCGTCCAGACGAATCACGCCAAACTGCAAGGAGAAGTTACCAGCCCCCAGAATCAAGGTGACGGCTGCCACCAGCAAATTGCGGTTATCGCTGAAATCCACCTGGTTCACCACCCAGATACGGGCGCCGGCAATAGCGATCAAACCAAACACCACGATGGACATGCCACCGAGTACAGGACCAGGAATGGACTGGATCACGGCACCAAACTTGGGCGAAAAGCCCAGGAAAATCGCGATCACGGCAGCAAAGGCAAACACCAGCGTCGAGTAGATACGGGTAGCGGCCATCACGCCGATATTCTCAGCGTAAGTCGTCACACCAGTGCCGCCTACGGAGCCGGACAGCATGGTCGCCACGCCATCACCCACGAAAGCACGACCCAGATAACCGTCCAGATCCTGGCCGGTCATGGCGCTAACCGCCTTGATGTGACCCAGATTCTCGGCCACCAGAATAATGGCCACCGGCACAATCACGGTCATGGCATGAGCCTGGAACACAGGCGCAGAAAAGCTGGGCAGACCCAGCCAGGCGGCTTCAGCAACCGGCGCAAAGTTGATTGGGGTGCCGTAGCCCATCACATTGGTGAAAACCCAGTACAACACGCAAGCCAGAGCCAAACCCACCAGAATCAGCAAGCGCTGAGCCACCCCACGGGTGTAGACCGCAATACCACCCACGCACAACACGGTCATCAAGGCCATCATGGAATCGAAGGTGCCGCTACCCATCGCGCCCTTGGCCGCAATAGGAGCCAGGTTCAGGCCAATCACCGCCACAATCGAGCCGGTAACAACCGGAGGCATCCAATGGTTGATCAAACGCGCTGCCCCACCCTGGGTACGGGCGTTGAACACCCAGACCAGAACACCGATCAGCGTATAGACCAGACCACAGATAATAATGGCCCCCAAGGCCACGCCAATATTGGGATTCGGGCCGCTGCCGGCATAGCCGGTAACCGCAATCACACCGCCAATAAATGCAAAACTGGAACCCAGGTAGCTGGGAACCCGGCCACCGACAAACACAAAGAAAATCAGCGTACCAATACCGGACATCAAGATGGCCAGATTGGGATCAAAGCCCATCAACAAGGGGGCCAGAATGGTGGAGCCGAACATGGCCACCACGTGCTGCGCACCCATGGCAATGTTTTGCGGCGTGGCCAGACATTCGTCGGGCTGCACAACCGCACCGGGTTCGCTGCCGGACACTCGGCGCCAACGCGGGAAGTAAGACTGAGACATAAAGGGTTCCAGAAAAGGAATAAAGAAATACAACGCAATTCGTCAGACGGTCGCGCAGTGCTCCCTGAGGCACTGGCTGATTCGTTGAGGCATGATTTTAAACGTGAAAGACTCAACAAGGCACCTGAAAATAAGGCAGTACGCGGTAAACCCCAACATGGATCCAGCCAATACGGGTTTCAAACTGCCTTTTGGCGTCGATGCTCGCACTATATGCGGTATATACCCCCTCTATCTGCCTGTGCTTGACTGGCCCATTACAATAGACAATCAGCCTGCCTTTGGCAGTCCGATTCCCTAGCAGAGTGATTACGCCAGCATGAGTACGTCTATTTGTCTGATCCGCCATGGTGAAACCGCCTGGAACGCCGTACGCCGTTTACAGGGCTGGCAGGATATAGAGCTGAACGAGACCGGCCGCGAACAGGCCCGTGCCCTGCAAAGTTACCTGAGCTCCCCGGCGTTTCACATGCCTGTGGATGCCGTCATCAGCAGCGATCTGCAACGCGCCTCGGAAACAGCGGCAATTGCCTGTCAGCATTGGGATATTGAAATCCAGCAAGTCCAGGGCCTGCGCGAACGCGGCTTTGGCAAGCTGGAAGGCCAGGCCTGGGATGCGGCAGGCCGCCATGGGCCGGATCAGCCCGACGATACCGTCGATATCGATTACGCCGTAGAGGGCGGCGAATCACTGCGTCAGTTTCAAACACGGGTTCTGAGCTGCTTTGAGGCGCTGGCGCAGGACAATGCGGGCAAAAACCTGCTGGTCTTTGCCCATGGCGGTGTCATTGATATAGTTTGGCGCAAGCTGAACCAGCAGGCGCTGAATGCCAAGCGCACTCACGCAATTCTGAATACCAGCCTGAACTTCTTCAGCATTGATGCGGACTTGAACTGGACCTGTACGCAGTGGGGGCAGTTGCCACATCTGAATACGGCACTGGACGAGCAAGTCTAAGCCATACATAGCCATGATCAGGCAGGTACCCGCAGATCGGATTAGCTGCAGCGTTCGATAAACCAGCCTGAGACTTGTGCGGAGTCCTGTCCGCCTGACTCACCTCATCAGTTCCTGACAGTGTCTCCAGCGCCACGCCCGCAAGCTTTATCCTTACGATAGCGACGGCCCCATACCAGGAAGAGCCACAGGCACTATTGCGGTTGCGGTTGCGGTTGCGGTTGCGGTTGCGGTTGCGGCCATAAGCATAGCCAGCCCCCCCCTTCAAACCGCGATGAGGCCAACAAGGGCCTCAAAAATCAGCTACAGGGGCAATGATCAGCTTTTTTTGTTCAGTCGTGGCTTGCGCGGCGCCTGACGAGCCAGACGGTCATACAGCCAATTAGGCAAAAGACGCATCAGGCGCGAGACAACTCCCATCTGCCACGGAATGACTCGATAGGACACGCCCTGCTCGATGGTCTTGCGGGCTTTGCGGGCAAAGTCCTCAGCAGGCATCAGAAACGGCATGGAGTAAGGATTCTGTGCCGTCATGGCCGTGCGAATATAACCGGGCGTAATGGTGACAACAGAGACCCCGTACAGCGACAGCTCCAGTCGCAAGCTTTCGCAGTAGGCAATGACAGCCGCCTTGGAGCTGCTATAAGCTCCTGCACCAGGCAGACCACGAATACCCGCCACGCTGGCAATACCCACCAAGGTTCCCTTCCCCGCCGCTTTCATGGTGCCGATAAAAGGCTCGAAGGTCGCCACCATGGCCAGAAGGTTTGTATCCACAATGGCTTTGAAGACGGCAAAATCCTCGGTTTCTTCCGTCAAGGTGCCAGCGCTGATCCCCGCACTGGCAATGACCACATCAATTTTTTGCCCTGTGAACTGCAAAAAGTCCTGGGCCGCTTGATGCAAGGCGTCTCTGTCACGTACATCCGCCACATAGATACGGTGCACACCGGGCAAGCTCTCAGCCAGCGCCTGGAGTTCTTCCTGACGCCGGCCCAGCAAACCCAGGCAAGCACCTTGAGCGGCGTATTCCTGGGCCAGCGCTTTGCCCAGACCGCTGCTGGCACCCGTGATAAAGACGGTTTGCATCTTTGCCTGCTTTTTACAGGAAGATCAGGGCAGCAATGCCCAGCACCAGCAACCACTTAAGGATGTAGTACAGGGTTTCGTTCTTTTTCTTGATCGCCTTGCCGAAACGACGCACAGCATAAACCGTGCCGAAAATACGGTTGATACCACCCGTGCGGTCGCCTTCCTGGTTAGGAGCGGCAGCGGCGCGCAGCAAGAAACCACCCACTGCGTGATTGATCGCCTGAGCCCAGCGGTAACGCATGGGGCGCTCTACGTCCGCAAACAAAATAATGCGGTTCTGATCCGTTTTGTTCTCGGCGTAGTGAATAAAGGTTTCATCAAACACCACGGCCTCACCGTCACGCCAGTGATAACGCTGGCCGTCCACTTCGATATAGCAATCCGGACTATTAGGCGTCATCAGCCCCATGTGAAAGCGCAAGGAACCGGCGTAAGGGTCGCGGTGACGCGGCAAGCGGGCACCGGGCGGCAAAGAGGTGAACATGGCCGCCTTGATCGACGGAATGTCCTTGAGCAGATTGGTCGTCACCGGGCACAGCTCGCGTGCCGAAGGATGATCGGCGTCATACCACTTCAGGTAAAAACGCGTCCAGCCGGTTTTAAAGAAAGAGTTAAAGCCCGCATCGTTGTACTTGTCCGAAGCCTTGATATGGCCTTCGCCAAATAGCTGCTCGGCCTCGGCACGGATTTCATCGCAGTGCTCCAGCAGCTTGTTCAGCTCGGGAAAATGTTTCAAATCCAGATACGGCTCGTTCGGTACTGCCGAAAAGCCGTACATGAAGACGTTCAGAGGAGCCGTGAAGGTGGAATGATCCAGCAACTGGCGAGAAAACCGGTGCCTGACTCGACCCCTGAAGTGCACAACAATCGTGCACACGATGAACAAGGCAAGAATGAACCATTTCACGACATGATCTCCAAAGAAGAAAACTTCTGCACTGTGCAGGCGGTGGCCTGCGTGCTGCCCCAATACGACGGCTTGGTCTTGTCTGATGCAAGAACAAAAAAAGGCGCACCACTAAGGTGCGCCTTTCCAGCCGGGTAAGACTTAGTGTTTCGCGAGCAGAGCGTGCAGCTCTTGAACCGCGTAAACTTTCAAGCCCTCACCTTGGCTCAGATACTGCAAGCCTTGAACCGCCGCCACAGCACCGGCAATGGTGGTGTAGTAGGCCAGGTTGGCAGCCAGCGCATGTGTACGGATTGTACGCGAATCAACGATGGCGTTGCGACGCTCTTCAACCGTATTGATGACCAAGGAAACTTCACCGTTCTTGATCATGTCCACAATGTGCGGACGACCTTCGGTAACCTTGTTCACCACTTGAACAGCCAGACCGGCCTGCTCGATGGCGCTGGCGGTACCGCGGGTAGCCACAACCTTGAAGCCCAGCGAGATCAGGCCACGAGCCACTTCAACCGCTTGTGGTTTGTCCTGAGCACGCACGCTGATGAAGGCCAGACCGCCCTTGGGCAGGTTCACGCTGGCAGCCATCTGCGACTTCACGAAGGCTTCGGCAAACGAGGTGCCCACGCCCATGACTTCGCCGGTGGACTTCATTTCAGGTCCCAGAATGGTATCCACACCAGGGAACTTCACGAAGGGGAACACGGCTTCTTTCACGCTGTAGTAAGACGGCGTGACTTCTTCAGTAATGCCTTGCTCGGACAGAGTCTGACCAGCCATGGCGCGAGCGGCGATCTTGGCCAGCTGCAAACCGGTAGCCTTGGACACGAACGGCACGGTACGCGAAGCACGTGGATTCACTTCCAGCACGTACACATCACCATCCTGAATGGCGAACTGCACGTTCATCAGGCCCTTCACGTTCAAGGCCTTGGCCATGAGTGCGGTCTGGCGCTTGATTTCAGCTACGGTTTCGTCGCTGAGCGAGTAAGGAGGCAAGCTGCAAGCGGAGTCACCGGAGTGAACACCAGCTTGTTCAATGTGTTGCATCACACCGCCCACGAAGACGCGCTCGCCATCGGCCAGGCAGTCCACGTCCACTTCGGTAGCGTTGTTCAGGAAGTGATCCAGCAGCACGGGCGAGTCATTGCTGACCTTGACCGCTTCGCGCATGTAGCGCTCCAGGTCTTGCTGCTCGTGCACAATTTCCATGGCGCGGCCACCCAGCACATAGCTTGGGCGCACCACCAGGGGGTATCCAATTTCAGCAGCCAGAGCAATGGCTTCGCCTTCGGTACGAGCCGTACGGTTTGGCGGCTGACGCAGACCCAACTTGGTCAGCAGCTTCTGGAAGCGCTCACGGTCTTCAGCCACGTCAATGGATTCAGGGCTGGTACCGATGATAGGTACACCGTTGGCTTCCAGAGCACGTGCCAATTTCAGCGGAGTCTGGCCACCGTACTGAACGATGGTGCCCACGGGTTTTTCGATGTGAACGATTTCCAGCACGTCTTCCAGAGTCAGAGGCTCGAAGTACAGACGGTCGGAGGTGTCGTAGTCGGTAGAAACGGTTTCGGGGTTGCAGTTGACCATGATGGTTTCGTAACCATCTTCGCGCAATGCCAGAGCTGCGTGCACGCAGCAGTAGTCAAACTCGATACCCTGACCAATACGGTTAGGACCACCACCTAGAACAATGATCTTCTTCTTGTCCGTAGGATTGGATTCGCACTCTTCCTCGTAGGTCGAGTACATATAGGCCGTATCGGTGGAGAATTCAGCTGCGCAGGTGTCCACACGCTTGTAGACAGGACGCACGTTCAACTGGTGACGCAGTTTGCGCACTTCCGATTCCACGGTGTCCAGCAGGAAAGCCAGACGGCGGTCGGAGAAACCACGACGCTTCAGACCGAACAAGGTGTCGCGGTCCAGATCGGCCAGCGTCTTTTGCTCCAGAGCCAGTTCAATGTCCACGATCTCTTTGATCTGGGCCAGGAACCAGGGGTCGATCTTGGTCAGGTTGTGAACTTCGTCCAGGGTCAGGCCTTGAGCGAAAGCATCGCCCACGTACCAGATACGCTCTGGGCCGGGTTCGCCCAGTTCGACCTGCAGTTTTTCGCGGTCGGTGGTTTTCTGGTTCAGACCATCCACACCCACTTCCAGGCCACGCAGGGCTTTCTGGAAGGATTCCTGGAAAGTGCGGCCAATAGCCATCACTTCACCTACGGACTTCATCTGGGTGGTCAGGCGCGAGTCGGCCTGAGGGAATTTTTCGAAAGCGAAACGTGGCACCTTGGTAACCACGTAGTCGATGGTGGGCTCGAACGAAGCGGGGGTCGCACCGCCGGTGATTTCGTTCAGCAGCTCGTCCAGGGTGTAACCCACGGCCAGACGCGCAGCGATCTTGGCGATAGGGAAACCCGTGGCTTTGGAAGCCAGAGCCGAGGAACGGGACACGCGCGGGTTCATTTCGATAACGATCATGCGGCCGTTATCGGGGTTCACCGCGAACTGAACGTTCGAACCACCGGTATCCACACCGATTTCGCGCAATACGGCGATCGATGCATTACGCATGATCTGGTATTCGCGGTCGGTCAGGGTTTGGGCAGGGGCCACAGTGATGGAGTCACCGGTGTGCACACCCATGGGGTCCAGGTTTTCAATGGAGCACACAATAATGCAGTTGTCGGCGCGGTCACGCACGACTTCCATTTCAAACTCTTTCCAGCCCAGCAGGGATTCTTCAATCAGCAGTTCGTTGGTTGGCGATGCTTCCAGACCACGACGGCAGATGGTTTCGAATTCTTCAGGGTTGTAGGCAATACCGCCGCCCGTACCGCCCAGCGTGAAGCTGGGGCGAATCACGACGGGGAAACCGGCGGTGCCGATTTCTTCAGCGATACGCTTTTGAACCGCCCAGGCTTCGTCCATGCTGTGAGCCACGCCGGACTTGGCGGACTCCAGACCGATGGAGGTCATGGCGTCCTTGAATTTCAGGCGGTCTTCGGCTTTTTCGATAGCAGCGGCGTTGGCACCGATCAGCTCGACACCGAATTTTTCCAGCACGCCATGCTTGGCCAGATCCAGGGCGCAGTTCAGCGCGGTTTGGCCGCCCATGGTGGGCAAGAGCGCATCGGGACGCTCTTTTTCAATGATTTTCTCGACAGCTTGCCAGGTGATGGGCTCGATGTAGGTGACGTCGGCCGTATCCGGGTCCGTCATGATGGTGGCCGGGTTGCTGTTGACCAGCACAGTCCGGTAACCCTCGGCCTTCAGGGCCTTACATGCCTGGGCTCCCGAGTAGTCGAATTCACAAGCCTGACCAATGATGATCGGGCCTGCGCCAATGATAAGAATGCTTTTTAAGTCTGAACGCTTTGGCATAGTGCGATTTATTTATTGGCCTGGTGGGCAGCCATCAGGCTGATGAATTTGTCGAACAGCGAGGCAATATCGCGCGGGCCGGGAGTGGCTTCGGGGTGACCCTGGAAGCAAAACGCGGGGCGATCTGTCAACTCGAAGCCTTGCAGGCTCTGGTCGAACAAAGAAATGTGCGTGACCTTGGCATTGGCTGGCAAGGTTGTGGCATCCACCGCAAAGCCGTGATTCTGGCTGGTGATGAACACGCGGCCGCTGGCCAGTTCCTGCACAGGGTGGTTGGCACCGTGGTGGCCATTTTTCATCTTCAAGGTCTGAGCACCTACGGTCAGACCCAGGATCTGATGACCCAGGCAAATACCAAACACAGGCAACTTGCGCTCCAGCAAGCCCTTGCAAGCTTCGATTGCGTAATCGCAAGGCTCCGGATCGCCAGGGCCGTTGGACAGGAACACGCCATCAGGTTCGTAAGCCAGCACATCGGCCAATGGAGTTTGCGCAGGCACGACGGTGACCTTACAGCCACGGTCCGCCATCAGGCGCAGGATGTTGGCCTTGACGCCAAAGTCGTAAGCCACCACGTGGAAGCGGTCGCCTTCGGGCTTGGAGAAACCTTGGCCCAGTTCCCACGAACCTTCGGTCCAGTTGTAGGACTTGTCGGTGGTAACCACCTTGGCCAGGTCCTGACCTTTCAGGCCAGGGAAAGAGCGGGCCAGTTCCAGTGCACGTTCGGCATCATCACCCACCAGGATGCAGGCACCCATGGAGCCTTTCTCGCGCAAAATGCGAGTCAGCTTGCGGGTGTCGATACCGGAGATGGCCACAACGCCCTGAGCTTTCAGGTAGTCGGGCAAAGACTGGGTGGAGCGGAAGTTGGACAGGCGGGCGGGACAATCGCGAATGACAAGCCCGGCAGCGTGGGCTTTGGTGGATTCGGAGTCCTCTGGATTGACACCGGTATTACCGATGTGCGGATAGGTAAGCGTAACAATTTGACCGCTGTAGCTTGGGTCTGTCAGGATTTCCTGATAGCCCGTCATGGCTGTATTGAAAACGATCTCAGCAACACAGTGCCCCTCGGCACCGATTGATACCCCTTTGAATAGGGTTCCATCCGCCAGGGCTAGGACGGCACTAGTGATAGTGCGGGACTCCTCAGGAAATAAAGACGGCAGCACGTTAAAAACCCCGGATTCTGAAATTAATATTGGAGGGTAGGAACGGTTCATTGCTGAACCATTCCCCCCTAAGAACCGGACTTGCGACTTTCACCGCATCCGGCTCAAGCACAACATATCCAGCAAGAAAAATAACTTTCGGATTATATATCCGATCGCCCTTTCCTGTCTGGACTCAAAGCCCTTATCGGGCCGGTTTCACTACTTGCAAACCAAGGGCATGCACTCTTATGTGACAGACCGGATGCAAAAGCACTCGGTTCGAGAGAGCGTCTGACCCACCGTCCACCCGACGAATCAAGTGGTGATCATGCCATCCGCTCTCGTAGTCCAGAGGTTCCCCGCACAAAGCGCAGCGCCCTGCTTGGGATACATATAGTTTTGCAGTCTCGGTTCGATAGGCGATGCGTTTAAGCAGTCGCTTTGTCCTTAATTGCTCCCCATATACCTCCCACGATGAATCAAACGGGTTGTACTCCCCCTTGATTTTTTCGTGCCTCACGATCTCTGTATCAGCGAGCTTCAACAGGGTGATCGGGAAGGAGCCTTCTTCTGTCCATATCGTTGCAGCAAACTCGTTCCGACCGGCGATGCTTTGCCAATAACGGCGATGGCACCAGGGTCGGGACTTATTCGGATGTCGTCGTCTCGACCAGCGCACGAGGCGCCAGTAGATCAGATTGTCCATCCGACTGAAGGTTTCTTTCGCCACCACCGGTTGGTGGTACTGCGCCCAGCCCCGTATAACGGGGTTGAGCTTAGCAATGAGATCCTCCTGTTTCATCATCAAGTGCGTTTTTACGATCTCTCTGACCTTGCGATAGAACGCTTGCACGTTCTTCTTGCTAGGCTTGATGAGCAACTTTCCTTTGTACTTGCGAAAGTTCCATCCCAGAAAGTCAAAGCCTTTGTCTATATGTGTGACCTTCGTCTTTTCCGGCGACAGTCGCAGTCCTCGTTGTGCAAGGAAGGCTTCTACCCACGGCCTGATTTCAGCCTCCAGCAATTCTTTCGAATTGCCGGTGATCACGAAATCGTCGGCGTACCGGACCACATTGACTTTCAGCTTCGCGGCTTTCGTCTTTCCGTATCGCGTACCAAGATACGCTTTCAGGTCTGATTCGAGCCCGTTCAAACACACATTCGCCAGCGTGGGCGAGATGATTCCGCCTTGCGGCGTCCCTTCTTCGGTTGGCGAGAGGCGGCCCTTGTGGACCACCCCGGCTTTTAACCACTTACGCAGGACAACCTTGTTCATGGGAACGTGGTCAACCAGCCATTGGTGGCTAATGTGGTCAAAGCAGCCTTGAATATCCGCCTCCAATACCCATTGGGCCGAAGCCCTTTTGGATGTGCAGACAAATATCTGTCCCATTGCGTCCGCCGTTGAGCGTTGTTTCCGAAAGCCGTAGCTGTTCGGGTCGCTCGTGGTTTCTGCCACGGGTTCAAGCCCTAGCAAATGCAACGCCTGCATCGCCCGATCGAACAGCGTGGGAATGCCCAAGGGGCGTTCTTTACCGTTCGCTTTGGGGATGTAGACCCGCCGCAAGGGAAGAGGCTTGTAACCTCTTTGCTGCCTTAACCTGCCTATCGCCGCCCGTTTCAGGGCAGGAGTTTCCCAAAGCTGACGATCGACACCGGCCGTTCGCTTGCCTTGGTTTTCAGTAACCCGTCTTACCGCCAAGGCTCTGGCGGAAAACGAATGGGTTAAAGATCGTTGCAGGGCCTTGACCCTGCGCCAATCATTATCCCGTGTCGCCTTCGCGATACGTTGCTGCGTTGTTCGCACGAATTGCTCGACTCGACGCCAATCAATGGCGTGCCAGTCTTGCGGCTCGTGTGAGGACGCAGAACCACGGGGAGTGGTCTTTCTCATGCTTTCCTCTTTCCGGTTATCCCGTTAAAAGGACGCACAACGTCCCCGAAGGGATGGTGTACATCCCCTCGGGGTGGTTTGAACGTTTGCAGTCGTCTTGCGACGGTTGCACCTAGTGGAAGTGGGCGTGCTTTCGCACCGGAGCAGAGCCCTATGCTACCCATTACAGGCGGCCATTCGCTTTTTCCACTTTCCCATACCCCCTCATCCAACAGCTCACCTTGCGGTTTGCCTGCCAGAGGTGTTTACACACCTTGGCGGATAGTGGGGCTTACCACGTTCCCTGATCTACCGACCAACTACGATTTGCATCGCAGTCGGCCTCTCCGTTTAGGACTCATCTATCCTGGGACTGCGTTGGTGACGACGTGTAGGGAAGGTCTACCCCTACAGCCCGCAGCACACCTTTTTGGTTATGGCCTAACAGCAGATTTAGCCATTCAATCATTACCCAGGTTCCAACGATAATTCACATTACATTGCCCATACGGAACTAGCCTGGCCCCTTAACCGCCTTTCTGCTGGCAGTGTCCACCCTGACCCTCACAGGTCAGAAGTGCCGCTTACGCGGGGGTACGTTGTCTGGTGAGCTTCGCACCCGCCCATTACTGGTCGAGCACGTCACCGTAGGCTACGTGTGGTCGTACACACGGTTATGGCACTTCCTTTCAGAAGGCATAACAAGGCAGATCAGAGCTTGCGCTCTGCGGTTTCACGTTATCCAAGTCAACTAGTTTTACGCACACAAAGAGTTCCATTCGGTATCGCAAGGATGCCGTATGGATTACTCGGGTTTGGAGTGTCTAGTTACCCTGTTGGGCAGTCTAGGGGGCGTAAGAATACGGACGAGCGTTTGATAAACGTCGCCGTAAGGCAGAGTCTCTTCCGTAGAAGTGTTTCTGTCGTTTGAGAAACCAGCCAAGGCTGGGTCGTTGACTTGTGTCAGGCACCGGGGTGCGCTGACTGATAGCAGTGAAGTAATACCCTGAACCTGCTCCTTGGGGGAGTAGGTCGTTCGGTTCTCAAGGGTTGAACCGACGCAGAAGCGACATCTACGTGTCGCACAAACCTTCTAATTATATGCTCAAACGGGGTTTTTCCGGTAGTTTATCGGTAATAACACCGAAACCAGGCACGAAAACCTGGAAAATCGACTACAGTAATTGATTGGTTTGATGGCTTTGCGATGGACTAGTAACAGACATGACTACTCAGCTTGACTCCCTGCGCCAGTGCACAACCGTAGTGGCCGACACAGGCGATTTTGAAGCGATGCGTGCGTATCGCCCTACCGATGCAACAACCAATCCTTCCCTGATCTTGAAGGCTGTCCAGCAGGCGGCCTATCGCCCCTTGCTGGACCGTGTCATCGCCGACCACCCTCACGCCAGCCTGGCTGAAACCAGCGATCTGTTGCTGGTTGCCTTTGGCCAACAAATTCTGGACATTGTTCCCGGCCGCGTCTCCACCGAAGTGGATGCCCGCCTGTCTTTTGATACCCTGGCCAGTGTCGAGCGCGCCCGCCATATCATTCAGCATTACGAAAAGGCCGGTGTGCCGCGCGAACGGGTACTGATCAAGCTGGCCAGCACCTGGGAAGGCATTCAGGCCGCCCGTACGCTGCAAGCCGAAGGCATCAACTGCAACCTGACCCTTTTGTTCTGCCTGCCGCAAGCCATCGCCTGCGCCCAGGCCAAAGTCACCCTGATCTCGCCCTTTGTGGGTCGCATCTACGACTGGTTCAAGAAAACCGCTGGCCAGGACTGGGACGAAAGCGCCAACCAGGGCGAGAACGATCCCGGCGTGCGCTCGGTCCGCAGCATTTACGAATACTACAAAACCTATGACATCCCCACGGAGATCATGGGTGCCAGCTTCCGCAATGTCGGCCAGATCAAGGCGCTGGCCGGTTGCGATCTGCTGACCATCAGCCCGGATCTGCTGGGCCAGCTGGATGCAGCCCAGGGTGAAGTCCCTGCCATGCTGGATGTGGCGCGCGCCAAGGCGGTTGCCCCCGAATGGCGTGCCAGCAATGAAATCACTTTCCGCACGGATTTGAACCAGGACGCGATGGCTACTGAAAAGCTGGCCGAAGGCATCCGTCAGTTCACCGCGGATGGCATCAAGCTGGACTCCTTGATTCAGCAAGCGCGTCAGCAGGCTTGATCACTGGCACTGCGATATAAAAAGGCTTTGCATCCTGCAAAGCCCTGAAAGAAGCCCGCTGCTTGATCAACAACTTGAGCAGCAAAAAGAATCAGCCCGGCATTGCGCCGGGCTGATTTGCTTTGAACCTTCAGGCTGCAATCAGATCTTGCTCAGATCAATACGCACCACACTTTCGCGGGCGCTGACCTTATGGTCAGGCGTGAAGGGAGCTTTCACCGTGACATACAGTTGATCGTCCGGCCCCAGCAGCAGACTGTTGGGATGAGCAAGCAAGCTGTATTCCGCCTTTTTCGCATAGCTGCCCGCATCCAGCACAGACACCTTGCCCTGCTGGCGGTGCGACACATACAGCTCGTCACGCTTGGGGTTATAGACAATATCCAGCGCGTCCCCAACGTCCAGTTGCTCCAGCAGCTTGCCTGTGCTGGCATCCAGCACATAAACCGTTTTCTGATGCTGGTTTTCCGTGGCGTATAAACGGTTGCGCTTCGGGTCCAGAGCAAAGTTGAGCAAGATCGCCGGCTTGTCCCCGGCAGGTTTCCAACGCTGTTGGATCTGGTTCTTGTCCGTATCAATCACCAGCACTTCACCGTCGCCATTGCCTGCGTACATACGGCGATGATCCGTGTCCAACAACAAGCCGGTCACCCATTTGCCCGCATTCTCAATGGTGTTGAGCACTTCCATGCTGCTCGTGTCCAGCACCCAGATTACCGCCGGATTGCCTACGCCCCCTACATAAAGACGCTTATGGGCCTCATCCAGCTTCACCGTACGTGGCCCCACCTTGAAACCATCCGTCCCCATATTGCTGAAGGCCGTACGTTTCAGACCTCCCTTTTCGCCCAGCTCCACGCGCGCAACTGCCGGGTTCAGGCTGTTCGTCATGAACAGCACATTCCCCTCGGCATTGCTGCTCAAGCCAAAATTGCTTTCATCGGTGTGAATCACACCCAGCACATCCAGAGTCTGCGGGTCCAGCTTGTAGAGCGCCCCACCCCGTACACCATCAAGCATTTCTGCCGAGGCTACATACAGGGCCTTTTCAGACGCGCTGTAAGCCATCTGATAAATCCCGTAAGCCAGTTCCTTGCGCAAGGCGCCATCGGCCGTGATCGAGCTGCGCTGCGCCAACTCTGGACTCAAGGGCTGCACAGATGGCTGGGTAGGTTGAGCATACGCGGTCACGCTCAACAGGGCCGCCGACAGAACGGACATCAGAAAACATTGTTTCAACATTTTGTTTTTCCCTTCCAGGTCCAGGTAGGGCCAGGCGGTATCGAAAGCAGCCGCGAAGCCCTGCCTGACGTTAACAATCAGCAAATCAGAAATTTACGGAGGCCGACAACATGAACGTGCGCCCTGCCCCGTTCGTGGCAAAGTTGCTGGAGGCCAGCCAGTAGCGCTTGTCGGTCAGGTTTTCGATATTGGCGCGGAACACCACATCCTTGCCCGCGATATCGGTGTAGTAGCGCGCACCTACATCAAAGCGGGTCATGGCGGGCAGCTTCAAGGTATTGGTGTTGTTCAGATACTGGGACGAAGTATGAATCACGCGACCATTCAGGCTCAGGCCTTGTACCCAAGGCGTATCCCAATCCAGACCCAGGTTATAGGTGCTGGCAGGTACACCCGGTGCCCGGTTGCCTTCATTCACACCGTTCTGGGTTTTGGTGAGCTTGCCTTGGGTAAAGCCAGCACTGGCCATCATGCGCAAACCTGGCATCAATTCACCGTAGGCACTCAGCTCCAGACCACGGTTGCGCTGTTCGCCAAAGTAGCCATAAACATTGTTTCCATCCTCTTGCCCTGCAGGTCGGGCAATCTGCCACAGGGAGGCCGAGGTCATGATGCCACCCCAATCCACTTTCACACCCGCCTCATACTGACGGGACTTGAAAGGCTTGAGAATCTCACCCCGGTTGGCGTAGGTGTCGCCCACAATCGTGCCGCGCGTCAGGCCTTCGGTGAAGTTGGCGAAGACCGAGACATTCTCCATGGGCTTGACCACAATCCCCGCCAAGGGCGAGATGGAGCTGGCCTTGTAATCGGAGGTTTTTACACCTGTAGTCGTATTGAAGCTGGTGACATCCACGGTCTGACGACGCGCCCCCACCGTCAGCAAGACACGGTCATCCGCAAAGGACAAGGTATCTGCCACGGCAAAGCTGAGCAGGCCGGTACTGGACGCTTTTTGTGGCGTCAGCCGCTCTGTTGGACCTGCCGGAATAGGCACAGGATTATAGATATTGGAGTCCGCCACTTCCGTGCCAGGGCTGTAGGCATTGCCCAGCTCCTGATCCATATAGCTCACTCCGAAAGCCAGCTTGTGCGCCACGCTGCCCGTGTCGAAATCCACGCTCAAACCCGCATCGCTACTTAGCGTTTTGGAGTAGGAATCATAGAAGGTGGAGATCACGCTGAAATTGCCATCCGCATCCACAGACTGACGCACATTGGGGTTACCCGGTTTCACATTCACCGGGAAAATCTGGCGGTTCTTGCCATGACGGTAGCCCACCCCGATATGTCCGGTGACCGAATCGCTGAAGTCATATTCCAGACGGGACATGATGGTGTTGTCGCGCTGGGTCAGGCGAGTGCCGGGGTAGAAATTGGTACGGCCATCCGGAGGTGCAGGCAGCTCGGTCAGATCGCTTTGAAAGCCAATTTGCGAACGGATATTTTCCAGCGTGTCTTCCTGGTGGATGACATCCGCAGACCAGCGCAAACGGGCGCCTCTATAATCCACGCCCAGGGCGGCCATGCCCAGATCCTGCTTGCCGTCGCGTGACGTGGCTTCTCCACCGCGCTTGACGCCGTTAAAGCGCACGCCCCATTCCTTGTTTTCACCGAAGCGGCGACCCACATCCAGCTGTGCCGTCACATTTGCCTGGCTGACATAACTGGCCGTCACGCGGGTCAGCGGCTCGTCCTCGGCCCGCTTGGTCACCAGATTGATCGCCCCGCCTATACTCCCTCCGGGTGGGATACCGCGCATCAAGGTGCCGGGCCCTTTCAGGACTTCCACACGCTCCAGAATCTGCACGGGCACACGGCTGGAAGACACCAGGCTATACAAGCCGTTCACGCTGACATCACCACTGCCTACCGCAAAGCCGCGAATCACAAAGTCCTCACCAAAACCGCCGGTCGAGGTCGTCGTGCGCACCGCCGCATCATTCACCACCACATCGGCCAGAGTTCTGGCCTGCTGGTCATAGAGCAGCTCGGAGGTGTAGTTGGTGGTACTAAAGGGGTTATCCATGACATCCACGGAACCCAGCAAACCCAGGCTACCCCCTGTTGCCACTTGCCCGCCCGCATAGGCAGGCGACAAGTCGCCCAGAATCCCGCCCTTGACGGTAATGGTGGACAGCTCGGCCACCGAGGAGACCGGGTCCGGCGTCAGGCTGATGGTATTGCCCTTGCGCTTGTACGTGATACCCGTGCCCGCCAAGAGCTGCTGCAAGGCCTGCTCAGGGGAATAGCTGCCCGACAAGGCCGGCGCCTGATGGCCATCCACCAATTCCTGAGAAAAGAAAATCTGGACCGAGGCCTGCTGCCCCAACTGCAACAAGGACTTGCTAAGGGGCTGCACAGGAAGATTGATGGAGGTGGCTTGAGCCTGCGCACGTACGTCCAGCGGCAAGGCGCTGACGGCGCAGGCCAGGCTGATTGCCAGAATCGTCAAGCGTGTATTGATCGCGGGCTTGTTGCGCCACACAGAAAAGGTCGGTGTATTCACAGTCTGACTAGGTCCAAAGAGTAGCAAGGCACGCGCAAGGCGGCCTCAAGGCAAGGTGATGGGCGCTGCCGTCTGCGACATAAAACAGCTCCCCTTACTCTATCGACGAACCAGAATCAAAACACCGGAACAAAAATGAGAATTATTTTTGATAAATAAAAAACAGAACCTGGATTGCCAGGCAAACTCGTGCTCTATTCGCTGATTCGCAGTTGTCCGCTGGGCAAGGTTTGAACTTTCACTGGCACCAGATCCGGCAAGGTATGGATCAGGGCCAAAGGCTCATTCACACTGAAAACCCCAGCCACCTTGTAGGAGGAAAAACGGGGTGCATCGAAAACGGCCGCTTGCGGCAAGTAACGATTGATCTGCGCTACCGCCTGCTCCAGCGGCGTGTTTTCGAACACAATCATGCCGTTACGCCACGCCAGGCTGGTATCCAGATCCGCCTTTTGTACCTGCCCCAGAGGAGCATCCTCAGCCGCATAAACGGATTGCCCACGCTCCAGCAAGCGTGTATCCCGGTCCCACCAGGCACCCTGCTGCACCTTGACCGAACCGGACTCTACCGTCACCTGCACTTGCTGCTGCTCATGCAGAACATTGAATCGTGTGCCTGTAACCACCACCCTGCTTTGCCCGGCATGCACCACAAACGGTCGGGACCGATCAGGCTGCACATCAAAGAACACCTCGCCTGCATACAGATCAACGACACGCTCATTCTCGTAAAAACGAATCTGCGCGTGTGTGCCGGTATTGGCCATCAGGATAGAGCCATCGGGCAGACGCAATTCCTCGTGCAACCCGCGTGGGGTCGTCAATGTGGCTTGATAGGAAGGCTCAGTATCCAGGCTAGCCCGTATGCCCACAGCGGCAAGCACACCCGCCGAACACAGTCCTGCCGTCATGCCCCAGGCAAAACGACGACGTGGCTTGTTGACCGGAGCCGATGGGCGCGAAGCCCGCAAGGCAGCCCGCAGCTCGGATTCGGGAATCTGCAAAGTCGCTTGCCAGATCGCCTCCAGATGGCGGTAACAGCGATCATGCTCCTGATCGGACTGACGCCATTGCTCGAAGGCACGCCAATCCTCGGGCGAGGCATCACCCGAGCGCAGATGAGAAAACCAGGCGGCCGCCTGATCCTGTGCGGTCGCTGCGTTCAGGACATCAGGGGGCATACTTCTGTAACCTTGTACTCAAATGTCGCAGCGCTTTGTTCATATGCTTTTCCACCATGGCACGGGAGATACCCAGTTCACGGGCAATCTCGGCATGGGAGCTTCCCTCCAGGCGCTGGTAAATATACACCTGCCTGCAAATGTCCGGCAGTTCATCCAGAACCGTTCTTAACTCATCGACCATCTGGCTGGAATAAACCTGGGACTCCGGGCCAACTGCCAGCGGATGCTCGGACTCATGCAGTTCATGCAAAGGCACCATGGGCAGCTTTTCCTCCCGTCTGTGTCGGTCGATCAGACCGTTGGAGGTACTGCGTTGCAGATAGGCGGCCGGATTATCAGCCGAAACCGAGCCGTTTTCCAGTATGCGCAGCACGGCGTCGTGCATGGCATCTTCCACATCGTGATCAACTTGAGATCGACGACGCCACGCCCCCAGCAGCTCACTGTAGTGAGCAAGCCAGGTTTTACGAAAGGCACGGCGGTCGGACATGAAAGCAAAGAGCCTGCAAGGAAATGAGAAGGCTGATAATAACAACAATTCTCATTTCCAAACAAATGAACGGATCTTGATCAAGGGTTATATATCAGCCTAAATAGGCCTGCTTTCTGCTTTGCGCTGAGTCCTATCCAAAGTGACTCTAAGCAGAAAAACGCCTCAAGCCGTGCATGGCTTCCTCAAGGCACGACGTGCTCGCCACTAGGCTTCAGTTTTTTGAACTTTCAGCGCTCACCAAAATGCCGAGCCACAAAAATGCCGGCACAAAAAAACCGGCCTCTCCAAAAAGAAGCCGGTTTTCGGGGCAAGCCCTGTCAGATCGCTATCTGACCGCAAGCGACATGAATCAGAGCTTTTCTGTACCACCACCTTGAGGCCGCCAGGCCAACAAGCGGTCTTCAAACACACTGACCAGTCCATCCAGGATCAGCGCAAATACCGTAAGCACCACAATACCGGCAAACACTGTATTCACATCCAATGTGCCTTCGGCCTGCAGGATCAGGTACCCCACTCCACTGGCTGAACCCAGATATTCACCCACCACAGCACCCACAAAGGCCAGACCGACCGAGGTGTGCAGGCTGGAGAACACCCAGCTGGTCGCCGAGGGAATGTAGACGTGGCGCAGTAACTGGCGACGGCTGGCACCCAGCATGCGGGCGTTGTCCAGCAAGGTGGAGCTGACTTCACGCACACCCTGGTACACGTTGAAGAACACGATAAAGAACACCAGAGTCACGGCCAGAGCCACTTTGGACCAGATGCCCAGACCAAACCACATGCCGAAGATAGGCGCAAGAATCACGCGCGGCATGGAGTTGGCTGCCGTCAGGTACGGGTCCAGCAAGGCCGCCGCACGCGGCGACAGGCCCAGCCACAGACCGCAAGCCAGACCGGCAATCGTACCGATGGCAAAGGCCAGCAGGGTTTCGCTCAAGGTCACGCCCAGGTGCAGGTAAATATCACCATTGGTGACGAACCAGGCCCAGATCACCTTGACCACTTCCAGTGGCTGACCAAAGAAGAAGGCTACTTTGGGGTCCAGCGTAAAAAAGTGCCAGGCAGCCAGAATGACGATGAGCAGCGAGATTTGCCAGCCGCGCAGGGCCAGCTTGGATTGAGTAATAGATTTAGACATATCAGGCACGCTTTTGCTGGGCATAACCCTTCAGAACTTCATCACGCAAGACGGCCCAGATTGCCGCATGCAATTCGACAAAGCGAGGATCATTGCGTACTTCGGCCACGTCACGAGGGCGTGGAAGATCGACATGAAATTCGCCGATGGGATGAGTGCCCGGCCCGGCCGACAGGACCACCACCCGGTCGCTCATGGCAATGGCTTCATCCAGGTCGTGAGTGATGAACAGCACGGCTTTACGCTGCGCCATCCAGATCTCCAGCACTTCGTTTTCCATCAATTGGCGGGTCTGAATGTCCAGCGCCGAGAACGGCTCATCCATCAGAATGATGTCGGGATCACGAATCAGGGTCTGGGCCAGCATGACGCGTTTGCGCATACCGCCAGACATCTGATGCGGATAACGATCCCCGAAACCACCCAGGCCGACTCGCTTGAGCCATTCCTGGGCACGCTCGCGGGCCTCATCCTGCGGAACACCGGCAAACTCCAGACCGGCCATCACATTGGATTCGGCACTGCGCCAGGGCATCAGTGCTTCGCCCTGGAACATGTAGCCAGCGCGCTCGTTCACTCCTTCCAGGGGTTTGCCGAACACACGCACTTCGCCCGACGAAGGGCTCAGCAAACCCGCCCCTACGTTCAGGAGCGTGGATTTGCCGCAGCCCGTTGGGCCTACAACCGACACAAACTCGCCTGGAGCAATGTTCAGGCTGGCGTCACGAACCGCTGTGTACGTACCTTTGCCATCGCGGGAGGCAAAAACACAGCTGATGTTATCTAAAGAAAGTGCTGCCTCAGACATTGGGATACTTCTTGTTGGCTTTCTCAGCAAATTCGTTGGTGAAGATCTTGCTGGTATCAATCTTGGATGCGTCCAGATTTGGCACAAAAGCGGCCAGTGCATTCAAGGCGGTAGCGGGGCCATCAGCATCGACCAGACCATCTGGCGAGAGTGCTTCTTTATTGGCGTCCAGACATTGCTTGTACAGTTCCACATCACCCAGCAGGTAGGTGGCAGGCACGGTTTTGGCAATGGTTTCAGCGTCATTGGCCTGAATCCATTTGTCGGCGCGCACGATGGCGTTGGCCAGGGCCTGAGCCGTGTTCGGATTCTTGGTGATGAAGTCTTCAGAAGCGTACAAGCAGGCCGAAGGCATATTGCCGCCAAAAATGGTCTTGGTGTCGGCAACGGTACGGGTGTCAGCAATGACGCGTACTTCGTTTTCCTTGAGCAAGGTGCCGATAACCGGGTCCAGGTTAGCCATGGCATCGATCTGACCGGTACGCATGGCGGTGACGGCACCGGCGCCAGCGCCTACGCCGATAAAGGCCACGTCCGAGGGTTTCAGACCGTTCTGTTCCAGATAGAAGTTGACCATCATATTGGTCGAGGAACCCGGTGCGGTCACACCGATTTTCTTGCCCTTCAAATCCGCAGGCGACTTATAGTCAGCCATCGTCTTGTTGGACACGGCCAAAACGATGGCCGGTGCGCGTCCTTGCTGCACAAAGGCACGGTACATCTGCCCTTTGGCCTGCAAGTTGATGGTGTGCTCAAAAGCGCCCGAGACGACATCGGCACTGCCACCGACAACCGCTTGCAGGGCCTTGGAGCCACCGGCAAAGTCGGCCACTTTGACCTTGAGGCCTTCATCATCAAAATAGCCGTTAATCTCGGCAATGGACAAAGGCAGGTAATAGATCAGCGCTTTGCCACCGACGGCAATCGTGATGCTTTTTTTCTCGATTTCCTGTGCACGGGCCAATGTTGGCAGCGACAGTGCCAATCCCGATGCTCCAACCAGCTTGAGTGCATGACGACGAGTCAGTTTCATGGCAATCCCCTTCTTGTTGTTGGTCATTAATTATTTAGGTCTGATACTTATACTAAAAAACAAAGGGGGGTGTCCCCCCCTTGTCCGCCAAGCGGTCAAACCCGTTTACGTGGCGCGACGCTCCATCAAAGCCCAGGCAATGGTGCTGGGGTCTACGTACTCCAGCTCGCTCCCGGCTGGCACACCGCGTGCCAGTCGAGTCACTTTCAAACCTTGGCTAGTGAGCATTTCCGCCAAATGATGGGCGGTGGTTTCGCCCTCTGCGGTGAAATTGGTCGCTAGAATCACTTCCTGCACTTGGCCATCACCGGCTCGCTCTAGCAAGCGGTCAAATTGCAAGGCATCCGGGCCTATGCCTTCCAGCGGCGTCAAACGCCCCATCAGCACATAGTAAAGGCCTCGATAGCCATGCGTAGCCTCGATCATGTTTTGATCGGCAGGCGTCTCCACCACACACAACAACGCCGGATCACGGCGGGGATTGGCACAGGTTTCACAGATAGGTTGAACAGTGAAACCATTGCAGCGCTGACAGTGCTGCAGTGCCGTCGTGGCATGTTCAAGAGCGCGGCTCAATTGGTCGGCGCCTACCAGGTCGTGTTGCAACAAGTGGTAGGCCATGCGGCGAGCGCTACGCTCGCCCACACCGGGTAGCCGACGCAGAGCCTGGATCAGAGCCCGAAGCGGTTCGGGCTCAGCGATCTGCGGTTCGTTCATTAGAACGGGAACTTCATACCGGGTGGCAGTGGCAGGCCAGCGGTAACACCCGCCATTTTTTCCTGCGACGTTGCCTCGGCTTTGCGCTGTGCATCGTTAAAGGCAGCAGCAATCAAATCTTCCAGCATCTCTTTTTCGTCTTCCAGCAGGCTGGGGTCGATAGAGACACGGCGCACATCGTGGCGGCAGTTCATGATGACCTTGACCAGACCACCGCCGGAAACGCCCTCGACCTCGATATCGGCCAAGGCTTCCTGAGCCTTTTTCATGTTTTCCTGCATTTGCTGCGCCTGGCGCATCAAGCCGGCAATCTGACCTTTCATCATGGTTTGGTTTTCCTGATTGATATAAATTGACAAGGGGCCATTCAGGCGGCCCGAACCAAAGGAGTGGCCTTGATCGACCCGGCTTTGACGCTGCCGTCAAAGTCCTGGATCAGGCTCAAGACAAAGGGATCCTGGGCAACCTGCTCTTCGGCCTGCCGCTGGCGCTCGGCCAGCTTGGCCTGCTCCACGGCATGCGCGGTAGCATCGCCCGTATCTCCGTATTCGATCACCAACTGAATGGACTGGGCAAAGTATTCCGACAAAACGGTGCGCAAGCGCGCTTTGCCCTGGCTGCCTTCAGTGGCCTTGATTTTGGCACGCAGATGGATTTCCTGGCCTTTCACGCCCAGCCATTCGCTCTGGCGGGCCAATTCAGCGGCCCAGCCACTTAAGGGCAGGCTGGTTGCCACTTCGGGCCAGGTTTCCGGTTTCATGCCGCCCAGACGGACGGTACGCGGGCTGTCCGAACCGCTTTGCGGTACAGGCAGGCCCAGTTCAGTGTCGGGCATGAAGCGATCAGACAGGGACACAGACGGTACATCGCCATCTTCTTCGGCACGAGCCGCGTCCATATCCAAAGGTTGATAATTCTCGAACTCTTCGTCCATGCCCTCGGACAGCCAGGCGGGCTCTTCCGGACCGTCCTGGGTGGAGACGGCTGGCGGCGCTTCTTCTGCCACCGGGTCTACTCGGGCAGCGGCCTGGGCCTGAGACGACATCAGGGGCTGAGCACTGCTCTTGCCCTGGGCTTTGGGGGATTCCGCTACAGGGTCGGCAGAGGAATCAGCCTGGGATGCGGAGGTGGGCTCTGCGGCTGGCTGGGCTGACGGCGTCGATGCCGCTTGGGCGGCTTCAACAGCGCTGCTGTCAGCAACTGCAGTCGCAGCTTCTTGAGGCTGACTGGTCGCGGAACCGGCTTCAAAGCTTGCATCCGCTGGGGCAGACTCTGAAGAGTCATAGCTGGCCCCTGCACCGGCAGGCTCGGGAGCATCTTCCCAGGCCGGGACAAAATCGTCGTCAGCGGGGATGGATTCTGCGACAGGCGCTGCTTGGGCTGCATGTGCACTGGCAACATCAGCAACCGGGACGACTACAGGGGCAGAAGCCTGTGCCTGCTGAGGCGCGGCAGAGGCGGCGGCATCAACAGAGGCAGCGGGGGCTGCCGCAGGAGCGGGAGCAGCCTGAGCCGCGCCAGCACCAGCACCAGCACCAGCAGTATCAGACCCCGAAGGCCCTGCTGGCGGTGGCACATACGCCGAAACGGGCTCGGGCAGCAAAGCCAGCATGCGCAAGCACGCCATCACAAAACCGGCGTACTCATCCGGAGCCAAAGACAGCTCCTGACGGCTATGCACCGCTACCGAATAAAACAACTGCACATGATCGGGCGAGAGCATGGGCGCTAGTTGCCGCACCGCCTCTGCCAGAGGATCATCATCAGAAATCGTGCCGGGAATGCGCTGCTCGATGGCGATACGGGACAACAAGGTGGCCAGATCAGCCAGAGCGCCCGAATAAGACAGGCCGCGCAAGGCCAGATCATCGGCCACACCCATAATGGCCTGCGCATCATAAGCGACCAGCGCTTGCAGCAATTGCGCCAGGTGGCGTTGATCAATGGTGCCCAGCATGGCTTGTACAGCCTGGGCGCTAAGATCGCCTGCGCTATAGGCAATAGCCTGGTCGCTAAGCGACAAGGCATCGCGCATGGAGCCATCGGCTGCCTGTGCCAGCAAACGCAAGGCAGGCAGCTCGAACTGCATTTCTTCCTGGGTCAGAATGTCTTGCAGGTGGCCCACAATCGCGGGCACTGTCATCTGCTTCAAATTGAATTGCAGACAGCGCGACAAGACCGTGACCGGAATCTTTTGCGGATCGGTCGTGGCCAGAATGAATTTGACGTGCGCTGGCGGCTCTTCCAGCGTCTTGAGCATGGCATTAAAGGCGTGCCCGGTCAGCATGTGAACTTCGTCAATCATGTAGACCTTGTAACGGCCCGAGCTGGGGGCGTAGACCGCCTGCTCCAGCAGTTGGGTCATCTCTTCCACACCGCGATTGGAAGCGGCGTCCAGCTCTACATAATCAATAAAGCGGCCTGCATCAATCTCGGTACAAGCGCGGCAAACGCCACAGGGCTTGGAAGTGATGCCGGTTTCACAGTTCAGCGACTTGGCCAGAATACGCGACAAGGTGGTCTTGCCCACGCCGCGTGTGCCCGTAAACAGCCAGGCATGGTGCAGGCGCTGGGTATCCAGGGCGTGCGTCAGAGCGCGCACCACGTGGTCCTGACCAACCAAGGTGTCAAAGGAACGGGGGCGCCACTTGCGGGCCAGAACGAGATAGGTCATGCGAATTCCGGACGGCGTGAACCATCAATACAAATAAGCGAAAGGAAAAGTGTACCGGATTCGGTGCTGAAGGGAAGCAGATAGACCGGGCGCGCATAACCCGATAAGCAAATGAAGTGGCGAGCCTGACTCCGGCACTGATTCTGCACGGCTGTGGCTGCTTCGTTCCCGACCTGACCAGATTCACCGCCGAACCATGCGGAGGGGCCCGCCGACCAATAGTGTAGCATCAATACGGCAGCCAAAGATCGGCTCTTGGGAAATAAAGCGCAGCCTGCGCGGGCCGGCCATCCAGAGCCTGCACCTGCTCACAATACCGCTGCAATTGCGGCGCATAACGCTCCAGCATCCGGGCCTTGAAATCGTCCAGACTTTCATGCTCGGCAGGTCGTCCGGTCTTGTAATCCACCACCAGCCAGTGATCTTCCTGGGAAATGGCCAGGTCAATAATCGACACACGGCCACTGACGTCCAGCAAGGACCATTCCCGGTAAGCTCGGCTGACGCCCAGCAGCCAGCGGCCCCGTTCCGTCTGTACGGTCGCAGTAATCGCTTCAAACAGGGATTGGGCGGCTTCATCCAGATAGGTCGCTGGCACACCAGCACGCAGCAGTTGACGACGCATCACGGCGCGGCCTTGCTGCAAGCGTTCTACCGGCCATTGCTCCAGCCCTTCACGGCCCAGCTTTTCCAGCCAGTCGTGGGCAACCGTACCAATGGCTTTTTCATGAGTCGTGTCCAGGGACCACTGCCAGCTTTGATACTGCGGGCTGTCGGCCTGCAACTGCTCGGGCGGCGCGGCCGGCAAGCTCACCACACGCTGCAACAATGCCGCAGAACCTTGCCCGGCTTCCTCTTGCTGTCCGCCCTGCTCGGCTTGCCAAACAGGAGCCTGTGGCTGATCCAGGACCGGCCAGACACGGCTCAGCAAGGAGCGGCCATCCGGCTCGCGCAGGCCCTTATCCTGGGTGATGCTCAATTCCGCAAACAGATGCAGCTCCTGACGGGCACGCGTCAGGGCCACGTATAAAAGACGGTGGCTTTCCTGCTCGGCCCGGATACGCTCCCGCGCCGCCAGAAACTGCGACACCGGATCGCGCTGCTCGCTGCCCTTGTGACTGATCGGCCCCAGAATCAAGCGCTCGGCGCTGTGCTCCAGACGAATCAACGGCTCGGAGTCGGCTGCTGACTGCTTGTGCAAGCCAAACAAAATGACGGTTTCGAACTCCAGCCCCTTGGATTTGTGAATCGTCATCACCTCCACGGCCTTGCCCGTACCTTGCGGGGTGGCATACAGCGACTCCACACGGGCCTGCAATTGTTGCTGGTCGGGCGGTCCGTAAGGGCATAACTCCTCCAACAGACGCAAGACTTGTTCTGCATCCGCCTGATCAGCCAAGCTTGGATAGACTTGCGGCCCGCCCAAGCGCGTCCAGCATTCTTGCACCCAGGCAGCAAACGGCATCAAGCCACTACGATTGCCTTTGTCCAGCAAGATCTGGCAAGCAAAGAGCAGACGAGCACGCTCGTTGGCATCCCAGTCTTCAAAATCCTGATTGTGTGTAAGCTCGGCCAAGGTCTGTGTAGGGTGCAAGGCACACAGGCGGTGCAGGCTCTCCAAACGCAGGCCGATCAATGGCGAGCGCAAGACAGACAGCCAAGCCAGTCGATCAGCCGGGTGCGCCAAGGCACGGACCAATTGCACCAGATCAGCCACCACAGGACGCTGTTGCAAGGGCTCCAGTTCTACGGCTCGACACGGTATGCCCTGCTCGCCCAGTTTGCGCACCAGACCATGCAAGTGCGAGCGTGCTCGCACCAGAATCGCCACCGGATGTTCGCTGTCCTGATAACGTTCCAGAGCTTGGGCCGCACACTGAACCGCCTCCTGCACTGCACGCTCTTGAGCCGCTTGCTGCGACGGCACAGCATCCTCTCCCCTAGCCACTCGGAAATGCCAGGACGGGTGAAAGTGCACCGCCCAATCGGGGATATCGGGCTTGAAGGCGGTGGAGTGTTCGTAGGTGACCATGCCCAGATCCGGGTCAGGTCGAGCCGGAAACAATTGCGCCCCCACCTTGTTCACCCATTCCACCAAGCGCGGATGTGAACGGAAGTTATTACTGAGATTCAGCGGCTCCAGCTCTACTTCGCCCAAGCGTCGAGCTTGCCAGACTTGCAGAAACAAACCCACTTCCGCCTTGCGGAAACGGTAAATGGACTGCATGGGGTCGCCCACCAAAAACAGACTGCGCCCATCGCCCGGCTCCCAGCCGCTGGTCAGGCGTTCCAGCAACTGCACCTGGGATTGGCTGGTGTCCTGGAACTCGTCTACCAGCAAATGGCGTATGGACCTGTCCATGCGCAAGAGCAGCTCGCCCGGCTCGTCGGCATCACCCAAGGCTTGCAAGGCACGTTGGGCAATCTCGGTGAAATCGACCTCGGCTTTCTCGGCAAAGCGCAGTTTCAATTGCGCCGCAGCCAGCCACAAGACCTGAATCAGATTGGACAGAACTTCTTGCTGCTGGGGGGAGTATTGCTCGGGCAAAAGGCGTGCACTGGCCAGGCGAGCAATCCAGGGCTCAGCCCCCAGACAATTGCTCAACCACTCAGTCAGCATTTCTTTTTGTGCCGTTTTAGGGGGAAAGCCATTACGCACCGTCAGGCTTTTGCGCAGATCGCCTTTATCCGTCAGCAACAAGGCTGCCAGACCACGCCAGCGCGGCAAATCGTCCATGACCGGGGCCAGGTTATCGCCTTGCCAATCCGCCAAGGCCAGCACATCGCCACTTTCCAGATTCGAGGCTGCAAAGCAGGCCAGGGGGGCCAAGGTTCGCGCCCAACCGGGTGGCAGTGAATCGCTTAGCTGCTGCAGCTGCTGCTCCACCACCTCGCGCAAGCTGTCTTGCAAAAGCGCCACATCACCGCCCTGCCCCACGGCTGGCAGCCACTGATCGCGGCTGGCCAACATACCTGCCAACAGAGCTTGCGCCTGCAGCAGGTTCACATCCATGTGTTCCAGAAAACGCGCCACGCTGGGCACGCTTTCCGCCATTTCCAGCGTGGCCCAAGCCGCCGCTTCGTAATGCTCCTGGGCCTTATCGGTAATGGCCGGAACCCCGCCCAGCCCCGTAATCCAGGGCATGGCGCGTACCAGGTGGGCACACAAGGAGTCGATGGTCCGGATGCTTAAACGGGCCGGGTAAGCCAGCAAATCCCACTGCTGCTCCTGATTGCGCTGCATGGCGGCACGCGCCAGTTCCCAGCTGCGTACCCGGTAGGGCTCGGCAGGCCGTTCCTGATTGGCAGCGGCCAACTTCTCCAGTACACGCGCATGCATTTCAGCCGCAGCTTTACGGGTGAAGGTAATGGCCACTATTTCTTCTGGCCGCTGCACGCGAGCCAGCAAGGCCAGAATCCGGTCGGTCAGCAGCTCTGTCTTGCCGGAACCGGCTGGGGCCTGGACCAGAAAGGAGGACTCGGGGTCCAGTGCCCGTGCACGGGCGGGGCTATCGCTAGGGACTGTCACCATTACACCTCTCCTCCATTGTCTTGGAGGTCTTCCTGGAACAAACGTAAAAAGGGCAAAACATCGCAATACAGCAGATCGTTGCAGTTCCAGATCTGATTGGCGGCCTGCCCTTGCAGGAACTCATCTGCCAAGCCTTCCACCGCCTGTTTCCACTGCGCGATTTGGGCGGTCCACTGCTGGGCGCTTTCCAATTCGGTCAGACCCTCAATATCCATGCCGGGCGCGGCCAAACCGCTTAAACCGACCTGTCGGGCATGCAAGCGTACAAAGGCCAAACCACTGACGCTACGGCCTTGATCCTGCAAGGCAGCAGCATAAAACGGCAATTGCAGATTCACGGGTCTGGGCCGCAGCCAGTCTTTATCGGGCCGCAGCTCGCCTATGCCGGTTTTGTAGTCCAACAGCAATTGCTCGCCATCAGCCAGATCATCCAAGCGATCCAGACGCAGGTTCAGACGTAACAAGCCTCGATTCCAGCTCAATTCATGCTCCGTCGCCCCCAGAGCAAACGGTGGGCGCTGGGCTTCCTGATGGGCGTACTCGTTCAAGACCGCCAGACCCCGCTCCATTTCCAGGCTGCGCAGCACCGGACCATAATCGGCCAGCTCTTCCTGAGCGGCCTGTTCGATACATGCTTGCACCACATCCAGCAGCGAATCCTCACCAATCAGCTCATGCAGGCTGTCCTGATCGTTCACACGCTGCCAGAACAATTCGACGGCGCGGTGCAGGAACATCCCACGTGTATTCATATCGCCGACACGGGCGTAATCGGGCAAGGCCTGACCATGCAAACGGAACTTCACGAAAGCCCACAAGGGGTTGCGGGCCTGCGTATCCAGCACGCTGATCCCGCCACGTATGCGCTCTTCCTGTTTCAAGCTGGGGCCTTGCTCGTCCAGCAAGGCTTCCTGTGCGACGGCCTGCTCTGCCTGCACCGCCCAAGGCATTTCAAGCACAGGCCAATGAGCAATCAAGGGACTGGGCCTCAGCTCCTGTTCGCCCTGATGCAAAGGCGCACTTAGCAAAACCTGATTCCCACAGCGTAGCAAGGCACTCAGCATCCAGCGCGCCCATTCCAGCTCCCGCTCTGGCGTACTGCGAGGTGCCGAGACTCGACGCAACACCTGGGCAGGAATCAAAGGATTGGGTTTGACCGCAGCAGGCAAAATATCATCGGTCAGGCCCAGCACCCATACGGCATCCCAGCGCCCGCCTTCCGCTTCCAGAAAACCCAGCACGTCCAGCCGGGAACGTGGGTCTCGTTGTGGCTGGAACAAATTTTCACGGGCCATGCGTGCCAAAGCGCTTTGTGCCTTCAAGGCACTGATGCGACCCAAGACCGGCGCTTGCTGCGCCAATTGCAGCAGCAAGGCTTCCAAAGCCTCCAGAGTTTGAAACTGGGCACTATCCAGACGGTTAGTGCCCGGAAAGCCCAAAGCCTCCAGGCATTGGCGCATGACCGACGCCCAGGTATCCACTCCTTGAGCGCCTGCCGATACGGACTCGAAGCGTTCCACCGCCTTGCCCCAGGCCAGAGCCAGTTCGGGTGTGTGGAAGCTGAGCATGTCGGCAAATTCTTTACGGCTAACTTGTGTAATGCGGTTGTCGCGCCAGGCCTTGTCAATGCGGGCACGGCCACCTGCTTCAGACTGTTCTGCCTGACACGCTCCCAAACGCAAGGCTTCGCCCAGCATGGCGGGCTCAGCCTGCCCCTTGGTCGCCAAGGTAAACAAGGCCTTCAACCAGGCCATGGCCGCTTCAACCACTGGCCACTCAGCCAAGGATCGGGCTGCCGCCACGTTATAGGGCAACGCACCTTGATCCGTGTGCATGGCCTGTCGCAAAAGACGATGCACCAGCGGCAATTGCGTTTCCAGCTGCGCGGCCACAATGGCTACTGTGCGATCCGGGTCCTCGTCCAATTGACGACGCGCCCACTGCACCGCCAGGCGCCATTCCGTATCCGCATCCTGCGCCTGCACCCGATACACCTCTGTCGCCGGAGCCTCTTCGTGCTGCAGCTGGAGAATCTCTACCCCCATGTCCTGCAAACCACTCAACAAACTTTGCAGGCGCGGCGAATATTCATGAAAACCATGCAGCACCATATGGCGATGACGCATGTGCAAGGCGCCTGCCCGCACCGCTTTGAGCACACGCTCCGCAGCCAGGTTTGCATCATCCAGATCTGCCTGCTCCAGGCTTTGCCGGTAGTGAGAGCGCCATTGCATGAAGCGTTCAAAATCCACGCTGGCCTCGCCGGGTTTCAGCTCGATATTCCATTCATCCAGCAAGGTATCGGCTTCACAAGCCAGACGCGCCGCCTGACCGACATCCAGAAAATAGCCCTCTTCCTCGCATTGCTCGATGCTGTGTTCCCAACGCTGCAAGGCGGCAAAGCGATCCATCTGGTGCGCGGCTGGTTGCCACTGTTCGGAAAAGCAGAGCTGATCACTGGCCTGCGCCAGCCACGCGCCCAAAGGCACAATTTCCGGTACGGCAACCGTCCCGCCAGCACCCGCCAGACGGGCCGACAAATGTCCCAGCAGGCGGCGCGCATAGCGCTTGTTCACGGTCAAGACAACCGTCTCGGCACTATTGAGCTCCTGCAATTGAGCCATGGAAACAGCAGGGGTGTCGTACATAGAAAAAACCAGTTAAGGTTGCAAGAAAACAGAACGGCCAGCAGCGCTGATCCGGCCATTGTACCGGCGCTCTATCCCTAGTTTGTTCCCGCCCTTACACTTATCACCATGTCTAGTTCAAACACCCCCAATACCGAATTAACCGGCAGCCTGTCGCTGCGCACTGGCGACCATACCTGGGGTAGCGCCCGCCGTATGGCCTTGCTGGCCGCCATTGCCGAGCAGGGTTCGATCTCTGCCGCTGCCCGTCATATTGGCATCAGCTACAAGGCGGCCTGGGACGCCATCGACATCATGAACAATATGGCGGGCGAACCTCTGGTGCTGCGCAGTACGGGCGGTCATCGTGGTGGCGGTGCCACCCTGACGCCCAAAGCCGTCGAGCTGCTGGAGCTGTATCAAACCTACGACCGGCTGCATCAACGCTTCATGAGCCGTATTGGTCGTTTAATGCCTTCCGTGGCAACACAAATGGAGTTACTCCAAACCATGATCATGCAAACTTCGGCTCGCAACCAACTGCCCGGTATCGTTACCACGATTAAAACGGGAGCCGTCAACGACGAAATTCATGTGGATATTGGCCAGGGCCAAATCGTGGTCGCGTCCATCACACGAGAAAGCACGGAAAACCTGGGCCTGCGTGAGGGGCAGAAAGTTCTGGCCTTTCTGAAAGCGTCCTCGATCATGATTGGCACGGGCGACACCCGTAACTCCCTGTCCGCACGCAATCAACTGCCCGGCACGATTACCGATGTCATTACCGGTGCCGTCAATGCAGAAGTACGTCTGGAACTGCCACAAGGCCTGACAATCACCGCCAGCATCACCCTGGACAGCACACAGCGCTTGCACCTGGAAGCAGGCCAATCCGCCTATGCACTGTTCAAGGCATCCAGCGTGATGATCGCTACGCTGTAAGAACTTCCAGATCCGCGCTGGTACAGCATTCGATAATGCGTCCATCGCGAATACGATAGACCTCTTGGGCCAGGGCCCTGGCATCCTCAGGATCGTGCGTGATCAGGATAGTGGGAATATCGATCTGGCTTTGCAACTGAGCCAGTTCAGCCCGCAAACGCGCACGCAAGTCCTGATCCAGGGCCGCCAAAGGCTCATCCAGCAAAAGCAGCTGAGGTTCAATAGCCAAGGCTCGCGCCAAGGCGCAACGTTGCTTTTGCCCGCCAGACAACTGGGCGGGATAGCTGCTTAATACCGACTCCAGCTGAAACGCTTCTACCCAACGCTGGGCAGCCGCAGGCATGTCTCGCACGGAGCGGTTGAACAAGCCCGTGTTCAGACCAAAGCAAATATTCTGTGCTGCGGTCAGATGCGGGAACAGGCCGTAGTCCTGAAACAAGTACGCCACCCGACGCTCGCGTGGTTTCAGGTTGATGCCTTTTTCAGAATCAAAATAGACCTGATCGCCAATTTGAATGCGGCCATGGTCGGGCCGCAACAAGCCCGCCACGCTTTGCACCGTCAAGGACTTGCCCGAACCCGAAGGCCCGTACAGGGCAATATGACGGGCTTCGGTTTGAATCTGAATGTTCAAGTCGAAATGACGGGCCTCGCTGACCACGGTGCGTTGAATCTGTACAGTCAGGCTCATTGCATCCCTCTTTTACGGCGTACGTGACGGGGTGACAAGGCACTGGTACTCCACAGGACCAGCACACAAGTAATCGAAATAATAGCGACCAGCACCAATGCCTGCTGATCCTCCCCTGCCTGGACTGCCTCGTAAATGGCGATGGACATGGTTTGGGTGCGCCCCGGTATGCTGCCCGCGATCATCAACGTAGCGCCGAACTCGCCCAAAGCGCGGGCAAAGGCCAGCAAAACGCCTGCCATGATGCCACGCGCTGCCAAAGGCAGGCTGACACGAAAGAAGATGGCCAGGGGCTTCAGACCCAGCACGCTGGCCGCATTTTCCAGGCGGGGATCCACATCCTCAAAAGCCGCACGCGCGGCCTTCAAAATCATGGGAAAAGCTACGACAGTCGCGGCAATCACCGCCCCCTGCCAGGTAAAGACCAGCTCAATGCCCATGCTGGAGAGCCATTGCCCAAAGGCACTGCGCCGACCCAGCAAGACCAGCAGGTAATAGCCGATGACGGTAGGCGGCAAAACCATGGGCAAGGTCAAGATGGAATCAAGCAGATCACACCAGCGCGACTGCCAGCGCGACAAGGCATAGGCCACTCCTATACCCAGCACACAGGCAAACAAGGTCGCCCAACCGGCGACCTTGAGCGATAAGCACAGGGGAATCCAAAGTGAAGTCATCCGACGATCAAAATCCTATCAAGGCTTGGCAAAACCGTATTTTGCCAGCACTTGCTGTCCGGATTCAGACATGACGAAATCCTGGAAAGCCTGAGCCTTGTCATTACGGCCTTCGCGCTGCACCAAGGCGATCGGGTAAGTGACAGGTTCCGTGGTCTTGAGCACTTCCAGCACTTCCACCTTGTCTTTCATGATGGCCGCGTCAGTCGCGAACACGAAACCGGCTTCCACTTCACCACGAGCGACATAATCCAGCACCTGACGCACGTTCTGGCCCAGAATTTCACGCTGTTTGACTGCATCCCACTGACCGGCCTTTTCCAGAGCAGCCTGGGTGTAGCGGCCTACAGGCACAACAGCCGGGTTACCCAAAGCCACACGTTTGACTTCTGCCTTGCCCAGATCGCCAGCGTTGCTCACTTTGGCGGGGTTATCTGTCGGCACAATCAGCACAACCTGATTCTGTACAAAATTCTTGCGGGTAGCAGGATCCACAGCCTTGGCTTCTTCCGCCTTGTTCATGGCTTTCTGGTCGGCCGAGGCAAACACATCCACCGGAGCACCATTGACGATCTGCTGCAGCAATACATCCGATGCGGCGAAGCTGGTCAGCACCTTGGTGCCGGGGTGCTCTGCCTCAAACTGGCCTGCCAGTTCCTTGAAAGCATTGGTCAGGCTGGCAGCCGCAGCCACAACCAACTCATCAGCTTGTGCTGTGCCTTGCAGAAACAGGGATAAGGCAGCGACCGATACGACGCGTTTGAACATTGTTTTCTCCTCCGGGACGGGTGTAACGAATTAGTATAATCAGGAAATATATATAGGTATATAGCGTAAATCTACCCCTCTACTGAATGAAGCTCATCATCCCGGAGTGATAGCATGAGGGCTTTCCTGCCTCATCCCGGCTCCCAAAAGCACGCCAACAGCCACACTTTCCGAATTTTTCATCCTCATGACGCAAGCCAGTCTGATTTCCGATTTCATCACCATGCTCTGGTTGCAGGACGGCCTGTCTGCCAACACCCAACAAGCGTATCGGCAGGATCTGGAACGCCTGGAGGAATGGGCTCAACAAGAGCGCGAAGGCAAAGCGCTGGAACAGTTGGAAGCCAAGGATTTGCGGGAATGGATGGCCAGCCAGGCAGATCAGAGCAAGGCCAGCACAGCCAATCGCAGGCTGGCCACCTTACGTCGCTTTTACAACTGGACAGTGCAAGAAGGTATGCGGCAGGACGATCCCTGCCTGGAATTGAGCAGCGCCCGACAGGCCCCACGCGTCCCGCACACCTTGTCCGAAGAACAGGTAGAACGCCTGCTGGCTGCCCCGGACATACATAATCCCTTGGGGCTGCGCGATCGCTGCATGCTGGAAACCTTGTATGCCAGCGGTTTGCGCGTCACGGAACTGACTGAACTGCCCTTGCAGAACCTGAGCCTGAGCGATGGCGTGCTGCGCATCGACCAGGGCAAGGGGGGCAAGGACAGGCTGGTGCCTTTGGGACAGGAGGCCCTGCACTGGATCGAACGTTATATGCAGGAGTCCCGCCCTGCCTTGCTAGGCCAGCGCCGCAGCGACTTTGTATTTATTACAGGACGCGGCACTTGCATGAGCCGCCAGTCTTTTTGGTTGATCGTCAAGAAATATGCGGTTCAGGCCGGTATTCTGGCCCCCTTGTCCCCGCACGTTCTGCGCCATGCTTTTGCCACCCATTTGCTCAATCACGGCGCCGACTTGCGCGTGGTGCAGATGCTATTGGGACACGCCGACATTTCCACGACCCAGATTTATACTCATGTGGCACGTGAGCGCTTGAAAGCCTTGCACGCAGCCCATCATCCACGCGCCTGAGCGCACTACCAAGATATGGCTAAAGAAAAACACGTTAGCGAAACACCGGCCACACAGTGGCTACGTAAAAATGGCATTTCCTTTACCGAGCATAGCTACAACTATGTCGATCATGGCGGGGCCATGGAAGCGGCAGCCCAGCTGGGTCTGGACCTGCACCGGGTGGCCAAGACCCTGATCATGGAAGATGAAAGCGCCAAGCCCCTGATCATCGTGATGCACGGCGACCGTGAGGTCTCCACCAAGAATCTGGCCCGCCAAACCGGCGCGAAAAAGATCGCCCCCTGTAAACCGGATGTGGCTCAACGCCATTCGGGCTATATGGTTGGCGGCACCTCGCCCTTTGCCACCCGCAAGGCCATGCCCGTATGGCTGGAAGAAGAACTGCTGGAGTTTGACACCATTTACATCAATGGTGGCCGACGCGGCTATTTGCTGGGTATCAATCCCCAGGTTCTGATCGACAAGCTGGGGGCACGCCCCGTACAGGCTGGCCTGGAAAAAGGCTGATCTTACTTGGCAGCAGGTATAAAAAGACGGCGCAGTCAGCCCGTCTTTTTTTTGTCACGCACTTGCTTGAACCCTCAAACGCCACAATAAACAGCCTGGTTCTGCTCCCTGCACTTCCTGCCACGCGCAGCCACCACCACCACCACCACCA
>NZ_JAHKKC010000025.1:0-52248 GCF_020496585.1 Alcaligenes sp. 13f
GCGCACCAGTTCCCTTGTCCTGAGATTGCTACGGGCGGGGCCTGAACTCGCCAGGTACTTGGTCCCCCGGACCAAGTACAAGCGCCTGGCTCAAACAGCAGGCCCCTTGCATCCCTACGCAATCTGATGCCCGCGGCAAGCACTCTGATCCGCCCCGCCTGAGCCTGCCCCGACCCGAACAGCATGGTGGCAGTGCTCTTGAGTGGGCCTGCTTTCAACGGTTGTTGGCGGGGGCGGTTGGCACGCTGGAGCTGCTCGATCTAGTTCACAGACTCGACGGAATTAAGAGGTAGCTGATAGGAGGCTACCTGCACTGAGCAGGTCTAATCTGATGCTGACCTGACCTGACCTGACCTGACCTGACCTGATTCGATCCGCTTTGACCTGACTGAGTCTGTCTTCATTGAGCCGCATTTACGATGTTTCGGTTCGTTCGTGTTTTTCCTTGACTTGGCAATAGGTGGTCAGTCCTTATCGGCACTGTCACTAGTAGGGATGTTCGTATGCTTTTGTCCGGCCTCGTTCCGATGGGCAATAAAAAAGGGCGGAGATTCCGCCCTTTTTTGCGTCTGGCTGTTTAGCCTTGGTCCAGTGTGGCACCGCCGTCCACGCGCAAGTCGGACAGGGTGATGTGGCTGGCGCGGTCCGAGAGCAGGAACAGGACGGCTTCGGCGATTTCTTCGGGGGTGGCGATTTTTTGCAGGGGGATGCCCAGACGGTAGTTTTCGCCGGAACCCGCGATGACGGTTTCGCGCGAGCTGCCTTGTGCCCACATGGCTTGTTGCATGGGGGTGTCGGTGGAGCCGGGGGAGATGATGTTCACCCGGATGCCGTGTGGGGCCAGTTCTAGGCCCAGGCAGCGGCTCAGTTGGGTGACGGCGGCTTTGGAGGCGGCGTAGGCTCCCATGGCGATGCGTGGTGTGGCGGCGGAGTTGGAGCTGACGTTGACGATGGCGCCTTGTTTGCGCTCGATCATGCCTTTGGCCACGTTGCGGCAGACGTTAAAGACGCCGGTGGTGTTGATGGCAAAGGTGCGATCCCATTGTTCGTTGCTCAGCTCGGTGATGCGGCCCATTTGCAGGACGCCCGCGACACAGGCTAAACGATGAATGGGCCCCAGTTTTTCCTGCCCTTGGGCTAGCGCTGCATCGACGGCATCGGCTTGGCTGATGTCGACCAGGTGGCAGGAAACCCGATCACTGTATTCGGATTGACTCAGTTGGGTCAGTCCTTCTACGTCCAGGTCCAGGGCGATGACGCTGGCGCCTCGTTCCAGCAGTAGTTGGGTGACGGCAGCGCCAATGCCACGGGCCGCGCCCGTGACGGCTATGCATTCACCTGCAAATTCTTGTGTGCTCATGTGTGCTTCCTGTTTAGCTTTGCAGGCTGTCCTGGATTTCGGCGCAGGTCAGGCTGACGCCGCAGCGTTGCGAGACGTGGCGGATCGCCATGTGGTGTTCTTCCAGCGAGAAGTCGGCAACGCCGTCGATGGCCAGGAAGGGCTGCACGTCTTGCATGAAGGCTTCCAGGGCGGTGGTCATGCAGCCGATGTGGGCGTAAACGCCGGTGATGATCAGCTGGTCGCGGCCCAGCTTGCGCAGTTGCTCACGCAGGTCGGAGCGCTGGAAGGCGCTGTAGCGCCACTTGGTCAGCATGATGTCGTTTTCGGCCGGTGTCAGCTCGGGCACGACGGCTTGCTGGCTGTGAAATTCGCTGGCGGTCAGGCCGGGGCCCCAGAAGTCGTTCAGCAAGGCCCGGTCTTTCTCGGGTTGTTCGGTAGGCTGGGCGGTGTAGAACACGGGTATTCCCAGCTTGTGGCAAACCTCGCGCAGGGCGGCAATGCGTTCGATCAACATGGGGATAGGAGCCTGGCTCATATCGTATTTCTGCAGAAAGTAGGTCTGCATATCGTGTATGAGCAGGGCGGCACGATTGGCCTGTGGGCGCCAATTGACGCGGTTGGCTACGGAGGTTTGAGGCAGTTCGTAGCTGGGCAAGGCGTGAATGGTCATGAATCGTGTCTCCTTTAGATTGTTATGTTCTGGGCCAGACCCAATGAGTTGATCAGGGTCATGAGTTTATTGCCGGTTTCCTGGCGTTCCAGGGCAGGGACGGAGCCGTCCACAATGCCGGCGCCAGCCGATAAGGTCAGCCCTTGCTGGGTGTAATGGCCGCAACGAATGGCGACTGCCCATTCGCCGTTGCCTTCGTGGTCGTTCCAGCCTATGGCGCCTGCAAAGTAGCCGCGATCAAAGACTTCAGTGGCCTCGATGGCCTGCATGGCGGGCTGGGTGGGCAGGCCGCAAACGGCCGGCGTGGGGTGCATGGCCAGTGCCAGCTCCAAAGAGGTGACGGATGGGTCACGCAAACGGCCGCTGATACGGGTGGACAGGTGCCACAGGTTGGCGGTGCTGGTCAGGCTGGGGCCATCAGGCACGTCCAGGGAGTCGCAGAACTGGGACAGGATACGCACCACGTCTTCAATGACGTAGGCGTGCTCGCGCAGGTCTTTGCTGGAGGCCATCAAGCTGTCGGCGCTGGCCTGGTCGCGCTGTGGGTCGGCAAAGCGGGGGGCGGTGCCTGCCAGCGGGTTGACGGTAACCAGATCGCCCTGGCGACGCACCAGCAACTCGGGGCTGGCCCCAAAAAACAGATCCGGGTCTTGAGCCTTGCCGCCCGGCAAGGGCAGGGCGTAGGTGTAACCGGCAGGATTGCTGTGGAGCATATTGCTCAACACAGTCTGACGGTCCAGGGCTTCGTTCAGGGTGATGGTGACAGTGCGGGCCATCACGGTTTTGGCAATGTTCTGTTCGCGCATCGTTGCCAGGATGCGGCTGACGCTGTCTTCGTAGCCTTCGCCATCAGGCAGCAGGCTTTGGCTGGCAATGCTGTTGCTGGATTTGGCCAACGGCGGGCGCTGTACCGGGCGCAGCAGGACGGGATCGCGCTGATATTCTTTGGGAACGCGCAGGTAAGCCTGGCGAGTCGGGTTAAAGGGGATCACTCCCATCAACAGGGGAGCGTCCAGACCTTGCTGAGCGGCTTGCGCCAGCAAGGCTTGGGCATCAGAGAGCAGTTGCCCTTGGGCATTGTTGGTATGCCGCTCCAGTGCCGTGCCGTGTGCCATCAAACTGACGGTGGGAGAGGCAAATACGCTGCTGTCGGCCTGGTAATGACCTAACCATTCTTCAATGGTGGCATGGCGGACTTGGTCGGCTATACGGCTATTCATAGGAGTCCTTTTTGGGGCAAGGGTTTTGCCTTGGCGCCCCTTTTCATGGAAGGGGCGCATCGGGCGGTTTACTTCAGGTGCAGGCGTGTGATGCGGTCAGCCGTCTGGTCATCCTTACCTTTGGATTTGTTGACCAGATAGGCATTGCCTTCGCCATCCAGGGAGACGTGGTTGGGGAAGCTGCCACCGTCCAGGTTGGCAACGATTTCACCCTTACCGTTCACGGCCGTCACGGTGCCCGCACCGCGGGAGGCCACGTAAGCCAGGGATGTCTTGGGATCGAAGACCACGTTCAGGGCACCGGCACCGATCTTGATGTCGTGCTGAACGGCACCGTCTTTGGCATTGATGATCAGCAGGTTGTCGCTGCCTTGGGCGGCGACGTAGACCTGGTCATTCTTGCTGTCTACCGACACACCAGCCAGACCACGTGCACCGGGCACGGGGAAGACGGTTTGAGCATTGCCGTTTTTCAGGTCAATAATGATCAGCTCGTTGGTGCTGGCGCTGACGGTGTACAGACGGTCTTTTTCAGCGTCCAGAATCAGGCTCATGCTGCCGGGCTTGTTGCGGGTCTTCGATTGCAGCTCGATCGGGTCCAGCTGAGTCAGCTTCTTGGTGTCGAATACAGCTATGGTGTTGGCGCCGGGCGAGGACACGTAGGCACGGTCTGTTTTCTCGTCTACAACCACGTCGCGTGGGTGGCTGACGACGCCGTCTTCAAACTGTTTGACCAGTTTCAGGTCTTTCTGGCTGTAGACAGCAATGGAGCTGCTGCGGGTGTTGGTGACCCAGACATTGCCTTGCTTGTCGTCCACGTCCACACCGTAAACGGCTTGAACCTGACCATCGTCACGGCCTTTTTGGGCGGCAGGTGTCACGCTGGCTTCAACCGCCAAGGTCTTGGGGTTCACTTTCACCAATTGCGACTGCTTGACGGGTGGGCGGCCCACGGCGGAAGTCACGAACAGCACTTTGTTCTTGGGGCTGTAGGCGCTTTGGTACAAGCCGGGAACCAGGTGCTGGGATTGCAGTTCGAATTTGTCCTGACCGCTCAGCTCAACTTTTGGGGACACCTTCAGATTGAAGATGTCGGCCGTCGAGGGCTTGCTGACTTGCATGACCACAGGGTGCACACCCACAGCGGCGTCAGCGGGGATGGCGATCTTGGTGCTCAGATTGCCTTCTTTGTCGGCAACCAGGGCTTGAGGGGTCAGAGAGTGACCGTTTTGCAGCAGGATCACTTCCTGGCCGGGGGTGAAACCACGGCCTGCCAGTTGGGCTTCGGAGCCTGCATAGACCACGCCAGCAGCATTCAGGGAACCGCGAAAGTCAGCATCAGGCTGGTCAAAAGCGGGGGCCGCAAAGGCATTGGCCAGGGACAGGGACAGGACGGCTGCGCTCAGGCCGGCCTTGCGCAGCAGTGCGGCAGGGGTACGGCGAATGCAATTGACATTGATTAGCATCTTTTAATCCTAAATAAAGGTTCGGTCGACAAGACGGTCCATGTAGGAGATCTTTCTACAGGCGTGCAGCAGGCGTGGGTAGAACAAAAGCGAGATGTCAGGCATTGGGCGGGCCATCCTGTTTGCTGGCCGAACGCAGGCCTTGGTTAAACACGCCGAAACCGCAAGCGACAGCGGCACAGGCCAAACCACCCACGGCTACGGCGACTGCCGGGCCTAGCAGACGGGACAGATAACCCATTTGCATATTGCCCAGGGCCTGGCCCAGGGAATATTGCGTCATCCACAAGCTGGAGACACGGCCCAACAGGTAATCGGGGGTGTGGTGCTGAACCAGCGCCATACGCATGATTTTGGAGATGGTGTCGGCAGCACCCATGATGGCCAGGCAAACCAGTGCCCACCACAGGGTCGCTTGCACGGACAGGGCTGCTACCGCCAGGCCCCAGATCAGTACGGCAATCACGATGGCGGCACCTGGGCGGGATACCTGACGGCACCAGCCACTGGACAGGGCGGCCAGCGTGGCACCCACAGCCGGAGCGGCATACAGATAGCCGGTGGCGGTGGCGCCCATTTTCAGAATGGTGTCGCCCCACTCGGGCATCAGGGCCAAAGGCGTGGCCAGAATCAGGGCAGCCAGATCAATCAGCAACAGGGCGCGCAGCAAGGGGTGGCTGGCCACAAAACCAAGGCCATCACGCAGGGATTGGAAGGCATTTTTCTGGGGCTGCTTGCCCGCTTGCGGAGGCAAGGGCGGCAGAGCACGCAAGAGTAAAGGGGTGACGATGACACCGCACAGGACAATCACGTAGCAGAAAATCAGACCAGGACCGGAGATCAGTACGCCTGCCAAGGCGGGGCCGATAATACCGCCCAACTGCATGGCCAGACCGGACAGGGCGGCCGCAGCGGCCAGCTTGTCTCGACCGACCAGTGCCGGGGTAGCGGACATCATGGCCGGGACGCTGATCCCGCCTGCCGCACCACCAATGGCAGCGGCCACATAGATCAACCAGACCTGCGGGTTGGGCAGCAGCGTATTGAGCAGGAACAGCACCACGCTGATGATGTAGACACTGCGCGACCAGACCATCAGGCTGCGCCTGTCCATGCGGTCCGACAAGACACCGCCGGCAATCAGTGCCAGCACCATGGGGGTGGCCATGGATACGTTCAGGAAAGCAACGGCCACACTGGATTTGGTCAGCTCATAAAGCTGCACGCTGGCAGCCACCATCAACATGCCGGTGACCAGCACCGTGGCGGCCCGAGCGAAGTAGGCAAAGCGGAATGCTCGACTTTCGATTAGTGGCGAGATATCCAGAAAGAAACGTCTTACAGACATGGCTTATACATCGAGTTCAGGTTGGGCTTGTGCCTGTTCGGCAAAAGCCATGGCCGAGTCCATCAGCGGGGCCATGATGGCCACGGCTTCAGTACCGGTCAAATGCGCGTGCAAGGAGGCAATGTCATGCACGTCCAGTTGCCCTGCATAGGGCTTCCACAAATCGGGATGCAATTGTGTGCCGGCGTGATCCAGCGCTGCGCGGAAATAAAGCATGGGGCCGTCATAGACGTGATGCTCGTACAGGCGCACCAGGCGGTTATTGTTTTCCACCACCTGAAATACGCTGTCCAGACGCGTGTCGGGCAACTCGGCCAGCGGGTGACCGCTGCGCTTGAGGAAGTCCACCACACCCTGACGGGTCAGGGAAACGTCGGGCAAGCTGTCTGGGTCGTGGCCCGCAATATGCAGCAGCGCCTTGTAGATGGCATTGGGCTCGGGGGCCGGTTCGTTGCGCCACGCGTCGCTGGGATAGGCGTCCAGCAAGGACAACATGCCTACCAGTTGACCGCGACGACGCAGCTCCACGGCCATGGCCTGAGCAATAATGCCGCCCACGGACCAGCCTGCCAGATGGTAGGGGCCTTGTGCTTGAACTTGCTCGATACGATCCACATACACCTTGGCCATGGCATCCAGGCTGCCATCCAGACCCAGCGAGGCGTCAGACAGCACACTGGCTTGCAAGCCATAAACAGCGCGGCCGGCAGGCAGGTGACGTGCCAGTGCCCCATAGCACCAGGACAAACCACCGGCCGGGTGAACCACAAACAGCGCGGGCTGGTCGTTCAGCCCCGGACGCAAGGCGATGATGGGACCAAAACCATCGGCTGCTGCGCTGCCAGACTGATCCAGATGTTTGGCCAGACGGGCAATAGTGGGGTATTCAAAAATAGTGCCAATTGATACGGCCTGACCGCGTGCTTCGCGCAGTATCAAGGCCAGTTTGGCAGCCAGCAGCGAGTGTCCGCCCAGGGCGAAGAAGTCGTCGTCGGCGTAAAACGCTTCGCTGCTTTCCAGCACGGTGGCGAAAGCGGCGGCGATTTGGTGCTGAGTGGCACCGTCCAGCGGCAAGCCTGCCGAGCGGGCCTGCAAGGCAGGAACGGGCAGCGCCTTGCGGTCCAGCTTGCCGTTGGCTGTCACCGGCAGGGCATCCAGGCTGATCCAGGCGCTGGGCACCATGTAGGACGGCAAGTGCTCGCCTACATAAGCGGCCAGCGTGTTGTCCGTGCACTGGCTGCCTGCTTGCGGTACCCAGTAAGCCACAATCGCCATTTGACCGGGTATATCTTCACGGGCAATCACGGCTACGTGGGCCACATCGGGGTGACGCGCCAGCAAGGCTTCAATTTCACCCAGCTCGATACGTTGACCGCGCAGTTTGATCTGGTGATCGGAGCGGCCCAGGAAAATAACCGCGCCATCTTCACGCCAGCGGGCCACATCGCCAGTGGCGTACATGCGGTCGCCATGCAGGGCGTAAGGGTCGGGCACAAAGCGTTCTTCAGTCAGGTCCGGGCGGCCCCAGTAGCCTTGCGCCAACTGTCGGCCAGCCAGGTAAAGATGACCGGCCACGCCGGGCGGTACAGGTTGCAACTGCTCGTCCAGAATGTACAGGGCGGTGTTCCATACGGGGAAACCGATGGGCACAGGCTGGGATTGGTCATCCCGCGACGCAGGCCAGTAGGACACGTCCACGGCGGCTTCGGTTGGGCCGTACAGATTGTGCAGCTCGGCGTTCAACAGAGAATGGAAGCGGTCGCGGGTAGCGGCCGACAGTTCTTCACCACTGCAAAACACCAGACGCGGAGCCAGTCCACGAGCGGCAGGCTCATCCAGGAAGGCGCTGAGCATGGAGGGGACAAAGTGCAGCACTGTGATGCTTTGTTCGCGCATCAGGCGGGCAATATGAGCCGGATCGCGGTGCGCTTGTGGTGGGGCGACGACCAAGGTTGCACCTGACAGGAAGGGCAGGAAGAACTCCCACACCGACACGTCAAACGTGGCCGGGGTTTTCTGCAAAATTCGATCACCGGCACCAATGCTGTAGTGCGTCTGCATCCATACCAGACGATTGACGATGGCGTCGTGGTTAACCAGCACGCCTTTGGGTGTGCCGGTAGAGCCGGAGGTGTAGATCAGGTAGGAAGGATCGTGCGGACCGGCGGCGGCCCAGTCTGGCGCAGTGCAGGTTTGTTCAGGCTGCGGGACCAGCAAAGAGGCATTGAGCGTGCAACCGGGCTGGCCGACCAGCAGTCGCGGTTGAGCGGCCTGCAAGATGGTGTTCAGGCGATCGGCAGGCTGGTCCAGATCCAGCGGCAAGTAGGCAGCACCAGCACGGTGAATAGCCAGCAAGGACAGCACCAGCTCCAGCGAACGAGGCAGGGCCACGGCGACAATATCGCCGGTCTGCACACCGGCCAGACGCAGTTGCGCGGCCAGATTGGCGGTTTGTTCGTTGATCTGGGCGTAGCTGAGCTTCTTGCCCTCAAATTCCAGGCCACTTTGTTCCGGGTGAGCCTGCAACTGGGCGTGGATCAGTGCCCACAGCGTTGTTTCAGGAACCGGGTGAGCGGTCTGGTTGACGGTCTCAATCCAGTGGTGGTGTTCGGCATCCGTCAAGGTCGGCACGGCGGACAGGGTATCGGCCTGCAAAGCGCGCAGCAGGAACTGCTCCAGACGGACCAGATGGGTTTGAATCTGCTCGTCGGTGTACAGACGCGGGTTGGCTTCCACTTCCAGACGCAAGCCACTGGCATCGGGTTGGGCGCGGAAGGTGAAGTTCAAGTCTTCCACGGGGCCAGCGCACAGCACGGTCTGGCTGGCGGTCAGGCCCGCTTGTTCGTAGGGCGCATCGAACGGCAGCACGTTGATGATGGGCCCGTGCAGACGACGCATGCCGCCCAGCAAACCCAGATCACGACGCAGTTGCTCACTGCGGTAGCGGCCATGACGACGCGCCTGACGCAGAGCCTTGGAAACTTGGATCAGGTACTGATTCAACGGCTGGGATTCGTCGATCTGCAAACGCAGCGGAGCCACGTTCATGACGGTGGAGACGATACGGGCACTGATATGGCCCAGACGGCCCATCCAGGGCACGCCCACCGTGCATTCGTCCTGGCGGGTGTGACGGCGCACATAGGCGGCGGTCAGGCCCGTCAGAATGTCTGGCCAGCTGATGTCGCTGCTTTGTGCCAATGCTTGCAGGCTGGCTGTCAGTTCGGGCTTGACGGCGCTGCGTGCCAGCAGGAAATGATGATCGCTCAAAGCCTGGGATTCGCTCAGGCTTTGGGCGGGTTCTGCATCGCTTAATGTGTCCAGCCAGAACTGTCTGTCCTTGCTGCGGCGCTCGCTACTCCGATAGTTTTGATCGTCATCCTGTAAAAGGGTGAACGATTCCAGCGCATGCCCATGATCTTCACGGCCACTGAGCAGGGCCTTGTAGAGCTTGACCACTCGCGTCTCGATCAGTGCCATGCCATAGCCGTCAGCGGCCAGATGATGGATACGCTGATACCAAAGATGGTGCTTGGGCCCCAGTACAAACAGGATGTGTCGTGCCAGTGGCGCAACGGTTGGGTCCAGCGGTGTGCGCAGGTCTGCCATCAGCTGGGTTTGGGCTTGTTCGGCCCCGTCTGCGTGGGCAGACAGGTCCACAATTTCCAGTTGAATGGGCTCTTGCGGGCGCAGGTACTGGGCCGGGCCGTCTGGCGTGTCCACCATGCGCAAGGTCAAGGCATCGGCTTCGGTCAGCGTCAGATTGATGGCTTGCGCAAACAGCGCGGTGTCCAGCGCCGAATGGATATGCGTGCAGTGCCCGGTATTGAAAATCGGGTTGAGCGGGTCCAAACGCTGGGCGTACCACAGACCTTCTTGTGCTTCGGTCAGGGGGCGCAATGGCAGTTCGGAAGGGGAGCTAAACATAAGCGTGTTGCAGTAAGAAAATCAACGGCCGTTTTGTTGGGCGCGTTCGATCATGGACCACCACTGGCCCAAGGTGACCACCGAGGCCATCTCGGAAAACTCGATAGGAGCGCCAGCTTCGCGCCAGCGGGTGGCCAGGGTCATGACGCGCATAGAGTCCAGACCCAGGTCGATCAGATTGTCATCATCCAGAATGTCCTGGGGGTCTTCATGCAGCATGGCGGCAATATCTGCGCGCATGCGTTCCAGGGTAAGTGCAGTACTCATGATTGTTCTTGCGTTGTGTTTTCGAGTTGTTCGCGCAGTTGGGCGCGCAATTCCTTGCGGCTGATCTTCAGGGCCGCAGTTTCCATGAAACGGTCCACAAACACGATTTGATCCGGCACTTTGAAGTCGGCCAGACCGCGGCTGCGTATCCATTTCTTCAGTTCAATCGCGCGGGGCTTGTCATCCTTGGGGATGATGAAAGCGCAGCTGCGCTCGCCCAGAAACTCGTCGGGCACCGATACCACGGCAGCATCAAAGACCTGCGGGTGAGCCAGCAGATGATCTTCAATTTCCTCGGCGGAGATTTTCTCGCCAGCGCGGTTGATGTGGTCAGTGGCACGGCCCTGAACCATCAAGTAGCCTTCGGGCGTCATGCGTACCACGTCGCCTGTGCGATAGAAGCCGTCCTCGGTAAAGGAGCGGGCATTGGCCGCGGGGTTGTTGTGGTAGGCACGGATCGTGTAAGGACCCCGTGTCAGCAGATAGCCGGTTTCCCCAGGGGCGACCGGATTGCCGTTGTCGTCCACGATCAGGATTTCATCGTCCGGGCTGATGGGACGGCCCTGTGTGTTGATGATGGTGTCTTCGGGATCGTCCAGGCGGGTGTAGTTCACCAGACCTTCGGCCATGCCGAACACCTGCTGCAAGGTCACACCTAGAGTAGGACGTACACGCTTGGCCGCTTCGGCGTTCAATTTGGCACCGCCCACCTGGATTACTTTCAATGAATCCAGCTTGGCATTGGTCTTGGTGGCTGCATCCATCCACAGCATCAGCAGCGGGGGGACCAGACTGGTGTCGGTTACGCCTTCGCGCTCGATCAGCTCAAAGCAAACGTCCGGGCTGGGGGCGGGGCTCAGCACCACTTTGGCTCCGGCGTACAGTGCACCCAGAAAACCGGGTGAACTCATGGGGAAGTTGTGGGCAATGGGCAAAGCGCCCAGAAACACACTGTTCTCGTCCAGTCCGGCAATCTTGGCGCTCTCGCGCAAGGTGTAGATGTAGTCGTCGTGCGTGCGGGGGATCAGCTTGGACAAGCCGGTGCTGCCCCCCGAGATTTGCAGGAACGCCACTTCGGAAGGCTGGGCCGCCGATACGGGTACGTCTACATTGGCAGCGCTGCTTTGCAACTGGGCCAGGGACGTAAATTCTTGTGCGTCGCCCACGATGTAAACCTGCTCGACCTGTGGGCAGCGTTCACGCAGTTCGCGCACCAAAGGCAGGTAGTCAAAACCGGCATGAGCGTCCACACCAATATAGGCGCGCGCTTGAGCAGTATTGGCAAAGTGTTCGACTTCGGTGATGCGGTGCGCAGGCAGGACGTACACGGGCAAAAGACCGGCACGGAACAGACCAAAGATCACACTGACAAACTCAGGGATGTTGGGCAGGTGCACCAGGACGCGGTCGCCCTTGCGCAGACCGGCTTGCAGCAGGCCCGCCGCGATCTGACTGGCGTACTGGTCCAGCGCGCCATAGGTCCAGCGCTGGGTGCCGCCAACAATGGCTTCGCGTTCCGGGTGGTTTTGCGCGCGCGTGCGCAGCAAAGCGCCAAAAGTTTCCCCTTGCCAGTGTCCAGCATCGCGGTATCGCTGGGCAAAAGCGTCAGGCCAAATTTGTTCAACAGGAATAGATTTCATCATGGTAATGAGAACTATTACATAAATAAGTAGGCTTGTCAGATTTACTCGTGCTCAGTCAGCTTGGTGTCAGGCAGTTGAGCGCTGTCCAAAAAGCTGACTGTCCACGGAGCAAAGGGGGTGTTCAGGCAGATGGCGGCGGCATAGTTTTCCACCGGCCGGTGACTGTGCACCACCAAACCTTGCAAGATGGGATGGGGGGATTGTACGGTGCATCCATGATCTGGGTGACCGTCCAAGGATAATTCTTGAGGCTGAATATGAAAACCCGTGCCTGCATGTTTCAGGGCGGCCTCTTTGCCACACCAAAGCGCGTAGAAGTCCAGATCGCTCTTTAGCCAGGAACGCTCGGACGGCACACTGCAATGTTCGACCAGCCCTGCTTTGACGGGCAGGCGCATGGCCTCGATGTCTACGCCTATAGTTCGGTTGGCAATTCCAATCAGCACTCGCTCGCCGCTGTGCGACAGGCTAAAGTGCAGATCGGCATCGTCCAGATCCAGCACGGGCTTGCCATGTTCCAGTTGGGTGATGGGAACGGCGCGCGGCGTGCAGCCCAGCAAGGGCGCCAGAAAATGGCGCAGCGCACCGTGGGCCAGCAGGCTTAAATGCTGGTCCGACTGCTGTCTGCGACGGGCAATCACCGCCAAGGTGTGGTCGGGAACCTGGTTTCGTAACCAGGATTCCATACCAGCGGGTAAGGGAAGCGACAAACTGTATACAGACAGCATGTCAAAGTCCCAAATGGCGTTGCAAAAGGGCGGCGTCCTGGCGCAGTTGCTCGGCAGGGCCGTCATACACCAGTTGACCATTACCCAATAACAAAGCGCGTTCGGCCAACTGCAGAGCCAGACTTAAATTCTGTTCGGCGATCAGTACGGTAATGCCTTGCTCGTTCAGCGTTTGCAGCTGCGGCAGCAAGGTGTCCTGAATCGTCATGGGAGCCAGGCCTTCGCTGGGTTCGTCCAGAACAATAATGGAGGACTGCGTCAGCAGCGCACGGGCCAGTGCCAGCAATTGTCGTTCGCCACCGCTCAAGGCGGAGCAGGAGGACTGGCGGCGTTCGTACAGACGCGGCATGGCTTCGTAGATACTGTTCAGCGTCCAACGATCATCCGAGCGCGGACGTCGAGCCAGCCCGGCCAAACGCAGGCTTTCCTGCACGGTCAGCGTTGGGAAACGGCCCCGGCCTTGTGGTACCAAAGCCATGCCCAGCAGGGCGATTTTGTGCGTGGGCCAACCTGCAATGTTTTTCCCGTGCACATTGATTTGTCCGCTCCACTGCGGGCCCATATTGAACAGGCAGTGCAGGAGGCTGGTTTTTCCGGCGCCGTTGCGGCCCAGCAGGGCCACGCTTTGCCCGGCGGGGATATCCAGCGAAATTTCTTGCAGAATGTCGGCACGGTCGTAGCGTGCATGCAGGCCGGAGATGTTCAGCGCTGTGCTCATGCCGTCTCCAAAGCCAGTTCGCCCAGATAGGCCTGACGCGCGCCTTCGTGCTGGCGCACGGCGTCCGGGGTGTCGCAGGTCAACAAGGTGCCCGATGACAGCACGGCAATCCGGTCACATTCCTGGAAAACAATATCAATGTCATGGCTGATCAGCAGCACGGCACATTGGCCGCGCATGGCGTGGACCAATGCCATGACTTCACGCGATTCGGACTCGGACAGACCAGCGGTAGGCTCGTCCAGCAAGAGCACGCGGGGTTGCTGCGCCAAGGCGATCAGCAAATCCAGAATGCGCTGCTCTCCATAGGACAGGGATCGACCCAGCACATGGCCCCGGCCGGCCAGGGCGCTATGTTCCAGCAATGCTTCGGCTGCTTCTTGGCTGGCGGCGCGGGCGGCCTTGCGGCCCCACCAGTGGTAGGCGCAATCTTTTTTGATGCGCACGGCCAGAGCCAGGTTTTGCAGCAGGGTCAGTTCAGGAAAAATACGGCTGGTCTGAAAGCTGCGCACCATGCCTTGTTTGGCGCGTTCAATCGGACCCAGATTGCGCAGGTCCTTGCCTTCCAGGAATACCTGACCGCTGGAAGGAGAGGCCAGACCACTGATGATGTTGAACAGCGTGGTTTTACCTGCGCCATTGGGGCCAATCAGCCCCAGGGTTTCGCCCGCACGCAGCTCCAGGCTGACGTCCGTCAGGATATCCAGACCGCCTACATGCAAGGCCAGTTCGCGAGTGCTTAATAAAACGCTCATGCAGACCTCTTGCGTCGTTCTGCCAGACCATTGGGCATGAACAGAACTGTCAGCACAAAGATCAAACCTACCAGTAACTGCCAACGATCCGTGTAGGAGCTCAGGTAGGTCTGGGCAAACAGATAGAAGGTGGCCCCAATAAATGCGCCACGCCAGGTGCGTATGCCACCGATCACACCCATGATGATGAGCGTGGCCGAGAAGCTCCAATGCACTTGCTGCGGGCTGACGTACTGATTCGCAAAGGGATACAGGCCGCCAGCAGCACCCGCTACCGCACCTGCAATCATGAAGGTGTAAAGGCGGATACGCCATGCCTGATAACCCAGGGCGGCCATGCGCAAGGGCTGATCGCGCAGACCGGTCAAGGCCAGCCCGATTGGGGCGCGGCTGAAAGAACGCAGCAGCAACCAGCAGATGACCGCCAGCGCCAGGGCCAGAATCATCAGGGTGTAAGGGGCGCTCAAGGGCAGATCGCCCAGGCTCAGACGCGGGAAACCGCGCAGGCCATCGGCACCGCCCGTGACATCACGCCAGCGAAATGCAACTTCCCAGATCAATTGCCCGGCGACCAGCGTAGCCACCATGAAAAACAGCTCGGAACTGCGCAGGCTGATCAGCGCCATCAATATGGACAACAGGGTGCCCGCCCCAATGCCCACCAGCAGCATCAGCGGCAGGGACGCGCCCCAATACTGGCTGCTGACAGCGGTGGCGTAGGCGGCAAAGCCGAAAACCGCACCGTGGCCCAGGGATACCAGACCGCCGTAACCTATCAGGAGATTGACGCTAAGGACTGCGCAAGCAATCAGCAGGGCTTCGGTGCCAAAGCGCCACAAGAAGGCGTCGCCCCAGAAATAACTGCTCAGCAAGACCAGGCAAGCCAGAGCAGGCCAAAGTCCAGTGCGCAGCAGACAGGTGTTGAGCTTGTTCATTTAAACCTGACGCGTAGCGGATTTGCTCAAGCCATTGGGCCAGCAAAGCAGAAGGCCCAGCATGACGGCCAGGGTAGCGGCATTGGCAAAGGCTGGAACCCAGACGCGGGCAAAGGTGGTGACGAAACCCAGAATCAGCGCGCACAGCAAGGTGCCGCGTACCGAGTTCAAGCCGCCAATGACCACCACCAGCAAGGCCAGCAAGAGGATCTCTTCATCCAGACCGGGGTAGACCGACAGCATGCCAGCGCCCAGGGCGCCGCCCAAACCGGCCAGACCGGCGGCCAGTGCCATGCCGATGGCGAACAGGCGACGCGAGTTCAAGCCCAGGGTTTCGACAATCTGGGCGTCCTGCACGCAAGCGCGAATGGCGGCACCCCACAGGGTGCGATCCAGCAGGAACCAGAACAGCAAGGCCAGCGTCAGGCCGGTGACGATCAGGAACAGACGATAGGTGGGAAAGGGCAGGCCCATGATCCACACCCCGCCACGTAGTACCTGCGGCAGCATGGGCGAGAGCGTGTCGGCGCTGAAGCCCCAGCGCATCAAATCCGCCAGAATGACGGACAGGCCGTAGGTCAGCAGCACCTGCATCAAGTGGGTGCGCTGGTAGAACTGGCGAAAGGGGAAACGGTCCAGCAACAGGCCCATCAGCCCGCACAGTGCGAAAGCGGCGGGAAAGGCCAGCCACCACGGCGCGCCGGATGCCAGCCACTGGACGCTGATATAGCCGCCCAGCAGGAAAAAAGAGCCGTGTGTCAGGTTGATGAAGTTCATCAGGCTGAGCACTAAAGACAGCCCCAGCCCCGCCAACATCAGCAGTGCTGAGAAGGACAGGGCATTGAGGATTTGAAGCAGAAAATAAGACAAGGTGGAGCTCAAGAACGCGGGCCGGGGTCCTGGATACGTTGGTAAGTGTGGACCACCGTGTTAAAGGGGCGACCTTGCGCGTCTTTTTCCACCCGGTTGACGTAAATATCCAGAATGGACTGGTTATTGCGCGGGTCAAAAGCCATGGGGCCAAAGGCCGTGTTGATAGGCTTGTCCAGCAGGGCCTGTTTGAAGGCCGCCTTGTTGGACAGATCACCCTTGACCGCATCCAGACCGGCCTTGATGACCTGGCCGGTCACGTAACCGGAGGTGCTGGCTTCGCCGGGCAAACGGCCACGGCTGGCCTGGTAAGCAGCCACAAAGTCCTGGGCAGCCGGAGCGCCGGGCGATTGGTGGAAGGTACTGACGCCACCTAAAGCAGCTTCGCCCACAGCGGTAATCACGTCTTCCTGATCGAACAGGGCACCGGGGCCCACAATCTGGATCTTGCCGTGCAGTTGGTAGTCCTGCATTTGCTGGTGGAAACGCACAGCGTCGGCACCGGCCAGAAACGTGTAGACAAATTTGGGATTGCTGGCGGCCAGATTCATCAGGATAGGTGCGAAGTCGGGTGTGCCCAAGGGCGTCCAGATGCGCTCACCCAGCGTGCCGCCTTGTTCCTGATAAGTATTGGCGAAGTCTTCAATGTATTCGCGGCCAGCGGTGTAGTCCGAACCCAGCGTGATGCCGCCGGATTTTTCGATATGCTCGAAAGTCCACAAAGCGCCGGTGTGGCCCAGCATCCAGCTGGTTTTGGTGGGGCGGAACACGTAGGGGCTGGCGGCTTCACGCGCCAGACCATTGGCAGCGGCATTGGAAATGAAGGTAGGCAGTTGCGCATCGTGCACGATGTCACGAATGGCCAGTGCGATATTGGCGCTGATGACACCGCCCAGAACGTCGATCTTGTCGCGCTCGATCAGCTTGCGCACTTTACGGATGGCTTCGTCCGGTTTGCCGTGGTCGTCTTCTACCAGCAACTGCACCTTGCGCCCGCCCATCTCGTAATTGCACTGTTGCAGCATCAACTCCAGACCGGCGCGCATGCTTTCGCCCAAGGAGGCGAAGGGGCCGGACAAGGATGTCAGCAGGGCAATTTTCAGGGGACCGTCTTGGGCGCGAAGCAGGCGGGGAACGCCAAACAGCAAAGGGCTGGCTGCGGCAGCCAGCAAAAGCTGGCGACGTCCAGCACGGGTAGGGGAGAGAGTCACGAGATCTTATTTTCCGTAAGAAAGCCAAGCTTGCCTGGCAGGACATCTCAGGCAGGAGGCTGCGCTACTAAATGTTAATCATTATCATTTTATGGTCTTTCCTGACGTAAATAAAGGCTCATACCCTTGAATGTCCATTTCATGCGTGGGTCTTTAAAGGCAACGCGCCCCGATTGGGGGCGGATTCAGGGTGACAACGGCATGAAAACGGTCACGCGGACGCTTTATAAAAACGCACAGGGGCGGGCTATTTAGCGCGCATCTCCATTGATATTGGCGCGAATGCGGTTCAGGAACTGGCGCAACTGGGTCAGTTCTTCCGCCGAAAAGCCCTGGATGGCGCGGTGATGAATGTCCAGAGCCGCGGGCAGAACACGCAGAAAGTGCTGGCGACCTTGCTCATGCAGATGGATCAGTACACGGCGCTGGTCCAACGGGTCGGGCTGGCGGGACAGGTGGCCCGCGTTTTCCATTACCACCAGGGCGCGCGACAAGGTGGTTTGATCCACGTCGGTATATTGCGCCAGGGTACTGACGCCCAGGCCATCGGTTTCGTTCAGAAAAGCCAGCACACGCCAGTGCAGCAGGGTCAGTTCATGGCTGCGCAGCAAGGTTTGAAAGTCAGCATTTAAGGCCGAGGTGCTGCGATTGAGCAGATAGGGGATAAACGTATCGTGCCCGGTATAGGCGTCAGTCAGAGTACGGCTGGCCATAGTGAAGCGGCTTCCTTGATGCAAAAAAAGCAGGCTACTCGTTCAGAGTGATTGAGTGAGCCTGCGAAAGCCCGGCCAGCGCTGCCATTGGCCGGGCAAGTGGTTGGTTCAGTGTCAGTTCGTATGATCCACTTTGCGCTGCAAAGCGGCAATCGTCAGGTTCAGTGCGAAGCCCAGCACACAGATCCAGACCAAGGGTACAAACATATCAATCGTGCGGTAGCTGCGTGCGGCGGCGGTCAGCATATGGCCCAGACCGTCGGTGGAGGCAATCATCTCGGCCAGAAAGACCACCACGCAGGCAATGACGCCTGCCACCCGTACACCGGCCAGCACGGTCGGGCTGATGGCGGGCAAAATGATTTTCCACAGGCAGGCGCTGCGAGATGTCCCGGCGGCACGCGCCGACCAGATCAGCTTGCGGTCCACCGTTTGCGCAGCCACCCAACTGGCCATCAGCACAGGGAAAATCGCATCCGAGACCACCAGAGCGATTTTCGATGAGCTTTCAAACCCCATGATCAGGATCAGTGCCGGGTAAAGGGCGATCTTGGGGATAGGGGCCAGCAGACGGATCAGGGCATCCAGCAGAAACGAGCTCCAGCGCGTCAGCTGTGCAATCAGCGCCAGGGCCACACCGGCCACACAGGCAATCAGCAAACCACTGATCAGGCGGTAGACGGTGATGCCCAGGTTCTGCCAGAAGTCCGCCTGACCGGCCAGTTCCAATACACGCATCAGAATGGAAGAGGGGGCAGGCAGCAACTGCGGGCTGACCCAGCCCGAGCGGGTGCACAGCTCCCAGACAATCAGCATCAGGGCCGGACTGATGCATAAAGACAGTCCCGACAAATCCCGGCGTTTGGCCGGGCGGGTTTGAGTAGAACGCATAGCTTGTCCCGGTGAGGCTAAGGTTTTGGTGGTCATAGCGTCATCCTTTGTCCATCAGGCTCTGGGTCGAGTCATGCCAGTGTGTGCAGCGTTTGCGGACAAACTCGAACAGCGCATCGCAGGCAATGCCCAGCACGGCCAGCAGCATGATGACGGCATACACCGTGGAGTACTGCGCCATATCCATGGAGGTGAACAGCAGATTGCCTATACCTTCCTGACGCGCAATCATCTCGGAGGACACCATCACGATCAGGGCCATGACCACCCCGACCCGGCAGCCAATCATGACTTCCGGCAAGGAGGCGGGCAGAACAATCTTGCCCAGACGGGCAATGGGCCCCATGCCCATGGACTGGGCGACCCAGATCAGCTTGGGCTCGATGCGGGTTGCGCCGTGATAGCTGTGATAGAGCAAAGGCAGGGACACGCCCAGCGCAATAACCAGGATCTTGGAGAAATCCCCCAGACCGAACCACAGCATCAAGATCGGCATCAAGGCCGCTTTGGGCATGGGATAGGCCAGGGCCACCAGAGGATAGAAAGCGGTATAGACCAGGCGGCTGCGGCCCATGGCCAGACCCAGGGGGACGGCTACGACCAGTGCCAGGGCATAACCGGCAAACATGCGGCCAACCGACTGCAGGATTGCCGACCAGGCCATCGGGTCGCTGATCAGGGCAGGCAGTTCGCCCAAGGCCGCCCAAGGGCTGGGGAAGGAATCCAGCCCTACCCAACGGGCCAGCCCTGCCCAGGCCAGCAGCACCAGAATGGCCGCCATGACCAAGGAGGCCCAGCGATGTTCATACCAGTGCTGTGGCGTCATGGGTGGGCCTCCGCCATCAAGGATTGCTCCAGACGAATAATGGTTTCCTGATAGACCGGATTGCGCAGCAGCTCGCTACGGACGCGGGGGCGGGGCAGGTCAATCTCCACTACCTCCTTGATGCGGCCGGGCGAGCCAGTCATGACAATCACGGTATCGGACAGGAAGACGGCCTCGTCCACGCCGTGCGTCACAAAGACCACGGTGTTGCGTAACTGCTCCCACAAGCTGAGCAGTTCCGTTTGCAGGGTGACGCGCGTGTGGGCATCCAGCGCCCCGAAGGGCTCGTCCATCAGCAGGATGTCCGGCTCATAGGCCAGGGTGCGGGCGATGGCCGCACGCTGACGCATACCGCCGGACAGTTCACGTGGATAGAAGGAGGCGTAAGGCCCCAGCTTGACCTTGTCCAGCCATTCGCTGGCGCGCTGTTCGGCCTGGTCCTTGGGCATGCCTTGTTCGCGCATGCCGTAGGCCACGTTTCCCAGCACGGTTTTCCAGGGGAACAGGGCATACTCCTGAAACACCGGGCCCCGGTCCGGGCCTGGGCCGGTAATGGGCTTGCCCTTGACGCGGATCTGGCCGCTGGAGCAGGACTCAAAGCCCCCTAACATATAGAGCAGGGTGCTTTTGCCGCAACCGCTGGGTCCCAGAATAGACACGAATCGCCCTGCCGGAATGCTCAGGGCGATGTCTTGCAGGGCCGTATGGCTGCGGCCCTGCCGGGTGTTAAAGGTTTTACCGACACCATCCAGTTCAATCATGGTGTTGCCTCGCGTAAATCAGCCCGATAAAAGTCCTGCACGTTCAAGGCTTTCTTCAGGAAACCAGCCTTGTGATAGCGGTCGTAGGTGCCCTGGATGGATTCCAGATTGGGCTGCATATCCGGGACGCGGGCAAAGTCCTTGTCGGTGAACAGGTACTGGGCCAGCAAGTCCTTGGGCGCACGGGTAATTTGTGCCGTGACTTCTACGGCCAGTGCAGGATCTTTGCTGAGCATGCCCATGGCTGTTTTCAAGTCCTGCACATAGGCGCGCACCACTTCGGGATTGGCGTCGCTATAGGATTTGCTGCAGGCTTCGAAAATCTGTACGGATGGGCTGGCCACTTCGGACAGGGAGAACAGTTTGCGCAAACCGCCTTTCTTCTCGTTCAGTAGGGCAAAGGGCTGGGCCATGGGGCCGGCATCAATGCGGCCACTGCGAATGGCGTCGGCCGCAGGGGGAAAGCCGGTTTCAACGATTTTCACGTCCTTGTCCGGGTCGATACCGTTTTGGCGCAGCCACAGCAGCATGTCGAAGTACACACCGGCTCCATAAGCATTGGTGCCAATGACCTTGCCTTTCAGGTCCGCCGCAGTCTTGATCGGGCTGTCTTCCTTCACGGCCCAGTAGACGGAGAAGTGATCATCGTCCGAGTGCACGTGCTGGGCCACGATATAGGCTTCCAGACCGCTTTCAATAGCGCCATTGGCCAGCGACATGGGGGCCATGGTGGAGCATTCCAGAACGCCAGCACGCATGGCTTGCACCATGGGCGAAGTGCCCTGGAACTGAGTCCACTGGATTTGATATTTCTTGCCCAGTTGCGGGAACAGCTCGGGGCGCTTGGCCATCAGGTATTTGGCTTCCTCGCCCGGAATGGTCCAGCCTACCCGCAAGGTGGGGACTTCCTGAGCCTGGCTCAGACCGTGACAGCTCATCAGGGCAAACAGCAACGCAGCGGTTTTCTTCATCGCAGGGCCGTCCCAAGATGAAGAGCGCCCTCTTGGAGGGCAGCAAGACGAAGGCGCAGCGTGGGAGTCTTTTTTCATTCCTGTGTCTCCTTGGCAAGGTGTTCGGCGCGGGCAGGGGCCAGGCCGATGTGATCCAGCATTCCCAGTACGCGGGCCAGCACGTCGCGTCGATACGCTTGTTGCTGGTCCACCGGGTATTCGTGAAAGCCTTGTCCGCTGCGCAGACCGTTGCGTCCACTTTCCATATAACGGGTGATGATGTCGGGTACGGCGTAGCGTTCCGGGTCCAGGTTCTGCGACAGGTATTGCCCGGCGTGATACAGAATGTCGTTGCCGCCGTAGTCGATGAACTCCAGCACGCCGATGCTGGCAAAGCGGAAACCCAGGCCGTAGCGGGTGGCCTTATCAATATCGGCTGCGCTGGCTACGCCTTCCTCAACCATGCGAGCGGCCTCGTTCATGATCAGGGTTTGCAGGCGTGGAACGATGAAGCCGGGGTGACAGCCACAGACCACAGGCACTTTGCCGATGGACTCCAGATTGCTTTGCAGGCGGTTCAAGGTTTCCTGGCTGGTGCCGGGGTGGGCACTGATTTCAACCAATGGAATCAGAAAGGCCGGGTTGAGCCAGTGTGCATTCAGGAAACGCTCGGGGTGGCTCAACATGGGGGCCAGATCGGAGGCCAGCATGGTGGAGGTGGTGGAGGCGATCAGCGCATCGGGCCGAGCCAGTTCGCCGATGCGTCCCAGTGCGTCGGTCTTGGCGTCGCGAGTTTCGGGCACGCCTTCGTAAATCAGATCGGCCTGGCCCAGCACTTGTGCTGCTTCGCTCAAGGGGGCGACGCTGATGCAGGCCAGGTAGCCGTCGATCTGCTCGGCGGCGAACATGCCCAGGTCGGCTAGCTGGTCCAGCGTGGCACGCAATTCCTGGCGTATTTCGGCTTCCAGACGGGCACTATCAGCAGGCTGACGGGGTTTGAAATCCAGTAAGGTCACGGCTTGGCCGCGCAGCGCATAGGCCAGGGCGATGCCCCGCCCCATGCGACCTGCGCCCACCGCAACGATACGTTTGATTGGGGCGGGCGCGTTCATCAGGCTCTCCCGGCTTGCAGCATCTCTTGCAGTTGCTCGCAGCTCATCGTGTCCAGACCCAGGCTGGCCAGTGTGCGTTGGCCTTGGCGCAAATCTTCACCCACGATGGCACCGGCAATCGCCAGCAAGCCTTTGGTGACGGGAGCATCTACACCGGCCCAGTCGGCTACCGAGGCAAAGAAGGCCAGACCTAGCATGGTGTCTTCACGCATGTAGCGGTGTTCGTGCAGGTCGATCTTCTCGCGCCAGTCGCCGCTTTTCACCAGCTTGGAGTGCGAGGAACGGTCGCCATACATCCACTGATCGTTTTCATAATGGTCGGACAGCGGGAAGTGCGGGGCACCGTAGCCCAGCGCTTCACGAATGCGCATGCGCTCATTGTCCAGTTGCGTGGTCACGGCACGGACCGAAGGCTGAGTGCCTTCGTTATGAATGTCCCAGGCCGGGAAGTGCTCCAGCGGACCTGCGTTCATCATGATCAGCGGTGGGTGGATGATGGGGCCGGCGTTCATCAAGGCACCAGACAGGGCATCTTCGCAGCGCTCCACGCTGGGGAAGACCTTGCCAATCACATCCAGGGCGTGATCGGTATTACGCGCAGGGTACACGCCAGTAGGCAGGCGGGTGGCGCGGGTGGTGATGTTGATGACGGTATCGCCATGTTTGCGGGCCAGCCAGGGCAGGGTGCCGGTTTCGGCCCAGCTGACATCGGCCTTGTTGCCGGTGCCGCGCACGATCTCGCTCATGATGAAGGAGCCAAAGGTGCCTGGGGGCAGAAATACGACCTGGCCGTCTGTCAGGTGCGGAGCCATGACGCGGGCAATATCGGTTTGGGCAATGGCGGGCGAAGGAATCAGTACCAGATCGGCACCGGCGATGGCCTCGCCAATATCGGCGCAGACTTTGGCAATGGGGATTTCGCGCTCGCCTGCTTCGTCTTTCAAGGTCATGACTGGACGGTCCAGCAAGGGCTGCAACTGGGCCGTATCACGACGCCATAAACGGACCTCGTGGCCCTGTTCGCTCAAGTCTGCCGCTGCTGCGTAACAACCGTGCCCGCCACCTAATACCGCTACCTTCATGTTTGTCTCCAATCTCTTTTTTTGATTTCTATGCACTTGCATATAAATACAGACTAAAAGAAGTTGAGGCCTAAAACAAGAGGATGAATGGGGGGAGTTACCCTAGGGCGGGAAAACTTGGATATGAAGTGAAAAGGCGCGTCATGCGCGCCGGGAGAACACGGCTAAGCCGCGCCACAAGCCAGTTCCAGGGCACGCAAGGTGGCTTGTGCCAGAACGTGGCCGTGGCCGGCTCCGGGCAGAACATGCAGATTCGCCTGCATGCCTTGGGCTTGCAAGTGCGCTTGGAGTTTTTGCATGGTGGGCAGGGTAGGCACACCATTTTTGCGTCCTTCCGGGCCCGCTGCCTGAGCGCTAAGCGGATACCAGGCCTCGGAGGCACCGGCCAGAATATCTACCAGCACCGGCTTGTCTACCCGCTCCAGCAAGGTCCAGATCAGGGGATCACGCCACCACAAGGAAGGGCTGGCGCACAGGTAGTGCTGAATGGGCAGGCTTTGCCGGCTAAGGGCATACAGCACGAACAGGCCAGCGTAGGAGTGGCCGTACAGGCTGATGCGCGAACGGGTCAGCGCAGGCTCCATGCTTTGGGCCAAGGCTAGCGCCATACGCACTTGTTCGATCATGGCAGGAGCGCCACCCGCCTGCCATTGGGGGACGCGTGGGTCTTCCCATAGAGTGCCGTCCGGGCTGGGCGGGGTGTAGTCCAGGGCGCGATACCGTGTGATCTGATCGCGATCGCCTTGATAGCCCAGCGACAGAATCGCGCAGTGCTGCAAGGCGGGGTGGCCGCTTTCTTCCAGCAAGGGCAAGGTCCACTGACCATCGAGCAGGCACAGCAAAGACAGGGGGCCTTGTTCTGGCTTGCTGTCTGGCAGGCGTAGCAAGACGTGATGGGGATGGCCGCCCGCAGGCGGCAGTTCCAGTGGAATCAGGCGTGACATGAAGGCTTAGGGGGTGGGCTTCAAATCAATCATGTAGGTGCCTTCCATCGGTACGGTCAGGAAGCGCTGGTTCACTTCTTCCAGTGTTTTCAGAGCCGAGACGCCCTGGAAGCGGTCGGGGTGAATCCAGGCCGCCAGAGCTTCGATAAAGATCATGTGCAAAGGTGAATCGTTGAAGGCATGCCAGATGCCGTGGCTATTGCCGCTGCGCACGGCTGGCAAGGCTTGCAGACGGTTGCCATCGATAATGGCCTGCAAGCTTTTACGAGCCTGGTCTTCGCTGACGCCTGTGCCAATAGCCAATCCACCGGAGGTGGTGCGCTTGCCTGCGCCGGTGCCCGTAGCCACATAGACCACAGGCGCGCGGGAATTGATGTATTCAAAATTCAGCTTGCCGGTGGAGCTTTTCAGGACATCCGCGCCAATATTGTGGCCGCCTGCATAGCTGATCATGTCGTTAAAGGTGCCTGCGCCGGGCGAGTTGCAGCAGTCCGTGCTGCCTGCATGGGCATGCACAAAAACGGGCGGATGATCTTCCTTGGGCAGATCGGCCAGTCGCTGGGCAACGCCCTGCATGTGTTCTTCGTAGAACTGGATGAACTCGTCGGTGCGTTCTTTCTCACCCACGGCGTAGCCCAATGCGCGCAGGCTGGGTACGGTGTTCTCCAGCGGGTTCACAAAGAAGTCGATCACAATGACGGGCACTTTGGCGGCAGTCAGGCGCTGGATCAGGGCCGAGTCGCGTGTGTCCTGGCCGGGAGTCAGGCCCGCAAAGGCGGCCGTCAGCACGACCAGATCCGGACGCAGGGCCAGGGCCTGTTCGATCGAGAAGGTGTCTGCCGTATGGCGACCCACAATAGGGATATTGGCCAGTTGCGGGTAGCGCTTCAGATAGGTCTCGTACTCGTTGGAGAAGGAGGTTTTGAACTCGTCCGACCAGCCTGCAATCAGGTTTGCAGGCTCGGGGTGGACCAAAGCCAGTACCGGGAAGTGACGTGCCTGAGTCAGCACAATGCGTTTGGCGGGGCCAGGCAGGGTAACGGTACGACCCATGGCATCAGTAACTTCGATGGGCTGGGCCTGCACGCCCAAAGGCAAGAGCAAGGTCAGCGACAGCAGCAGGTGGCGCAGGATGTTCATGGGTTCTCCGAAGGTCACAGCACAGGCTCTTGCAGCCCGTCGATAATGATTTGCAAGGTGCCTTGCGAGCAGCTCTCCACGCGGGCGCGTACGCCATAAGCCTGGGCCAGCGAGTTGGGGGTAATCACCTTGGCAGGCTCGCCTTGCGCCAGCAGACCACCGCCTTCAATCATCAGCGCATAGTCACTATGGCGCAGAGCTACGTTCAGGTCATGCAGCACGATCAGAGTGATCAGATTATTGTCGTGCGTTTCCTGGGCCAGCAAATCCATCACGTGGAATTGATAGTTCAGGTCCAGAGCCGACAAGGGTTCGTCCAGCAGCAGCAGGGTAGGCTTGCGTATCAGGGCTTGCGCCAGGCCCACCAGCTGTTTCTGACCGCCCGAAAGCTGGTCCAGATAGTGCATGGACAAGTGCGCAATGCCCAGGCGTTGCAGGATGTGCATGATGTGCTCATGATCCACATCGCGGGCGTGGCCACCAGGGGCCGAGGCATTGGCCGCCACCAGTACGGATTCAAACACACGCAGGTGGACCGAGGCGGGCAGGGATTGGGGCAGGTACACCACTTTTTGGGCGCGCTGCTCGAAGCTGACGCCGCTCAGCTCCTGACCGTCCAGCAGGATCTCGCCGGTGGTGGGCTTGAGCAGCCCCGCCAGGGACTTGAGCAGAGTGGATTTGCCGCTACCATTGGGGCCCAGCAAAGCCACCAGCTGACCGGGCTGCAAAGGCTCGATGGTCAACTTGGACAGAATTTCGCGTTTGCCGTAAGACAGGCTCAGATCGTGGACTTCAAGCATGGTTCACTTTATTTGGCGTCGCAGCACAACGCCCAGGAAGAAGGGCACACCCACCAGCGAGGTGACAATGCCGACCGGAATAATGATGCCGGGCACAATGTTTTTCGAGGCAATCGAGGCCAGGGACAGAATTACCCCACCCACCAGCGCACTGCCGGGCAGGTAGAAACGGTGATCTTCACCAAACAGGCGGCGGGCAATATGCGGCGCAATCAGGCCCACAAAGCCGATGGTGCCCACAAAGGATACGGCCAGTGCGGCCAGCAAGCTGATACGCAGCAAGGACACCAGGCGCAGGCGTGAGACATTGATACCAAAGCTGGTGGCGCGGTCTTCACCCAGACGCAGGGCGGTCAGTTTCCAGGTATCACGCAGCGACAGCGGCAGAATCAGCGCAAACACCGCCAGCATGATGCCGACCTTGCCCCAGGAGGAGCGCGACAGACTGCCCATGGTCCAGAACACCAGCCCTTGCAGGGCTTCGGCGCTGGCCACAAATTGCACCAGCGAAACCAGTGCATTGAAGGAGAACACCAGCGCGATACCAAACAGCACCAGGTTGGCGGTACTCATGGCGCCCCAGCGGGCCACCGCGTCCAAAAGCATGGCGGATAGCAGGGCAAAAATAAAGGCATTGGCGGCAATGGTCCAGGCTTGTGGAATGCCGGGAATCGACAGGTCCAGCACAATGGCCAGGGACGCGCCAAACGCCGCTGCCGAGGAAATCCCCAAGGTAAAGGGGCTGGCCAGCGGGTTATTCAAAATGGTCTGCATTTCCGCACCGGACAGGCCCAGCGCCAAACCAATGGCCATGGCCATCAAGGCATAAGGCAGGCGGATTTCCCAGACGATCACGCGGGTGGTCGGGTCGGACTGTTCCGGGTTGAACAGCGCGTGGCTCAGTTCTCCCAGGCTAAGACCCGAGGGCCCCAACATGAAGTCGGCCACAATCGAGGCCAGAATCACAAGAACCAGGGCCCCAACAAGGAGCCAGCGACGTCTGAGGATGTGTTGATAGTCGGCCAGCGCAGGGGCCGGAACAGCAGATGTGGACATTAAGTGTCTGAATGATAACCGTTTACATAGAAAGAAAGTATAGTTCATCAGCCGGGCTTTGGCGCCCTTACCGCGATTCTTTTATGCAGCTTGAACATTTGGATTTTCTTTCCCCATTGGGCCGACAGTATCGTCTGACTTTGGCCTGGCCGGACGTGCCAGCGCCTGCGCAGGGCTGGCCATTGCTGTGCGTGCTTGATCTACCGCAATTTGAAGCGGTGCTGGCCACCTGTGAAAAGCAGGCTCCACAAGCCTGTGCCGTGCTGGGGATAGGTTATGGCGCGGAGGTCTGGCGCGATCAGGACTTCACCCCCGCGCTCAATGGAGAAGCGGGCCACGCGCCAGATTTTCTGGCCATGATGCAGGACGTTTTCTTGCCCTGGGCCTACGCACAGGCTCCTTTGAATGCGCAGCGGCGTTTGCTCTGCGGCCATTCCCTGGGTGGCCTGTTTGCCTTGCAACTGCTGTATCAACAGCCAGAATTGTTCGATGCACTGGTGGTGTCCAGCCCCTCGGTCTGGTGGGGGGAGGGCTATCTGGCTCGACTGCTGGCCCAACCCTTGCCCAAAGCCGCTATGACGATGCCCGTACAGTTCTCCGTTGGCGAGTTCGAGCAAAGCCTGGGCCCGGCAGAGGAAGCCATGCCCGAGGACAAGCGCGAGCTGCGTCGTTTACGTTTGCAAGAGCGCCGCATGGTGGACGGCACCCGGGAGTTGGCACAGGCTTTGGCGCAGCAACAAGGTGGCGAGCCGCGTTTTCGCATCGTGCCGGGCTGTAATCACAGTCAGTCCGGTTTGGCAGCCTTGCCGCAAGGCTGTCTGGAATGGCTGGCTGAGTAGCCCTGTATTTTCTTGCCCACAAAGACGTTCAGCACGGTGATTGCCTGTATCCTCTGAACGTCTCCGAGCAGACCCGTATAATGCTGCTCATGCTTGCTTGAACCGGCTTTTCTGCCCTTCTCGTTCTCTTCTTCCCGTATTTTCAGGTCCCCGCCCTATGGCTGCGCGTCGCGCTTCGTCTGTTTCCGATTCTCCCGTTCCCACTCAAGCGGGCTTGCTGCTCCATCCCCAATGGCTGGATTATCCGCGTCTGGAAGGTGTGGCTCGTCAGGTCGCCAAGAAAGCGCGTTTTCAGGACCGGGCAGGCATACGACGCGTATGGCTGAAAGCCTGGCGCTTGCCGCAGGATGCCGCTTTTTTCAATCAGATAATCGCTGCCGAACTGGGTTTGAAGGATGCGGACCAGCGCCTGGAGTCCCAAGGTGTGCCCGAGGTCGTGATTCGTACCCTGCGTCTGCTCTATCAAATGAGTGCAGACAAGCTGGAGGCGGATGTTTATGAAGCCCTGCGTGAGCAACTGCTTGAACAGCGCGCTCAATTGGCCGGAGCGATTGCCTCCCAGTCCTTGCCTTTAAGCGAGAACTGGCCCGAAGCCGAGCGCGGCCCGCGCTTGCAGGCTTTAGTGCAGGCCTGGCAGTCCATGCCTTTGGCGCAGACCTATTTGTGGCAGTTACAGGCCGAACAGCGCGATCGCGAGCAACGTAGTCAGCGCTGGGAGCAGGCCCAAAAAGAACGTGAACAAGCGCGTCAAAAAGAACAAAACGACAAACAGCGCAAGTTCAATCAGGCCCAGGAGCGTTTGACAGCCTGGCTGAAAGAGCAAGGTTGCGAGCCGCAACGCATCACCCTGGAGGCCTTCGAGGGCCTGCAAGCCGGGGAACCTGCCCATTGGTTCATGACGGTGTATGGCCGCAATGCCAGTGCCGCTGTCCTGACCCAGGAGTTCAAGCTGGATGCCGAGCAGCAGGAGTTTCTGCTGCAAGCCCAGGCACAACGTCAGGAACGTCAGCGCGAGCAACGCCAGCAGCGTTGGGCCTGGGAGCAGGAGTGCATAGGCTCGGAAGAGACCATGGCCTTGCTGGGTATTACCCGGCAGGAGTACGAGCTGTGGCTGGCCGATCGCCGTTTGCCCAGTACCAAGCTGGAAGTGCGTGGCGGAGCCGCTGGCGGCCGTGACCGTGTTGCCCATCATCCGGATTTGCTGGTGGCCATTGACCAGAACCAGATTGAGCAATGGCGCGAGCAGCATGCCAGCACCTTGAGCAATCGTGAGCGTGCGCAGTACCAGCGAGCGGCTGACCGCGCCCGCACGCAATGGCGTCAGCAACAAGTGCTGAACCAGATCAAGAAGCAAGAAGCGTGCGATTACGAAATTGACCCGGAAGATCCACTGCGCCTGTGGTGGCATAAGGACTTGTGGCTGGCGGTGAATGTGCCCGTAGCGGGCGAGCGTCAGCATTGGCGCGCCAATGTGCGTATGCAGGCTGCCGTGCCTTTGCCACGTACCGGCTCGGAGCTGGATCGATTGCCCGCTCGTGTTTCAGTCTTGTTCAACACGGCAGCTCAAAACCGTCTGTCCCAGCGTCTGGAAGATTCGCTGGATGCGTTTTTGCAAACCCAGCGCCCCCTGATTGATGGCTCGTCCTTTCTGGAACTGGCCAAAGCCTTGCGCATGGCTCTGGAAGAGGGCATCGAGCAAAAAGAAATCGAGGCCGGGGATTTTGAAAAGCGTCTGCTCAATGGCCCGGTGCGCCGCATTCTGGAAAGTGTGGAGCAGCAGCGCGCTCAAGATTTGATGCGCTTGGGCGACTTCCCGGAAATGTTCAGCCTGGCCCGAGGCATCCGCCGCCATCTGGTGTTCCGTTTGGGACCGACCAATTCGGGCAAGACGCACGAGGCCCTGGAAGCCCTGATGGAAGCCCGATCCGGCGTCTATCTGGCTCCGCTGCGACTGCTGGCCATGGAGGTGCGCGATCGCCTGATGAATGCTGGTATCCCTTGCAATCTGGTGACGGGCGAAGAGCGCGTGATGGTGCCCGGTGCCCAGCACACTGCCTGCACGGTCGAGATGATGGACCCCACGATGGAAGTGCGCGTGGCCGTCCTGGACGAAATTCAAATGCTGCAAGACGAACAGCGCGGCTGGGCCTGGACGGCAGCCCTGGTCGGTGTTCCGGCCCGTACCCTGTTTGTCTGTGGTGATGCTTCCGTCCTGCGTCCGTGCGAGCGTCTGGTGCGTTCCATGGAAGAGACCATGGAGCTGGAATTTACCGAACGCAAAACCCCGCTGGAGGTCATGCCTTATCCGGTAGACCCGCCGCGAGCCACAGGCAAGCAAGGGCGTCAGGAAGCGCCGTGGCGGGGGCGCAAAGATCGTCAGCGTGAAGCTCGGGGCGTGTCCAAAGGTGATGCGGTGGTGGCCTTCACCCGTAAGGATGTCCTAACGCTAAGTGCTCGTTACCGCGCCCAAGGCTGGAAAGTCGCCACCATTTACGGCGCGCTGGCTCCGGAAGTGCGCCGCACCGAGTCCGAGCGCTTTTCCCAAGGCGAGGCCGATGTGCTGGTGGCCACCGATGCGATTGGTATGGGCCTGAACCTGCCGATTCGCCGCGTTTTGTTCTCTACGGTGCACAAGTTTGACGGCCGCTCCATGCGAGCCTTGAACGCAACCGAAGTGCGCCAGATTGCCGGACGGGCAGGCCGCTATGGCTTGTACCCCAAAGGCTATGTGGGGGCGATGGACAAGCAGGATCTGAACCATATTCGTACCCAATTGCAAAGCGACGCCCCCAGCGTGGATTTGCGCTTGCCCATTGCACCCAGCCCCGAGCACGTGCAGGCGCTGGCCTCTTTACTGGATAACAACAATATCGGCGCTGTGCTGCAGTACTTTGCGCAGAAAGTGGCTTCCGATAGCCCCTTGTTTCAGACAGCGGGTTTGAAAGACGCCATCGAGCTGGGCTTTTGTGTAGACCGCCTGGCTCCCAAGCTGGATTTGCGCGAGAAGTTCACCTTTGCCTGCGCGCCGGTGTCCGTGGATAAGGATACGGAGCTGGATTACTTCAAGCGTTGCCTGTCCGCCTATGTGGCACAACGCCCCATGGCCTTGCCACCGGCGCCGTCCTGGCTGAAATCCGCCAGCCCCTCCCGCCTGGAAGACGCCGAATTGCTCAGCAAGCAGATCAGCCTCTATGCCTGGTTCAGCATGAAGTTCCCGCAAGTGTTTGACCAAGGTCCCTGGTTGCCGGAAGTGCGCTCCCAGGTCAGCCGCTTTATTGAGCGCAGCCTGCTGCATCAAAGCGGTTTCGGACAGACTAGCCGCGAGGCTTTTGGTACGCCGTCGCCGGGCAGACGCTGATCTTTTTTTCAGACAAGTGGCTACCGGGCCAGCTAGCATGAAAGCGGCTTGGCTCGATCCGCTTTATATCGTTTGATACACTATGCCCCGTGCGGACGTGTCCGTACGGTCTGGTTAAGGGGTACCATGCCCCTATCCCTGCGCTGATTCTGGCGCCCTCCCTGTTTTCCAAAGCTATCTATGAATTACCGCAAGCTGACCTTGGTGTTGGCGGCGTTGGCGATGCTGGGGCCTTTTGCTACCGATGCCTATCTGCCGTCATTTCACCGTATCGGTGTTGAATTTTCCGTTGACCAGTCAATGGTTCAGCAGACCTTAAGTCTGTATCTGTTTGGTTTTGCCTTCATGAGCCTGTTCTGGGGCATGTTGTCCGACAGCTTCGGGCGGCGTCCCGTGATTCTGGCCTCACTGATCCTGTTTCTGATCGGGTCGGTGGGCTCGGCGCTGGCCCCCAGCTTTTCCTGGCTGTTGTTCTTCCGTTTGATCCAGGGCTGTTCGGCAGGTGCCGGACGTGTCGTCGGTCAGGCCCTGGCGCGCGACTGTGTACAAGGGGTGCAAGCTCAGCGCTTGTTTGCCCACATCACGATGGTCTTCAGTCTGGCCCCGGCGCTTGCACCGGTCATGGGCGGCTATTTAAGTAGTTATTCGGGCTGGCGCTCGGTGTTCTGGATGCTGACGGTGCTCAGTATTGCCCTGATTGCGCTGTGCTGGCGGCAACTGCCTGAAACCTTGCCCGTGGCCTCGCGCCAGCCCTTGAAGCTGTGGGTGATTCTGGCCAATTACGCACGGGCCTTGAGCAATGGCCGCTTCGTGCTGGCGATCTCCGCCATTGCCTGTGCGTTTGGCGGCTTTGCCTTGTACATTTCGTCGGCGGCCAGCTTTGTGATTGGTGTGCTGGGCCTGACAGAAACCGCCTTTGCCTGGCTGTTCCTGCCCTTTATTGGCGGTATGTTGGGTGGCTCTATTCTGAATGCCCGCTTTGCCGAGAAGCTGGCTCCGGCACGCATGATTCGTCTGGGCCTGTCCCTTATGCTGGCTGGCGCGGCGTTCAACACCGTGTACAACCTCCTGTTCCAGGCAGAAGTGCCGTGGGCCGTGATGCCTATTTTTGTGTACGCCTTTGGCATGTCCATGGCCTTGCCGGGCATGACGGTGGTGACCTTGGGCACCTTCCCCACCATGCGCGGCCTGGCTTCCTCGGTACAAAGTGCCTGGCAAATGCTTTTGTTCGCCACCGTTTCCGGTGTGGTGGCTCCGCTGCTGTTCGATAGCGGCTTGCTGTTGGCCTTGGGCATGTTGTCGGCGGCTGCCTTGTCGGCCGGATTCTGGTGGTGCAGCCAGTTCCGTTCCAAATCGACCGAGGCTTCCGCCTAAGCCCTATCAGGATCGGGTGCTGCTGTCAGCGCCAGCGCGTTGAGCCAGGCTTGGATTGTTTTCCTGAGCGCCACTGTGATCTGCAGTGGCGCTTTTGCTTTCAGCCGCCGCAGAAACGGAAGGCGTAAACCATTGCACCAAGCCCATACCAGCCAAAATCAGCAGCACGCCTAGAATGCGTCCCATATGTACCGGGCGTGGGGTCAGGCCCATCAAACCGTAGTGGTCGATCAGCATGGAGCTGAGCATTTGCCCGGCCACCACACAGACAATAAAGCTGGCGGCGCCCATGCGTGGCGTCAGAATCAGGGCGGCGCTGATGTAAATGACCCCGCCAACGCCACCCGTCCATACCCACCAGGGGGCATGCGCCAGTTGCGCGGTCAGGGGAGCGGGGGCGCGCATCAGCCAGATTGTGGGCAGCACCAGAGCCGCACTGATACAGAGCGACACCAGTGTGGCCCAGAGCGGATGCCCCAGGACCTTACCCAGAACGGCATTGCTGGCAGCTTGAAACGGCACGGCCGAACCGGCAAAGACAGCCACCAACATACTGAACAAAGCGGGACCGGGCATGAGCGTATCTCCATAAGAATCAAAGCTCTATCTTGCACTATTCGCAATTCTTATTGAAATTAATAGTGTGCACAGTCATTATTCGTTCTATGGATGAGCTGCGCCGTATAGACCTGAATTTGATGTTGAGCCTGCATGCCTTGTTGACCGAACAGCATGTGACGCGGGCTGCCCAGCGCCTGCACAAAAGCCAGCCTGCCGTAAGCCACGCCTTGGCGCATTTGCGCCAGGTGTTCAACGATCCCTTGCTGATACGCCGTGGTTCCCGGCTGGAGCTGACTGCGCTGGCCTTGCAGTTGCAGCGTCCTCTGGAGCAGGCTTTGCAGCAGCTCAATGGCCTGCTGGATGCGGGTGGCTTTGATCCAGCCAGTGAACAACGTGAATTTCGCTTGGCCATGTCGGATTACGGCGCGCAAATTGTCTTGCCACCGTTGATGCGCCGCCTGCGTCGTGACGCACCGGGTATTCGGCTGGCGGTCAGCCAGGCCAGCCGGGAAGCCATGCAGGGTCAGCTGCGGGATGGCGAGATTGATCTGGCCTTGAGCGTGTTCTCGGAAATTCCGGCCGGCTTGCAGGCGCAGACCTTGTTTGAGGAACACCTGATCTGCATTGCGGATCGGGCCAGTCTGAGCGGCGGGCAAGCCCCTGCTTTGGAAGAGTGGTTGCTGCGCCCGCATGTGTTGCTGGCCATGCGTCCGGGAGGGGAAAGTGAGGTCGACAACGTCCTGAATCGGCTCGGTCTTAAACGGCAGATTGCCTTGTCCTTGCCGCATTGGAGTGCGGCAGCCCAAGTCCTGGCGGGCACGGACCTGATTTTGACGGTGTCCAGCCGCAGTGCCGAGCACTTGCGCGAACAGGCTGAACTGGTGTTTTTCCAGCCTCCTCTGCCCATTCCCTCGGTCTTGTTTCAGCAAGTCTGGCATAGCCGTCGCCACGCGGACCCGGCTCATGTCTGGCTGCGCCAGCAGTTGATGCAGTGCTGTTAAAGCCCGTCTTTACTCTTTATGACGGGCTATGGCTTGACGATAGGGCCTGCAGTTTCCGACAATTTATGTTTACTTTTGAGTTCTCGTTTTTATCCGTTTAAACGGATGGATAAAACGTTTTGGATTGCGTTTGTCAGTCCCTGTGTAGTGCTTTTTGAATTGATTGTTGATGAACCCTGCTAATGCCTTGAATCTGGATGAAGACACCTTGCACAAGGAGGCACGAGCCTGGGTCAGCCGCCTGAAAACGTCCTCGCTGACCTCTCGTCAGGCTCGGGAGCTGCGCCGCTGGTGTGGGCGCAGTCCTTCTCATGCATCCGCTTTTGCGCACGCGCGCGAAATGTGGGATGCCATGCCCCAAGATCGTGAAGATTGGCTGCGCGAAGCCAAGTTGATGAAAAAACGTGGCCACCAGCCTTTGCGTCGCGCCTTGCTGGGCGGTTTGCTGCTGGGTGGTGGCCTGTATCTGGTCGCCAAGCCTCCTATGCAGTTGTGGCCTTCCTTGGCTGATTTGCGTGCTGACTATCGCACGGGTGCGGGCGAGCAGCGGCGCGTGCAGTTGCTGGACCATGTCTGGCTGGATATGAATACGCGCAGTCGCCTGAACGTCGGTGACGACCCGCATCTGGGGCGAATTGTGGCTTTGCTGGATGGGGAAGTGGAAGTGCGACAGTCCGAGCGCTCGGCCTCGGTGTGTACGGTGTTTGCGGGTGCGGGCTCCATTCAGACCTTTAATGGCCGTACCAATATCCGCTATCTGGATGGCAAAACCGAAGTCACCTGTTTGTCCGGCAGTGCGCAGGTGGATTTTGGTGGACAGGGATATCGGCTGGCTGCCGGTGAGCAACTTGTTTACGGTCGCCATGCGATCAGCTCGGTGCAGACAGTCGCGGCGGAGGACTTCCCGTCCTGGCGTCAGGGCCGTCTGACTTTTCATGAGCAGCCTTTGTCGCAGGTGCTGGCCGAGCTGAACCGCTATTGGTCAGGACATCTGATTTTGCGAGACGCCACGTTAGGCTCTGTTTTGGTCAGCTTTGCCGTCAGTCTGGATAACTTGCCTGAGGCGCTGGACATTTTGCAGCAGTTATATGGCGTGGCGGTGACGCGCTTGCCTGGCGGAATCGCGCTTTTGAGTCGTGCTTGATTGAAAAAAGCCCGCTTTGCAGCGGGCTTTTTTTTTACTCCTGTGTCTGCTCGGGTTCCTGCAAGCGGCTGACGTGCACCGTTGCAATACGACGCTGGCTGACTTCGGTAATCTCGAAGCGCAAGCCGTCTGCTTCAACGACCGTCCCTACCGTGGGCAGGGAGTCCAGACGCTCCAGCAGGAAACCGGCCACGGAATTGAAGCTGCTGTCTTTCAAAAGCAGGTCGTCCGCTTCCACGGCTTGGGCCAGCAAGAGCAGGTCTATGCTGCCATCCACTTGCCACAGATTGGGGCCAATCTGCTGAATGGCGGGTTGTTCGTCCTCGTCGGGGAACTCGCCGGCAATGGCCTCCAGAATGTCGATGGGGGTCAGCAGGCCTTCAATCGCGCCGTACTCGTCCGTTACCAGCACGAACTGGCCATTGGACTGCTTCAACATGGCAATCGCGCTGAGTACATCGGTGTGCTCGTGAACGATGATGGGCTCACGCAGATCCGGCCATAGTTTGACTTGCGGGTAGTCGTCCAGATCGGCCAGCAAATCCTTGGCGCGAGCCACACCCACCACCTGGTCCAGATCGCCCTGACACACCGGCAAGAAGCTGTGTGGGGTGGAGCGCAGTTGCTGGCGCAAGGTGTCGGCGGAGTCCTCGATATTGAGCCAGGTAATTTCCTGACGAGGCGTCATCAAGGAGCGAATCGGGCGTTCGGCCAGGCTGAGCACACCGCTGACCATATTGCGTTCTTCGGTGCGGAAAGCCTGCTCGTCCAGTTCCAGCTGACCCTCGTTGCCGTTGTCGTCCTTGTCTTCATTCTTGCGGTTGCTCAGCATGCGCAGTACGGCCTCCGCGGTACGGTCACGCAAAGGACGGCGTGACTGCGAGCGCTGCAGGCTGCGGCGGGCAATCTGGTTGAAGAACTCGATCAGGATGGAGAAACCAATGGCCGCGTACAGATAGCCCTTGGGGATCTTGAAGCCCAGGCCTTCGGCGGTCAGCGTCAGACCAATCATCAGCAAGAAGCTCAAGCACAGCACCACCACGGTGGGGTGGTTGTTCACGAAGGTGGTCAGTGGCTTGGAAGCCCAGATCATCAGCGCAATCGAGATAATGACGGCTGCCATCATGACGGGCAGTTGATCCACCATCCCCACGGCAGTAATCACCGCGTCCAGCGAGAACACGGCATCCAGCACCACAATTTGGGCTACCACGACACCAAAGCTGGCATAGGCCTTGTTGGTGCTGGAGTGATGATCGCCACCTTCCAGACGCTCATGCAGTTCGCTGGTGGCCTTGAACAGCAGGAACAGACCGCCCAGCAGCAGGATCAGGTCGCGCCCGGAGAAGCTGAGCGGGCCAATGGAGAACAGTGGCGTGGTCAGGGTGACCAGCCAGGAGACGATAGTAAGCAGACCCAGGCGCATGATCAGCGCCAGCGACAGGCCGATCAGGCGAGCACGGTCGCGCTGATGCGGGGGCAGTTTATCGGCCAGAATCGCGATAAAGATCAGGTTGTCGATGCCGAGAACAATCTCCAGCACCACCAGAGTTAATAAGCCGACCCAGATGCTGGGATCGAGTAGCCATTCCATGATGTTGTCCTGTTAGACAGATAAATAAGTGCAAAAAAGCAAAGAAGCAGGGCGCCGCGGCGCGTCAGGCGTCAGACGCGGGGCGGGCGGTGCTCCGGGGCAAATTCGCAGCAAATTGCTGGCAGGGAATAGGTCGGACAAGCCGATGGCCAGGCATGCAGCCAGAAAGACTGAACCGGGCAGGGCAAGGGGGTATCCGCGTGATCGGCGTACTGTTGCATGGGCGTGTGCGCCAAAATGGCGCTGAGCTGATGCAAAGGATGATTGGCGGATGAGACACGGCGTTCCGCAGACTCGGCTGCATCGGATTCGTGTTGAGCGAATAAAGCCGATTGACCACCTTGCACGGTTGCGTGGTAGTGGGAGCTGTAAGCCTGCAGGGGAAGAATAAGAAGCAAGACGACGACGAACCAGCGTCTCATAGTGTCTAAGGGAAGTCGATGACGGTTCAGTATATCGTATGCGGGCTGGCTCAATGCAAGTGTGCTGTGATGATGGATGGTCAGGTCGGGGTGGCAGGGGCCGCCATCGGGGCGCGTGGCAGCTTGGAAATAGGAGAGGGAAAGCTCAGCCCAGGCAGCCAAACCGGCCCTGATCAAAGTCGGCAATTGCCTGGGTAATTTCCTGTTGTGTATTCATCACAAAAGAGCCGTAGGTCAAAACGGGCTCATCAATGGGCTCGCCGCCCAGCAACAGTAGCTGGGTGTCGCTTTGGGCGTTCAGCCGGATAGTCTGGCCTTCCAGGCTTAGCAACACGACCTGAGCGGGGCGCACTCGCGTTTGCTGGTTCACTTGTACTTCGCCGCTTCGCACCAGCAAGCTGGTGTTCCAGCCCTCGGGCACCTGAAAACAGGCTTGATGCCCGGCCTTGATCTGTATGTCCCACAACAGGAGCGGGCTGTGATGCCGGGCCGCGCCGGGCTGCTCCCGGTATTGCCCGGCAATCACTCGTATCTGTCCGGCCTGATCGGGCAGGGCCAGAGCGGGAATGTCTGCGCTGGGCAGAGACTGCTGGCTGGGTGGCAGAGTTTTCGCACAAGCAGGCAGGTTGATCCATAGCTGCACCATTTCCCAGGTACCACCCTGACGGGCGAACGGCTCGGAGTGGCTGGCCTGATACAGCAGGCCGGAGGCCGCACTTAGCCATTGCACATCGCCCGGACCCAGAGCGCCGCTATGACCGCTGGAGTCGCGATGCTCCAGCTCGCCCTGATACACCAGCGTGACGGTTTCAAAGCCGCGTTGCGGGGAGCCATGCACCTTGTGCCGACGGCTACGGGCCGGGTAGGGGGTGGGAGCGGCATAATTCAAGCGCAGAAAGGGGCTGTGCCGGTCCGCGTGGTCCTGATGGCTGAACAAGGTACGCGCCGCCAGACCATCGTCACCCGCCAAAGAGGGGCATGGACTGAGGATGCTGACAACCTTTTTCATGGCATGGATTCCGATTGAAAGCGCATGCCTTCAAGGATAGGGGCGAAACCCCGCTATGATTAGCCCCCGCTATTGCAAAACTGTATTGCTTGGGCGGGCTGGACGAATGTGAGCAATTAGTAACCAAATTAACAAACGTAATCTTCCTGACCGCGCTAGCATTAGCGCACTTTGTTACGTAGAGAGTGGAATGGGGCAGGCTTTTCAGGCCTTGAGCGTCTGGCAGGTAATGGGCGTGGGCTTATTGTTCTTCGGCGGCATTTACGTGCTGTTTGCACTGGGCACCTTGGCGCTGACACATTGGCTTTTACCTGCCTTGGGTTGGGGACGCCCCCTGGACACGCGCCCTTTGCGTCCTGGCCAACTGCGCCGGGAATTGAAGCAATCCGGCACGGCCATTCTGATTTTTGGCACCGGCATGATTTTTCCCTGGGGCTTTTTGCAGCTAGGCTGGGCGCATTTGACGCCTGATGCCAGCGCGACCCGCATTGTTCTGGAAATTCTGGCTCTGGTGATCTGGAACGACGTGCACTTCTGGATCAATCACCGTCTCTTGCATACCCGCTGGTTGCGCCGTTATCACGGCCCGCACCATTCTTCCGTTGTGGTGACGCCGTTCTCCACCTACAGTTTCCACCCGCTGGAGTCGATCATGCTGGGCAATGTGATTTTGCTGCCCATGGTCGTGCATGACTTCAGTTTCTGGTCGCTTTTGTCCGTGCCCTTGTTCAGCCTGTTTTTCAACAGTATCGGCCACTCCAATTACGACTTTTTCCCCAATGTTTCCAGCCGCCATTGGCTGGCGGCCAGCCGTCGTCACCAACGCCATCACGCGCAGTACAACGGCAATTACGGTTTTCAATTCAGCTTTATGGATCGCCTGTTTGGCACCCGCTTGCCCGATCGCCCCGAGGAGGCGCGGGGATGAGCGCTGCGTGGCGTTTGCGTCAGCCGCGCGATTGGCAAAGCCTGCTGTACCTGATTGCCTATCCTGTGCTGGTGGTCGTGCTGTGGCGGGGCGGCTTCTCCTGGATTCTGTACGGCTTGCTGCTGTTCCTGACGCTGGGCGTTGGCGTCATCAACCATAACCATCATCATCTGCGCATGTGGCGGGGACGTCTCCCCAATCGTTTGACGGACTTCTGGCTGACCCTGGTACAGGGCCACCCCGCTTGCGTGTTCTGGCCTGCGCATGGGCGCAATCACCATCGCTACAAACATGGTGAAAAAGATGTGGCCCGCACCTACCGTTTCTGGCGGGGCGATACCAACGACACGCTGGGCTGGTTGATGCACCCCTTTGAGGCCGTACCTGCGCTGTACCCCATGATTTTTGGCTGGCTGGGTAGCCTGCGCCGTCATTGGCCGGGCGTCTGGGCCTATTGCATGGCGCAGTACGGCGTGTGGCTGGGAAGCTGGGCGCTGGCCCTGGCGCTGGACCCGGTAAAAGGCTTTTTGTACGTGATCCTGCCGCAGCTGCACGGTTTGCACTGGCTGCTGACCACGAATTATCTGCAACATGCCCATGCTGATGGCAGTCATGAGGGCCGTCATGGCGAGCAGCTAGCCTATGCCCGCAATTTCGAGGGCCTGGTCAATCCCTTGCTCTTTAATATCGGCCTGCATGTGGCCCACCATGAGCATTCTCGTGCGCACTGGTCCGAGCTGACCCGGCTGCACGACACCGAATACCGAGCCCGCACCCCGGACGCCTTGAACGAAGGGGGGCTGGTGCCTTATATGCTGCGTGTTTTTGTGCTGGGCCTGTTCATGCCCCGCTACCGCAGTCAATCCTTGAACGCCGTGGGCCAGACGGAGCGTCGGCGTGATTCCGTGTAATCAGGAGTATTTCTATGCCCGTGGCCTTTGAGCACGTTGTTATCCATCAGGCCCAGTGGTTTATGCCCGGAGAGCCGGTCGATAACACCGCAATGGATAACTTTATTGCCCCTTTGAACCGTATTTCGGGGCGCATCAAGCAACGCATTCTGGCCGAGAACGGTATTCAGCAGCGCTACTACGCCATTGGTGAAGATGGCAGCACGCGCTGGAGCAATACGGCCATGGCCGCCAATGCCGTGCGTGCGTGCCTGGAGCAGGCGGGTTTGAGCATGGCGGACGTGAGCTTGTTGGCCAGCGGCTCCTCGGGCGGGGATTTGTTGATGCCCGGCTTTGCCAATGCCATTCAAGGTGAATTGGCCGCTCCTCCACTGGAGGTGCATTCGGTCCACGGAATTTGCGCCGCTGGCGTGACCGCCTTGCAGGCCGTTGCCCAGGGGATCGAGCTGGGTGCGCACCGTCACGGCATGGCCGTGGCCAGTGAAATGCCATCGCGCTTGTTCCGCCGATCGCGCTTTGCTTCGCAAGGCTATCAGGCGGACTTTGACTCACACTTCCTGCGCTGGATGTTGTCCGATGGTGCGGGCGCGGCCTTGTTAAGTCATCAAGATCAGGTTCTGCCCACAACGCAGCCCGGCGTCCGCCTGCGCCTGCGCTGGATTCATCAAAAATCCTTCTCGGGTGATTACCCGGTTTGCATGCAGCTGGGAGCAACGCGTGATTCCACTCGCAGCCATCTGGATTACGATTCCTGGGCCGAGGCCGAGCAAGATGGTGCCTTGTCCCTGCGCCAGGACATTCGCCTGCTGCCGCATCTGTTCGACATCGGCATACACGAATACGTAAAACTGGTGCGTGATGGCTGGGTAGACCCCGAGCGCATCAGCCATTTCCTGTGCCATTACTCCTCCGAAAAATTCATCCCCGTGGTGGCGGATTTGCTGGAACAGGCTGGTCTGGGCATTCCTGCCGAGCGCTGGTACAGCAATTTGCGCTGGCGCGGCAATACGGGCGCAGCGTCCATTCTGATCATGCTGGCCGAGTTCATGCGCGACCGGACCTTGACGCCCGGCGAGCAAATCCTGTGCTACGTGCCCGAGTCTGGCCGCTTCATGACGGCCTACATGCTGCTGGAAGTGGAAGCCTGCGATGCCCCCGCAGCGGCCGTGTCTTACCCGTCTGCCAAACAGTCGGCTCCGGCCTCGGTGGATCAGGTGGATATTGCCCCTCCGCATGACCCGGCCACAGCCCCGCAGGGTTTGCGCGATCTGCTGACGCAATTGGCCCCGATCTGGCACGACTATCGTTCACAAGTGTGGCGTACGCCCTTGCTGCGCAGCCTGCACGACGGTTCCATCCGCATGCAGGACTATCAGAAATGGATGGGGGACTGGATTCCCCAGGTACGTGAAGGGGCCAAGTGGATGCGTGAAGCTTGCGATTCTTTGTCGCCCGCTTACGCGCCGCTGGCCGAGCTGATTCGCCTGCACGCCGGTGAAGAGCAGGATGACTTCAAGATTCTGTTCGAGGACTATCAGCACGCTGGTGGCACCGCGACCGAGATCGAGCAGTTGAGCCGTAACCCCGGCGGTCAGGCCCTGAACGCTTACCTGCATGCCTTGGCCGCCAGCCAGGACCCGATTGGTTTGCTGGGGGCGATTTATATTATTGAAGGCACCGGCCAGCGTATTGTTCCGGCCTTGTTGCCTTTGCTGAAATCCTCGCTGTCGCTCGAACCGAATATGTACCGTTTCCTGCACTACCATGGCATGAACGACGAGCATCACCTGGCCCGCTGGCTGGTGGCCGTTGAACTGGCTCTGGATTGTGATGAAACAGGCCGCGCCGAGCAGATTATTATTGAAACCGCGCGTCGTACCGCCGCCCTGTACCTGATGCAGTTCCAATACGCGAAAGAGTTTTAAGTCATGGATCAAATCCCGGATTTTTTAAGCAAGCCGCATGACCCGCAGGACCCCAGTCCTTGGCGGGCCTTGTATCTGGATCGCAGCACGCCCCTGCCTGATGAAGTGAAGCAGGCTTGGCTGGCCGACTCCAGTTCGTCATCGCGCCAGTACCTGCTGCCATTCCTGCGGCCACTGGCGCGCCTGATGATTATCGTGATTCAGGTCGTTAAAACCTTTTTGCCGCGTAAATGGTCACATTCGGGCCTGCTGCACCGCATTCTGGTGTGGGGTCTGAAGCGCTTTGTCTCGCCACAGGCCAACTGGCTGATTCTGCGTCACTTCCATTTGGGATCACAGGTGCTAGCCTTTATCGCGGCCAATTCGCCCACCCAGGTGCCGACCACGCCGCTCACCCCCATGAACATCGACGAATTGCGCGATCACACCTTTGTGAAGCACGATTTGAATCTGTTCAATTTCGTGATCCGGCTCAATCAGACCTTGCGGGACAATAATCAGGAAATCGGCCCGCCGCAGCGCGTGGATTTCTCCATGATCCAGCCCGTGCCTTTGGCGCTGGACGATATGCCGCAAGGCCCGCTGAACAAGATGGATCTGCAAAGCGCCATCGAACTGTTCACGCCCCTGTACCAGTTGCTGCTGACTGATAACGACTTCTGGCGTGCGGCCAATTCCCTGCAGCTGGACGAGACCATCGGGATTTACGCGGCCAAGATTTTGCAGGCACCCGAGCATTTGATTCTGGTGAACAATGGTCACCCCTTGGTGCCCATGTCGACCTTGCGAGCAGGTTACCGTTTGGTGCTGCACGGTCTGTCTACAGAGATGCTGCATAGCTTGCTCAATCAGATGAAGCAGGCGCAGGCGCAGGCAGAGAGAGCTCAAACACCGGATTTGGGGCAGGGCGATAGTTCGGTTTCTGCCGAGATGTAAAAACAAAAACGGCTCAATAATGAGCCGTTTTTCTATTGGGCACATGGCCCATTTCCAACCATGCTGTTGGCTACTTTCTGAGACTTAGTTGCGCTTGGTATAGGCCATGTACAGCTCGTGAGCACGGGTTTCAATCGGGCCGCGGGCGTAGTGGCGATCGTCAATGCGATTGCAGTGCAGGACCTTGCCGTTATTGCCGGTGCTAAATACTTCATCGGCATCCAGTACGTCTTGTGGTGTCAGGCTGGCTTCACGTACCTCAATTCCGTCGTCGCGCAGCAGCTGCATGACACGCTGGCGGGTAATGCCGTTCAGGAAGGTGCCGTTCAGCGCCGGGGTCAGGGCAACGCCGTCACGCACAATCCACAGATTGGCAACAGCAAACTCGGCCACCTTGCCCTTGGAGTCCAGCACGATGGCGTTGTCAAAACCGCGTGCGCTGGCATCACGCAAAATACGCTGGGTGTTGGGATACAGGCAGGAGGCTTTGGCATCGGTAGGAGCCATGGACGGATCAGGGCGCAGGAATTCGCTGAAGGTCGCGCTAAAGCCGCTGTCAGCAGGCAGTGGGGATTCAAAAATATGAATTGCCAGTTGGGTGGTGGCCGGGTCGGGCAACAAGAAGCCGCCGGGTGCGAAATACAGTAGCTTGATGTAGTAGTCCGTAGTGTGAGGCAGCTTTTTCAGGCCCTCGCGCACCAGGTCCACGGTTTGCTGCGGCGTCATCACGGGCTCCATGCCCAGGGTGAGGGCAGAACGGTTCAAGCGCTCGCAGTGCAGGTCCAGATCCGGAGTATGGCCTTGAATAGAACGGGCACCGTCAAAGACCGTGGTGGCCATCCAGAACGCATGGTCGGTCGCGCCAATCAAAGGTGCGCTGGTGCTGTTCCATTGACCGTTGGACCACGTGATTTCATTTTTACTCATGGGGCTTTCCTCCTGGTTTTGTTGGGACGTAGTGGCAATTTATCTTGTCGTTGTACTATTTCCAACACACATAATAGAGAGCAAAAAACGACTTGAGGTGGTGTCAGCGTGCTATCTGATATTTACAAAACATATAACTGGACGCTGGCCGAGCTGCATGCTTTCTGCCTGATCTGTGAATGTCAGAACCTGAGTCAGGCCGCGCTGCGTATCGGGATCAGCCAGTCGGCTATTTCCCTGATGGTGCAACGTTGGCGACAGGCGCTGGGTGATCCTTTGTTTGTACGGGCGCGCTATGGTGTGGCACCCACGCAGATCGCCATTGCACTGCGCGAAAAACTGCAACCGTTGCTGGAAGAAGTGGGTATTGCCTTGACGCAAACCCAAGGCTTCAATCCTGCTCAGTCTACGCGTGTTTTCAAGGTCCATATGACGGATATTGGCCAGCTGGTTTTTTTGCCGGGGCTGAACAATTTTGTCGCCAAACACGCGCCAGGTATTCGCCTGGTCATCAAGAATCTGGGCTGGGAATCGCTGGAAAGTGGTTTGAGTTCGGGCGAGATTGATCTGGCGATTGGCTCTTTGCCCATGATTAAAGGGCGAGTGCATTCGCGCGTGTTCCGCCACGAGCGTTATGTGACAGCCATGCGCAAAGGCCATCCCCTGGCCAGAAATGAGCTGGATCTGGAAGCCTTTGTGGCGGCTGATCATCTGGCCATTGATGCCACCAGCAGCGGGCATTCTCTGGTGGAAAACGCCCTGCGCTCCCTGGATATGCGGCGCAATATCAGCCTGACGATTCCCCACTATCTGGCTGCGGAGCAGATTCTGGTCAACAGTAATTATTTGCTGACCGTGCCCAATGTGGCCGTCCTGTCTTTCCAGGACCCTGCCGCCTTGTGCATTGTGCCTACGCCGCTGGCTCTGCCCAGCTTTGATGTGCGCGTACATTGGCATGAGCGCAGTCGACAGGACGAAGGCGTGCGCTGGTTGCGCACGGCCATTTCGGATTTGTTCGGGCAGCGCTAAGCCTATTTGGTGATTAGGATGCGGTTTGCACAAGGGCTGTACACGGTTTGCGAAGGCCGTCGTTCAGCACCTTGCCCATTTGGCTATCAAGCAAATTTCAGCACGGCTTCCAGCTCGTGCTCCCCATAGGTGCCGCCTGTCAGCTCAAAGCCCAGTTTCGAGTAGAACGCTTCCGGGCTGCCTTCACCTCGGCTATAGCCTAGCCTAATTTCCTTGTAGCCCTGGTACTTCAGATCATGGATCAGCAGTGCAATTGCTTTGCGCCCGAAACCCAGGTTTTGGAAGGGGGCGGCAATCATGAAACGCCATAAAAAGGCACCAGGATACAGAATGCCTTCGTCGTGGTCGGCACCGATATGCAGCATGATAAAGCCCACCAGGGTGTCATTAGCGTAGATGGCACGGAACCAGGCATTCTCGGAAAAGTGAGCCTCTGCAATGGAGGTGCCATTGTCGGCAATCATGCTGCGCTGTGCGGGAGAGAGGGTCTCGCTTAGCTCACATACCTCGTAGACGGTTTGCGAGTTGATGCGACGAAAAGAGACGGTGGCGTCTTTGGAAACGGTTTGTTCACTCATATGAATTCAAGGTTTCATGTTCAGCTAAAAGGCGCTCGGTTCAGGCGTGCTTGGACCCGTAGGTGATGCGTCGTAGAACCGCCTCCAGTGGGCCACGTCCCCAGCGCTGGGCGATCAGGCCTGTCAGACTCATGGCCAGTAAAGCCAGGCCAATGGAGATCAATAGCAGTGCTGCATTCCCAAAGGAGTCAAACAGATCCAGGCCATAGCTGCTGAAAACAAGACCCGCCAGAATGCCTTGGCTGACATAGGCGCTCAGTGAATTGCGGCCTGCCTCAATCAGTACATTGGGCAGGCTGAGCCATTGTCCGCAACGCAGCAGCAGGTACAGATACACCGTGGCTAGCAAGGGCGCGCCGATGGCGATGCTGAACAGACCCGTCAGCCCCATCAGGTTTTCTTCGTTGGCCACGGAGGCGCTAAAGAAGTTGATCGCCAAAGCCAGTGGCAGGAGCCAGGGCAGGGCGCGCCCCAGCTTTTGTTGTCCGGCGCTATGGGCTTCAAAGAAGTTGCTCTTGGCCGCGGCCAAGCCCATCAGCATGGCTCCAAAGGCCAGTGGACCCTGGTACAGAAACAGGAAGGCAAAGGACTCCGGCCATTCGCTGATGCGTGCCAGCGTTGCCTCGGAGAAGGCACCGCCCAGGGAGTACACCGGGGCCATGTCTTCGCTACCGGCCAGCAGATAAGCGATCAGTGCCAGGCTGACAATTTCCACTAGCACCATCAACAACGCCACCTTGATCAATCCGCGCGGGGAGAGCCTGCGTAGCGGCCAGATCAGCACACCCAGCACCGAGTAAAGCAGCAGGATATCGCCGGTAAAAACCAGCGTCGCGTGCAAGCAACCCAGCACGGCCAGGCCGAACATGCGGCGGAAGTAGCGGCTGCTGAGGGGGACGCCAGCACGTTGGGCAGAGCGTGCCTGGATTTCTATACCCCAGCCAAAAATCAGCGAGAACAGCAGAAAGAATTTGCCCTGAAACAGAAATTCGATCAGGAAGGCAGCCATGTGGTCATAGGAGGAGGATGTGGCTGTCGGGCCACTGTCGCTCAGTGCCAGATAGGGCAGGTTTACCACGCAAATACCGATCAGAGCGGCGGTGCGAATCAGGTCGATGGAGGAGTTTCGAGAAACCGTAGACATAGATGTTTATTGATTGAGCGCTTGTTCAATGCCATAATATTGAGCGCTTGCTCAATGTGTCAATAGGGAGGGAAGGTGATGAGTGAAAAAGAAGACAGTGCCACACGAATTCGACAGGCCGCGGTTGAGGTCCTGATGGAAGTTGGTGTTCGTGCCGCCACCACTCGCATGGTGACCGAACGGGCTGGTGTGGGCCGTGGACTGTTGAACCATTACTTTCGCTGGTCCGAATTGCGGGCCGAGGCTTGGGGCGAGATCTTCGATCAGCTCATGGAATGGGAGGCTGCGCAATCTGCAGACCCTCGGGTTCTGATGGAGGATTACCTGAAGACGGCCTTTGAAGAGCGCAATCGCATCTATTGGTTTTTGTGGATTGATGCCACTGATCTGGCCAAAACCGATGCAGCCCTGGCCGTAGTGACCACCCGCGTGCATAAAAGAATGCTGGAACAACTGGCCTCTTACCTGAGTCGGGGCACGGAGCAAGGTTTTTGGCAGGTAGCCGATGCCCAGGGCACGGCACTGCGTTTATCTGCGATGTATGACGGCTTGGCCAATATGCTGTTGACCGATTTTACGGATCTGAGCCCTGCCCAGGCCGAACAGCATTTGCGACATTTATTTTTTCTGGAAACCCGGCCGACTTAGCCTGAATCCGTCGGCCTGCCTTAAGTAGTTTGATGATGGAAATCGATACTGATTACAAAACGCTATCCTCCCGCCATACCTCCGTGGGCCGGATTTTGGGTTTGTTCAAACCCTGGCGCATGCGCTTGTTTATGGTGGCCCTGCTGATTGCCTTTGGTGCAGTGATTGGCGTGGTGTCTCCTTTTTTGCTGCGCGAGATTATCGACACAGCTTTGCCGGACCAGGACTTTGGACTGCTGGTTTGGCTGGTGCTGGGCCTGCTGGGTATCAGTGCCTTGGGTGCCAGCATCAGTGTGTTGCAAACCATTTTGTCCACCAAGATCGGGCAGGCCATCATGCACGATTTGCGGGTCGGTTTGTATCGTCATCTGCAAAGCCTGTCGTTGGGCTTTTTCATTCGTACTCGTACAGGTGAAATTCAGTCCCGTATCGCCAATGATATTGGTGGCTTGCAGGCTGTGGTCAGCAACACAGCCACTGATTTGGCGCGTAACTTGAGCGTGGTGGTCACCACGGCCATTGCCATGTTGCTGTTGGACTGGCGCTTGGCTCTGTTCTCCTTTGCTGTCTTGCCGCCCTTGATCTGGCTGAGTAATAAGGTAGGGGAACTGCGCGAGCGTTTGACGCATGATCAGCAGGCTGGTCACGCGAATATGTCGGCGACAGTGCAGGAAACCTTGTCAGCTCCGGGCATCATTTTGTCCCGTACCTTGGCACAAGGCGGTTTTTTGACGCGGCGCTTTGCACAGGTCTCCTCGGAGGTAGCCCGACTGGAAGTGCGTGCGCACACGGCTGGTGAATGGCAATGGTCGCTGATCTATCTGTTTTTAAGTGCCTTGCCCGCTTTGACGCTGTTGCTGGGTGGCTGGCTGATCGGCCAGGGGATGGTGGTCACCATCGGAACCCTGGTTGCCCTGATTGCCTTGCAGGAGCAGTTGATGTGGCCGTTGGAAGAACTGCTGCAAAGCGGGGTGCGTCTGCGCACTACCCGAGCGCTGTTCACCCGGATTTTTGAGTACATGGATACGCCGCCCGAGTTGACAGAGCCTGCCCAGCCCCGTCCTTTCCCGGCTACGGGACCGCGAGGTCATGTGCGGCTCAAAGGAGTGAGCTACCGCTATCAATCCGAGACCGCTACCTTGTCCGACATCAATATGGATATTCCTGCGGGCAGTCATGTGGCGATTGTGGGACCGACAGGCGCTGGTAAAACTACCCTGGGTTACTTGTTGGCGCGTCTGGCCGACCCGAATCAAGGCAGCATCACGATTGATGGTATTGATCTGCGCCAGATGAGTTTCGAGCAGTTGGCCAGTGTGCTGGGCGTGGTGAATCAGGAGCCCTTTTTGTTGAATGCCAGCATTGCGGAGAATTTGCGTTTTGCACGGCCTGAGGCAAGTGATGAGGAGCTGCTGGCCGCAGCCAAAACCGCGCAGATTCATGACTTCATCATGTCCTTGCCGCAGGCGTATGAAACTACGGTGGGCGAGCGAGGGTATCGTTTTTCCGGGGGCGAAAAACAGCGCTTGGCTCTGGCTCGTACCATTCTGCGCAACCCGCCCGTTCTCTTGCTGGATGAGGCCACTAGTGCGCTGGATAACACCACGGAAAATGCCATGTCAGCCGCCTTGGCCAAAATGGCGGAAACTCGTACCGTTATTTCGATTGCGCACCGCCTGTCTACCGTCCGTCATGCCGACCGCATTTTTGTGCTCAAGGCGGGCAGGCTGGTTGAGCAGGGTAGCCATCAGGAACTGGCTGCGCTGGACGGTGTGTATGCCCAACTTTTGAAAGCCGGTCAGTCCATGTGAGGTGGACGTGGAAAAGTTGAAAGTCGTATCAAGGAGAATTTGTGTGAATCGCGAGAACAGGACCGTGTCTGCATCGGCACTAAGCAAAATCACCACCTTCGAGGATGGCGACCCCAATGAGAATCCCTGGGTGGCAGGCGAGCCTAAAGCTGAGCTGATCGAGGTTCAGGACTACGACGCGAACTGGCCGGTGCTGTATCAGCGCTTGAGTCAGGAAATTCAGGCGGCCCTGGGCAATAAGGCCCTGACTATTGCGCATGTGGGCTCGACCGCGGTGCTCGGCCTGCCTGCCAAGCCTGTGATTGATATTGATGTGCTGGTGGCCGACCCGGAGCAGGAAGAGGACTATGTTCCTGCGTTGAATGCCTTGGGTTATGAGTTGAGCATACGTGAGCGCTCCTGGTATCAGCACCGCATGCTGCGTCAGGAAGAGCCGCGTGTGAATCTGCATGTGTTCGGCCCGGATTGCCCTGAACATATTCGCCATATCCTGTTTCGGGACTGGCTGGGTACGCATCCCGAGGATTTGCAGCGCTATGCCCAGGCCAAAATGCAGGCTAAAGAAGGGGCTGGCAGTGTGCGGGATTACAACCAGCGAAAGCAGGCAGTAGTGCGGAATATTTATCAAAAGATTTTTGCATCGCAGGGACTGTCGTCTTGAGCCTGGCCGGTGTTCTTGTCCCGGCTGCAGCCTTGACGTACCTACCGCTGACATCAGTGTCCTGCTTGCCAGCTAACACTTTACAAACAGGATGCGCCCCATGAGGATTCGTCATTCGCGCCCGGAGGACGGGCAACGTGCGGTTGAAATCTGGCGCAAGGCCGTGGATGCCACGCACGATTTTTTATCCGTGCAGGATCGTCAGGAAATTGATGTCATGGTCTGCGGTTTTCTGCCTCGGGCCAGTTTATGGCTGGCGGTGGATGAGACGGATTACCCGCTGGCTTTCATGCTGCTTGAGCAGGGCCATATGCAGGCCTTGTTTGTGGACCCGGACAGCCGGGGAACGGGCGTAGGAAAGGCTTTGGTGCTGCACGGCTTGAGCCTGCATCCCAGCATGACCACTGATGTGAATGAACAGAATGAGCAGGCTGTAGGCTTTTACGAAAAAATGGGCTTCAAGCGTATTGGACGCTCGCCCGTGGATGATCAGGGCAAGCCATACCCGCTGATTCACCTGCAGTATCAGGTCTGATGGGCATCACGGTTTGATTCGTTTGGCTTGATCCCTCCCTCCGTTTTTATCGACTGTTTTCAGCAAGGTTTTTAAGTATGAGTTTTCCTCTTGCCTGGCAAACCCGACTGGCTGCCGCCAAGGTACAACGTCAAACCATTGGGGAGTCCGGGGCTGATGTCTGGCGTCTGGACTGGCCGGATGGCTCCTGCCAGTTTGTGAAGGCAGAAGACGATCTGCCTTTGGCCGAGCTGCCCGACGAAATTGAGCGCTTGCGCTGGATGCATACGCAAGGTCTGCCTTGCCCAGAGGTGCTGGATACCTTGTTGGCGCAAGGCCGCCATTGGCTGCTGATGAGTGCTGTTCCTGGGCGCGATCTGGCCTGCACTGAAGGCCTGTCTCCCCAGCAAACCGTGGAGTTACTGGCTTCGTCCTTGCAAGGCCTGCACCGCTTGCCACTTGAAGCCTGCCCCTTCGATCATCGCCTGGAGCATCGGTTGGCCGATGCACGTGCCAGGGCGGAAGCGGGCCTGATTGATGAAGAAGATTTTGACGATGAGCGTCAGGGCATGCCGGTTCAAAGCCTGCTGGACGAGCTATATGCCAGCCGCCCAGGACAAGAAGATCTGGTGGTCACCCATGGCGATGCCTGCTTGCCCAACTTCATGGTGCATCAAGGGCAGTTCAGCGGTTTTATCGACTGCGGACGTTTGGGCGTGGCGGATCGTTATCAGGATCTGGCGCTGACGGCGCGCAGCATAGAGCGCAATTTGGGCAAGGAGTGGCTAGCGCCTTTCTTTGCTTTGTACGGCGTGGAAATGGATGCCGAGCGCATCGCTTTCTTCTGCCTGTTGGATGAGTTTTTTTAAACCCGACTAGTCTTTGTCTCCCAAGGTCAGCCACTATTGGCAAATCGGCTTTGCACGCGGCATTCCCTAGAGCAGCAGTGCAGAGCTTGTGCTGCCTGATGAGAGGCTCTGTCGGGCAAAACCAGCGCCGTTTCGGACGCTGGCGATGAGATCTTAAGCGCAGATAAAGTTCAGCTCGCCGATCCCCTGAATGGCAGCCTGAATTCGGTCGCCGGGGGCGGCATACAGCATGGGTAAACAGGTGCCCGTAATGATGACCTGCCCTTTTTGCAGCCCGCCAAGGTGGTGGCTGCCTTGATTAGCCAGCCAGATGAGCAGTCGCGTCAGCTCACCCGCCGGGTTCTGGTTCGGCCCTTGCAGCAAGGGTTGCTGCCCCACTTGCAGGCGTGCCCATTCAGGTTGTAGCAGTGCCATATCCTGCGCGGCGACGCCTTGCGGCTGATAGACCAGCGCACCGTGGCTAGCCAGATCGGCCAGGGTGGATAGACGGCCTACGGAGTCACGCTGCGCAAAGCGGGATTCCACAATTTCGACGGCTACACAGATCTGGCTGACCGCCTGCCAGATTTGTTCCATGGAATACGGTGCCTGGCCGGGCGGCAAGTCTTGTCCCAGAATCAGGCCGATTTCCACTTCTATGCCGCGCAAGGACAGCTCCTTGCTGGATGGTACATCCGGGCTGGCGTAACG
>NZ_JAHKKC010000026.1:0-52192 GCF_020496585.1 Alcaligenes sp. 13f
TTCACGCGCCTGCGAGCTTGCCCCCGGCCCGCAAACGGCCTGATGGTGTGATCTGAGGCCTGATCGACCGAAAACCGTAGAATCGTGAGCGACACCTCATCGCCTGGGCGGGAGAACAAAAAAATAAACCCCAGGGCGCAAAACCAGGGGTTTATCAGCAGTCTGACCGCGCCATTTACGGCGCGGTTTTCAATTCAACAGGCTTGTTTAGCGAATTTCCAGCTTCTTGGCCCCTGTTCCACTCTTTTTCTTGGGCAGGATCAGCTCCAGTACGCCGTTCTCACATTTGGCGCTGGCCCGGGACTCGTCAATATCCTGCGCCAGGCTGAAGCGACGGGTCTGCACCCCGTAATAGCGCTCGCTGCGCAAGACCGTATCCCCGTCTTTCTCTTCCTGAGTACGACGGCTTTCCACGCGGATAGAAACGATATTGCCCTCCACGCTGACGTGGACGTCTTCTTTGTTGATGCCAGGCACTTCTGCGCTGACTTGATAGGCCTCTTCGTTCTCGTTGACATCCAGGCGGATGCTGGGCGGTGTATTTCCGGCCAGAGAGCCAACAACGGGGACGCGACGGAAGATGTCTTCAATATCTCGCCACGTGTCCAGACCTGCCAGATCCCCAAACGGATTAAAACGTGTCAAATTGCTTGCCATGCTTGATCTCCATTTTTCCTTTGCTGAGCCCTGCTGCAATGGAAGGCGTGGGCTCGGTCGCCTACGTAAGAGGAGATGAGGTTAGTCCCTGAGATTTCAAGTGCTTAGATTAAAAAAACCGCCTTGCTCTCTGGAGAGACAAGGCGGCTAAAGGTACGACCTTATGTTCTTTTAGCAGCGTCTTTATGGTTTCAGGTGCTGCTTAAACCCGGTTTTGTGTGCAGCACAGCAGGCTGCTCGGGTGCCGGGTGTTCATCCGCAATAATCGGGATTTCCTTGCCGTCCTTGTCCATGATCTTGCCGTTTTCAACGTAGTCACCCTCGTTCAGGTTTGCCACGTCCGAGACCCGCAGATAGCGACCCCCACCGGCAGCAAAGACAGAGGGCTGATCGGGATTGCCCAAGGTGAAGTGGTTGAACAAGAGGTTCAGCACAATCGCCACCAGGGCGGCCGAGCTGATGCCGGAGTGGAAAATCGTCGCAAACCAGACTGGGAAGTGCTCGTAAAACTTGGGAGCCACGATCGGAATCATGCCGGCACCGATAGCCGTGGCCACGATGATCAGATTCATATTGTTTTCGTAGTTCACCTTGGCCAGCGTACGGATGCCGCTGGCAGCGACGGTGCCAAACAGAACCATGCCCGCGCCACCCAATACGGCAGGGGGAACAGCGGCAACCAGCCGGCCCATGATGGGCAGCAGGCCCAGCGCGATCAGAATCAAGCCACCAAAGGCCACGACGTAGCGGCTTTTCACGCCGGTTACCGCCACCAGACCGACGTTCTGGGCAAAGGCGCTTTGTGTGAAGGAGCCAAATACAGGGGCAATCAGGCTGGAGAGCATATCGGCGCGCAGCCCATCGCCCAGACGACGAGCATCGACTTTGGTGTCGATAATGTCACCCACGGCCAGAATATCAGCCGAGGTTTCCACCAGCGTAACGATGATCACAATGAACATGGAGATGATCGCGGCAGTCTGGAAGGTAGGCATGCCAAAGTGGAACAGGCTGGGCAAGGCAAAGACTTCACCTTCGCTAACGGCGGAGAAATCCGCATGGCCCATGGCAACCGCAATAACAGTACCGATGATAATGGCCAGCAAGATGGACAGGCGGGAGATGGTGGCGCTGCCCAGCTTGCTTAACAGCAGCACGATCACCAAAGTCATGGCGGCCAGGGAGATATTGCCTACGCTGCCAAAATCCGGTGCCGAAGGGTTGCCACCCATGGCCCAGAATGCAGCCACCGGCATCAAGGTCAGGCCGATGGTTGTAATCACGCAGCCTGTCACCAGGGGCGGAAAGAATCGGATCACCCTGGAAAATACGGGCGTAATCAGCAGCCCTATCAGGGAGGCGACAATGACCGCGCCAAATACGGCTGGCAAACCGCCGCCCGTACCCAAAATGGCGATCATGGTGGCGACGCCAGAAAACGACACCCCTTGAACCAGCGGCAAGCGGCAACCAAAAAACGGCACGCCCAATGTTTGCAGCAAGGTGGCCAGACCACCCATGAACAAGCAGGCGGTAATCAGCAAACCTGTTTCACTGGCAGGCAGACCAGCAGCCTCGCCAATAATCAGGGGCACGGCAATAATGCCGCCGTACATGGTCAATACGTGTTGAAAGCCATAGGCCAGATTCGCGCCCAGGCCAAGATTCTCGTCTTCGGGGCGTTGCGCAGTCGCTGCACCCGTCGCCCTTGTCGGTGTTGTCATTGTTTGTCTCCGAAAATAAATAGGCAGGGCTCTAGAGGCCCTGTCACTACTGAACTCATGCTGTCGCTACGGTATCCAGTACCTTGTCACGCAAACGACGCGCAGCGGCTTGATGGCGTTGCATCAGGTCTTGCAAATCAATGCCGCAGGGTTGGCCGTCAATTACGCGCCATTGACCAGCGACCATTACGCGGTCGGCTCGGTCCGCGCCGCAAAGCAGCAAGGCGGCCACGGGATTTTCTGCGCCGGAAAAGCGCAACTCATCCAGGTTGAACAAGGCCAGGTCGGCTTGCTGCCCGACGTTCAGGCCGCCAATGTCCTCGCGCCCCAAACAGCGGGCCGAGCCTTGAGTCGCCCAACGGATAACGGCTTGATGGGTGACTTGGCCCGGCTCGTAGCGCAGGCGGCCCAGCAAGAGTGCCTGTCGCATCTCTTGAGCCAGATTGGAGTGATCATTGGAAGCCGAGCCGTCCACGGCCAGACCGACGGGGGCACCGGCGGCTTCCAGCTCGATGGTGCGGCATAGGCCGCTGCCCAGCACCATATTGGACGAGGGGCAATGGGCAATGCCCGTGCCTGCGCGGCCCAGGCGCTGGATTTCTTCGTCGTTAAAGTGAATGCCGTGCGCCAGCCAGGTGCGATTGCTTAGCCAGCCCTGCTGATCCAGATAGTCAAGTGGACGCATGCCAAAGAGGCGTTCGCAGTAGGCGGTTTCATCGTCGGTTTCAGCCAGGTGCGTGTGCAGGCGTACGTCTTCGCGTTCAGCCAGCTTGGCGCTTTCGCTCATCAGCTCGCGGCTGACGGAGAAAGGCGAACACGGGGCCAGGGCCAGCGTAATCATCGCCCCATCCTCGCGCTGGTGATATTGGCGAATCAGGCGCAGGCTGTCGTCCAGAATGGTTTGTTCGTCCTGTACGACGTTTTGCGGGGGCAAGCCACCCTGATCACGGCCTACGCTCATGGAACCACGCGTCAATGCGGCACGTACGCCCAGACGTTGAGCCGTCTCTGCCTGACAATCAATGGCATGTTGCAAGGCGCCCGAAAACACATAGTGGTGATCGGCCACCGTTGTACAGCCCGATTGCAGCAGTTCCACCATGGCCAGCTCGCTGGCCACCTGCATTTGCTCGTCATCCAGACCGGCCCAGACGTTATACAAGGTGGTGAGCCAGGGGAACAAGGGTTTGTTCAGCGCTGGGGTATAGGCCCGTGTCAGGGTTTGGTAAAAGTGATGATGCGTATTCACCAAACCGGGCAGCAAAACGTGCCGGGAAGCATCCCAGCTCTGGTCGTAAGCCTGCTTGGGCTGCTGACTGGCGGCTACTTTTTCGATGATGCGACTGTCTTGCACCAGGACGCCACCGGCAGCTTGCGCATCTGAACAGGCCAGTGGATCGCGAATCCACAGGATCGGGGAACGACTAGTCATTATTGAGTCTCCTGCGTTTTATTTGCTTTTTATTGTTGTCAGTTCGACTTGCCGACTTATATACCCGCTGTGATAAGGGTTATTTGGGGCCGAACCATAGCCATGCCCTTTTCCGCTCCAAGCCTTGAGTCTTGCTGGGCCATTCAGGAACTCTTATGTCTTCTATAAGGATTCTTATATAGAGAGCTGCCGTTTTTTTTACGGCATGTCGCGACATAAAAAACTTGCTCAAAATCAGGATTTATCCTCTGGACAAAAACCGGGGATTATTGTCCTTTAATCACTTAAAGCCTAAATCATTGACTCGCTTAAGAATTTATTTATTGGCATAAAAAAACATATAAACCCGCATATCCACACATTTTGACCGTGCCTGTTCAGTCATGTTAATGATGTCGCCAAGCGCACTAAAAGCGCTGTTGTGCGGACCTCGCACACATTATTCGGAGAACACATGCAGCATATAAAAATCAAACCCGGCGCCCCCCTGGCCGAGCAAGCTGAAATCGGGCACAACCGATGGCACCCGGACATTCCAGACCTGACCAGCGTGAAGCCTGGCGAAGAAATGATTCTGGAATGCATGGACTTTCTGGACGCCCAGATCAAAAACACGGACAGCGCCAACGACGTACGTGATGTTGATCTGACCCGCGCTCACCCTCTGACCGGCCCTATCCATGTAGAAGGCGCTGAGCCAGGCGACATTCTGGTGGTGGATCTGCTGGATATTCGCGCCATTACTCCTGTAGGTTTCTCGGGCATTTTTGCCAAGGAAAATGGCGGTGGCTTTTTGGCCGAGCATTTCCCCGAAGCCGACAAGGCCATTTGGGACCTGCATGGTGTTTACGCCACTTCGCGTCACATCCCTGGCGTACGCATTGCGGCCATGATGCACCCCGGCCTGATCGGCACCCTGCCTTCGCACGAACTGCTGCGCGAATGGAATCGCCGTGAAGCCCTGCTGGTGCCAAAGGGTCACGCCAACCCGCCCGATGCCAAAACAGCCGTATTACGCGGTGTGAAAGGCGCGGAATTTGACCGCATGGCGGCAGAAGCTGCCCGTACCGTGCCGCCACGTGAGCACGGCGGCAACCTGGACATCAAGAACCTGACCATTGGCTCGCGGATTTACTTCCCCGTCTATGTGAAGGGTGCAGGCCTGTCCATGGGTGACTTGCACTTCTCCCAGGGCGATGGCGAAATCTCCTTCTGTGGCGCCATTGAAATGGACGGTGCAGCCCACCTTGGCTTTGATCTGATCAAAGGCGGTATGGCCAAATACAATCTGACCGCGCCTATCTATGTTCCAGGCCGTCACGATCCCAAGTACGATCAGTGGATGCACTTCACCGGCATCAGTGTGGAAGAAGGCGTCAACTACTACCTGGATTCCACGGTTGCTTACCGTCAAGCCTGTCTGGCTGCGATCGATTACATCAGCCGCACGACTGACCTGTCGCGCGCACAGGCGTACATGCTGCTGACAGCGGCTCCAGTTGAAGGCCGTTACGGTGGCGTGGTGGATCTGCCCAACAGCTCTGCTTCCCTGGCATTGCCTACCGGTATTTTTGATACCGATATCCTGCCTAAAGGTGCCTTGAATGATGCGGCCCGTTTCGGCCGACCTGGTACACGCTGTAACCTGACCTGATCGGTCTCCGGCCCTGGCTTCTTTTAGAGGCCAGGGCTCGCTTTACTCGGATTCGCCATGCCTTTGTACGACTACCTTTGTAATCATTGCCTGCAACGCAGCAGCCATTTGCGCAGCATTGCCACCCGCAATGATCCCCAGACCTGCCCTGCTTGTGAAAAAGGCAGCCTCTTGCTGCAATTGAGCGCACCACGACGCTTGTTCAGTAAAGCCAGCCCCACACGTGGCCTGACGCCCCAGCAAGCCCTGGCAGGCAATAATGTGACCGGGCCCGGCACACGTTCCAGCACCCGAAATTCCGTGATTCACACCTGTATGGGCCCTGGCTGCAGCGTTTGCGCCTAAATACAAGCTGCTTTCTTCTTGCGCAAGCTGTCAGCCTTGACAGGCCGCTGCTTTGACTGCGGCGGACCTGGCCAAGCATGAATTTGTGCAGTTAGATGTGTTGGTTTTACGAGATTAACGCCTTGTAACATGGCTTGCCCTGCTTATAATCGGGAATCAATCTCATTATCACTGGGTGTTCATTATGTCGGTGTCCTCGTCTTTCGCCGCTAAGCGCCACGTGCCTAGCGGCGTATCTTTTATGCCTTTAAGCAGTCTGGCCGTAGCTTTATTGTTGGCATTTCCCTATCAGACGCAAGCGCAAGAGGTCGAGGAGCTGGACCGCATTGTGGTCAAGGCCGAGCAGGAGCTCAAGCAAACCTTGGGTTCGTCCATCATCACTGCTGAGGACATCCAGAAATCCCCTCCCGCCAACGATATTTCCGAAGTTTTGCGCACCATGCCGGGTGTGAACCTGACCGGCAACTCGGCCAGCGGCCAGCGCGGCAATAATCGCCAGATCGATATCCGTGGCATGGGCCCGGAAAACACCATGATCCTGATTGACGGCAAACCCGTCAGTTCACGCTCGGCCGTGCGGTTTGGCTGGCGTGGCGAGCGTGATTCGCGTGGTGAAACTAACTGGGTGCCTGCCGAACAGATCGAACGAGTGGAAGTGTTGCGCGGCCCGGCAGCGGCCCGTTACGGAAACGGTGCTGCGGGTGGTGTGGTCAACATCATCACCAAACCGACAACAGACACCTTCCAGGGCACTTACTCCCTGTACGGCAACCTGCCCGAGCATAGCGATGAAGGCGCCACGCGTCGCATGAGCTTTGGTTTGAGCGGCCCGATCAGCGAATCCCTGTCCTTCCGTTTGTATGGAAACCTGAACAAGACAGATTCGGACGATCCGGAGATCAATAAAGGACATCAGACCGAGCGTGGTGGCACTAACGCGAACAGCCTGCCGGCTGGCCGTGAGGGCGTGCGTAACAAGGACATCAATGGTTTGCTGTCCTGGCGCCTGGATAGCCGCCAAACCGTGGATCTGGAGGCTTCTTATAGCCGCCAGGGCAATATCTACACGGGTGATACCCAGAACACGAATACCAATGACGAGGTGAAACGTCAGCTGGGCGACGAGACCAACAAGATGTATCGCCAAAGCTACTCGCTGACGCATCGTGGTGACTGGAATGACAAGACGAATACACTGAGTTATTTCCAATACGAAAAGACGCGTAACTACCGTATTTTGGAAGGTTTGGCCGGTGGCACAGAAGGCGCTTTCAATGATCCTCTGCGCGTGAAAGATGGTGGTTTTGGGACTATTGATCTGACCACGATGACGGCGCATACCGAATTGAGCCATCAGTTCAAAACAGGCAGTATTGAGCAGTACGCCACATTTGGTTTCGAGTGGGTCGGACAGGAGTTGAACGATAAATCTTCTGAGTTGGCCGCACGCAATCCAGAAAAGGTTCCAAATAGCCCTAGAAGTTATAAACCCAAGGCACGTGCAAATATTTATTCTGTCTTTGTCGAGGACAATATTTATGCCACAGACAAGACAACCGTGACCCCAGGGCTGCGTTTTGACTACCACGATATACATGGTAGTAATTGGAGTCCTTCCTTGAACTTGTCACATGCAGTGACCGATAACTGGCTGCTCAAGGCAGGTATCGCACGTGCTTACAAAGCCCCCAACTTATATCAAAGTAACGATGGCTACACTTTGTACAGTGCGGGCAATGGTTGTTGGGGAAATACAGGTGCAGCTAATGTTGTAGAGGCTGGGTGTTTTCTCCAGGGTAATTCGAACCTGAAAGCAGAAACCAGCCTTAATAAAGAGCTTGGTGTTGAGTACGTGGGCGATGATGGTTTGGGAGCTAGCCTGACTTACTTCCACAACGATTACCGCAACAAAGTGGAAGCGGGTCGTTTTGCACAGTCCAGTTTCTGGGATATGAACAGAGACCAATTGGTCCTGCAATGGGAGAACATTCCCAAAGCCGTGGTATCCGGTCTGGAAGGTAATCTGACATTGCCATTAGACGAGAACTGGCTGTGGTCCACCAACTTTACCTACATGATCGAGTCCAAAAACAAGACCACAGGTGAAGCGCTGTCGACGATTCCCAAGTACACCATTAACACCACGCTGGACTGGAACGTGAACGCCGATTGGTCCCTGCGCGCCAAGGCAACCTTCTATGGTGAGCAAAAACCGCCTAAATATGACTTCTACGGTCAGCCTTTGACGGGTTCTGCAACCGACAAGGTCTCCCCTTACGCCTTGTTTGGTCTTAGCACGCAGTACAAGATCAACAAGCATTTCCGGATCAATGCGGGGGTTGATAACCTCTTTGATAAACGCCTGTTCCGTCGTGGAAATGCCATCGGTGTGAACTTGACAAACGCCAACTATATTTACGGTGCCGGGGCCCAAACATTCAACCAGCCTGGTCGCACTTTCTTCCTGGGATTGAGCGGGACGTTCTAAGCGTTTTCATCTGCAGGCAAGATACCTGTCGCCCCTCCCCAGAACGGAGGGGCGTTTTTTTATGCCTGTCAAATACAGCCGTGCGTCAACATTTCAACCTTTAAATGTTCTTTTTGACCTTCATCAAGACTGGAACTTTGTATTCTTCATATGCTTATAACTACAAATAATGTAAATGGGTTTAACCCAAGCATAAAAAGGAAAACACATGATTCCAAGCGCCGAGCCCAAAAAGGGCAAGCGACGTTTTCTTAAGGAATTGCTGGGCCTGAGTGCCGGGGCCACGATTATTCCTATTCAGCCTGTTCAGGCCGCAATGAACAGCCAACCTCCACGACGTAGCGGTGGAAAAGATGGGGCCCGCTACGGCATGGTGGTTGATCTAAGAAAATGTATCGGTTGCCAGGCCTGTACGGTCAGTTGTTCTATCGAAAATGCACCGCCTATCGGGCAGTTCCGTACCACGGTTCTGCAATACGAGGTGCTCGATGAACAGCAGCAGGCGGCCATGCTGAGCCTGCCACGCCTCTGTAACCACTGCGACAACCCGCCCTGTGTGCCGGTCTGTCCTGTACAGGCGACGTTCCAGCGCGAAGATGGTGTGGTGCTGGTCGACAACGAGCGCTGTGTCGGCTGTGCCTACTGTGTTCAAGCCTGTCCTTACGATGCCCGTTTCATTAACCATGAAACACAAACCGCCGACAAATGCACCTTTTGCGAGCACCGCCTGGAAGTGGGCCTGTTGCCCGCCTGTGTGGAAAGCTGTGTTGGTGGCGCGCGCGTCATTGGCGATATGAACGATGAAACCAGCACGATTTCCCAGTTGCTCAAAGAGCACAAAGAGGAAATCCGCGTACTCAAACCCGGCATGAATACCAGCCCGCATGTGTTCTACATCGGTTTGCCCGACGAGTTCGTCGATGGTGTGGATGGCCAGGCCAGTGTGCGTCTGACCAATCAGTTCTAAGGGGCCACTATGTCTATTATCGAAATTCTGACCCCCGCCTATGAAGTTGCCTGGTTACCTTGGGCGGTCCAATATTTTTTCCTGGTCGGTATGGCCGCCACCAGCACTGTATGGGTGTGGCGTTGCGCCTGGTCCAGCGATAGCGCCTTGCGTCGTCTGGAGCCCGCTCTGATGATTGTGCTGCTGTGCAGCAGCATTGCCGCTCCTGTGTCCTTGCTGGCTGACTTGCACCAACCCGGCCGCTTCTGGCATTTCTACGCCCATTTCACTCCCTGGTCGTGGATGTCGCTGGGTGCCGTACTGCTGCCCCTGTTCGTCGGCCTGTCCATGGTCAACGTGCTGGCCTGGTGGTTGAACAAACGTGTCCTGTGGCGCTGGTTGAGCCTGGCTCTGCTGGTTTCGGCCTTGTCGATTCTGGTTTACAGCGGTTTTGAAGTGATGGTGCTGCGTTCACGTCCCTTGTGGAATACCGCATTCCTGCCCATCAACTTTGCCTTGACGGCTGCTCTGGCCAGTTTGGGTGCCATTCTGCTGGTGGCTCGCCTCTTGCCCGGTGGCGTGGCTAATTTGCCACTGGAATACGTACGCCGCTGGTCTCTGGGTGTGGTCCTGACCCTGATTGTGGTTGCCCTGTTCTGGGTTGGTTCGGGTCTGTTGGGCTATAGCCATTCCTTCGGCGCGGCCTGGGAACTGTTCCAGAGCTACCCGGTATGGCGTTTGGGCTTTCTGGGCTCTTCCGCGTTTGGCCTGCTGTTGCTGTATATGCTCAGCCGTCCAATCAGCACCTTGCAAGGCAATCTTTACAGCTTGTTCTGTGCAGCTTTCATGCTCGGCTCCGCCTGGGTGTTTCGCTGGATTATTTTCATGGCGGTACAGGGTGTGCCCAAATACGGTGCCGGTTTGTACCTCTACACCATGCCCTTAGGCAGCGATGGTCTGCTGGGGATGCTGGGTGTGCTGGGCTTGTGTATTGCCTTGCTCGCCGTCAGCACCACCCTGCTCTCTCTGTTCCCGGCCCGCCGTTCGTCTTTGACAGCCTAGGCCCACAGACTCACTAGCTTTCAGGTACTTATCGTCATGAGCAAGAAAAAAGAAACCCCTAACCTGTCGCGTCGACAGGTATTGACCCGCGGCGGCGCCGCTGTGGGTGGCCTGGCTGCTTTTGCGGCAGGTTATAGCGACACCGTGGTCAAGGCGGTGCAAGGTCTGGGCCAAGGTACCGCCGGTGTGCCGACGGCACACGCCACCCGTGGCAACTCCTTGCAAGCCGAATTCCGCATTGACCCGATTACGGGTTTGCTGGATACACAGCCCGGTCAAATCGTGAGCCCTTCCAGCTGTCTGGGCTGCTGGACACAGTGTGGCGTGCGTGTGCGCATTGATACGGAGAACAACAAGATTCTGCGTATTGCCGGCAACCCTTACCATCCTCTGGCAACCACGCAGTCCGCTCCTATGGAGCAGCCCGTACGCGAGGTTTACGCCATGCTGGGCGGTGAAAACGGCCTGGAAGGTCGTGCCAGCGCCTGTGCCCGTGGTGCTTCCATGCTGGAGCAGCACAGCAGCCCTTATCGTGTTCTGTCGCCTCTGAAGCGCGTTGGCCCCCGTGGTTCGGGTCAATGGGAACGCATCAGCTTTGAGCAGCTGATTGAAGAAGTCTGCGAAGGCGGCGACCTGTTCAAGGAAGGTCATGTCGACGGTTTGCGTGCTATTTGGGATCACGAAACCCTGATTGATCCGCAAAACCCCGAGTTTGGTCCGCTGGCCAACCAGTTGCTGTTCACGGATGCCGCTAACGAAGGCCGTACACCGCTGGTCAAACGCTTTGCCGAGCAAGCTTTTGGCACGATCAACGTCAGCAACCACGGTTCTTACTGTGGCCAAAGTTTCCGTGTCGGTACGGGTGCGGCCATGGGCGATATCAAAGGCATGCCACACGGCAAGCCTGACTGGAAAAACGCCCGATTTGGTCTGTTTATTGGTGCTGCACCGGCTCAATCCGGTAACCCTTTCCAGCGCCAAGGTCGTGAATTGGCAGAAGCCCGCTCGCGTCCTGAAAACACCTTTAAATACGTGGTGGTTTCCCCGATTCTGCCAACCTCGTCCAGCCTGGCTTCGGGCAGTGGCAACCGTTGGCAGCCTGTTCTGCCCGGCACTGACCTGTCGTTGGTCATGGGCATGTTGCGCTGGATTCTTGAACAAGAGCGATTTGATGCAGAGCACCTGTCCCTGCCCCACGCACCTGCCGAGCAGGACGAAAACACCGCTTCCTGGACTAACGCCAGCCATTTGCTGATCGCTGACCCTGAACACCCTGGCTTTGGCCGCTATTTGCGCGGTACAGACCTGGGTTGGGAAGTGGCCGAAGGCACTGAATCGCCCTTTATCGTCCAGGACGAACAAGGTGAACTGCGCGCCCACACCGATCTGGATCGCGCCACGCTATTTGTTGACCGTAGCGTTGAGCTGGAAGGCAAGGATGTGCGCGTTTGTACTGCGTTGAACATGCTGCGCGAGCGCAGTCAGGAAAAATCCATTGCCGAATACGCCAAGGGCTGCGGCATGGACGAAGAAACCCTGATCGAGCTGGCCCGTGAATTCACCAGCTACGGCCGCCAAGCTGTAGCCGATGCGCACGGCGGCACCATGAACGGTTCCGGCTTCTACACGGCTTACGCCATTGCCATGTTGAATACGCTGGTGGGCAACCTGAACCTGAAAGGTGGTTTGGTGCTGGACGCCGGCCCATTTGGTCCATTTGGTCCCGGCCCACGCTACAACTTCGCTCAATTCCCCGGCAAAGTGACGGCCAAAGGCGTGTCCTTGTCGCGTCATCGCTTCGCTTACGAAAAATCCAGCGAATTCAAGCGTCGTCAGGCGAATGGTGAAGCCTTGTATCCGGCTCCTGCTCCCTGGTACCCCGCCGTGGGTGCCTTGAGCAGCGAAATGATTGCATCGGGCCTGAACGGCTACCCCTACACCAGCAAAGTGTGGATCAACCACATGAGCAACCCGGTCTACGCCATTGCAGGCTTTAAAAATGCCTTGCTGCACAAGCTGAAAGACCCTGCTGTGCTGCCTTTGTCGATTTCGGTCAACCCGTTCATCAACGAAACCAACGCCTACGCAGACTACATCGTGCCAGACACGGTAACTTACGAAAGCTGGGGTGTTTCAGCACCCTGGGCCGATGTGATCGCCAAGTCCTCGACTCTGCGTTGGCCTGTGGTACAGCCGCGTGTGGATCGCACGGCTGATGGTCAGCCCATCAATCTGGAAAGTTTCCTGTTTGCCGTAGCCTTGCGTCTGGAATTGCCAGGTTTTGGTAAAGGCGTTCTGAAAGACAAGGCGGGCAATGCCCATGATTTGCTGCGTGCCGAGGATTTTTATCTGCGTGGCATGGCCAATATCGCCTTTGGTGCTGGCCGCCCGGTTGGCGACGCATCCGACGACGATATGCGCATGACTGGCGTGGATCGCCTCTTCCCGGATCTGCAGTCGCGCCTGCATCCTGAAGAGCAGCGCAAAGTGGCGATGTTGCTGACTCGTGGCGGCCGGTTCGACCGCATTGAGAACGCCTGGAAAGGTAATCAGCTGAAGAACCGTTACGACAACGCTTTGCAGATCTGGAACGAGGACTTGGCCAAGATGCGTCACACCATGACGGGTGAGCGTCTGAGTGGCTGCCCAACCTGGTACCCTACCCGTCTGGCCGACGGCAGCCCAATGCGCGAGCATTTCTCGGAACAAGAGTGGCCATTGCTGATGAGCTCCTACAAATCCAATTTGATGAGTTCCATGTCTATCGGTATGTCCCGTCTGCGTCAGGTGCACCCGCACAACCCGATTTCCTTGAATCTGGAGGATGCGAAAAACAGGGGTATTCGTAACGGCGACCGTATTCGTGTCAGCACACCCGGCGGCGCGGTTGAAGGCGTTGCATTGGTGCGTGGCGGTATCATGCGCGGTGCCATCGCTATTGAGCACGGTTTTGGACATACCGAGTTGGGTGCGCGTTCGCACCAGATTGACGGTGAAGCGATGCCTCACCTGACGGATCTGGCAGCAGGCGTAAACCTGAACGAACTGGGTTTTGCTGACCCAACCCGTGGTGATGGTCAGGACAACGTCTGGATTGATTGGGTGTCTGGCGCTGCCGTGCGACAGGGTCTACCAGCCAGAGTGGAGAAGTTGTCGACTTAAAAAAAACCACACCTGCATCAAACCGTTGTTAAAGGATAAGGGCGCCGATTATTCCTTGGGATAATCGGCCCCTTCCATTAACGGCCCAAGTTTGAGTGGCCCGATTGGCAAAGGTCAGGCTTCAAGGCGATGCTCTCCACCTAAAGAACCTATTTCATGAACTGAATAGCTTGTGCTTTCAAAAGTGCGGCCGCACACGTAGCCGCACTCGCACATTCAGCTTCATGGATACAGGGACTGTTACTCCCCTTTTAGTCCACGCTCTTGAATGGTCTGTCGCCACTGAGCTGACTCCTGTTCCATGAACTGGGTTAATTCAGCACGGCTTGTTGGCTGAGGAGTTAAGCCATAGTCCAGCAAGGACTGACGTACTTCAGGATCGTTCAATACTTTGACCAGCTCCTGATTCCAACGCTCCTGAATGTCCTCTGGCATCGTGCCCGGCCCTAAGAATGCATACCAATTTAGTGCAATAAAACCAGGGTAGCCAGCCTCTGCTACCGTTGGAATCGTTGGCATATCAGCAGAGCGCTCCAAACCGGTTGTCGCTAATGGAATCAAGGTACCGACCTTAATGTGCGGGGCTGCTGTCGGTGGAGCCGCAAAGTATGAAGACACACGTTCCCCGATAAGATCTTGCAAAGCTTGACCGCCGCCACGATAAGGGACGTGCACCATTTCAACTCCAGCGCGCTGGTTGAGTAGTTCTCCGGCCAAGTGTGAGGCAGAGCCTGATCCGGACGAAGCAAAGTCGATAAGACCAGGCTCACTCTTGGCAAGCTCAATAAACTCACTCAAGGTTTTTGCACCTACACCTTTATGCACAACCAGTACGTTGGGAAAATGTACACCTCCCGACAACGGAGCCAGGTCTTTGAACGGATCGTAAGGCACTTTCATCAGGTGTGGAGAAATAGTCATTGGTCCCACGGAACCCAAGAGCAACACCGAGCCATCATTGTCAGCATTAGCCACTTGCTGATGCGCCAAAATACCGCCAGCGCCTGCTTTGTTCTGTACGACAACAGTCTGACCGATGTTGTCTCCCAGTTTTTTTGCAATCATGCGGGCAGCGGCATCGGCTGCGCCACCGGCTGCGAAGCCGACAACCAAAGAAATCGACTTTTTGGGTGGAAATGTCTGTGCTTGCACCGATGAGGCAAGCAAACCGATTGATAAGGCGGCACTGGCAAAACAGGAAAAGGGACGAAAACGCATGATGCTCCTCTTGGGTCGTTATAAGTATGGTTGCGATGAACAAAGGAGGCTTCAAACCCGACAGGGTCAGTCGCCACCGGCACGAATGGGGTTTGGCTGCCGCTTCTCTATGGCATGGCGCAATAGCGATGCGCTGCGGAAAATACCGTGTGCAAACTTGCCATAAGGCAAGGTGGCAAAGAGCGCCATAACTGCTCCAAGATGCAAGCACAACAACACACCCATCGCAGGTGTGGCACGGGCCAGCCATAGAGCCAATCCGCTGACACTAATCAAAAACAGCAAGGCAATAAAACCCAGATCCATCGGCTTTTGCTGCTGATCGCCCTGTGCCGGGTCGCGACGCACGTTCAGATAGCCCAAGCCGGCCGTGCCGATGCATAGACTCACCCCTCCCACCGATCCCAGCAGTTTGGGCAGACTGGGGAAATCGTAGGGGGCTACGATATCGAACAGATAGTGGTAGATTGTGCCCAGGCTGGTTGCAGCAAAGCACAGCATGAAGCCATAAAAGGTCAGGTGATGAAATCGGCGGCGCGACAAGGTGTAGGCGTCATCCTCGTTATGGCATCCCTTCCCATGCCCCCCATCCAGATATGTGAGCTTGAGCACTGAATGGGTCGCCTCGGCAGCAGCCGTCCTGCTGACAGGTGCGCCACTGGTGGCCGGAGTGATTTCTGCCCAAAAACCATGCACCCCTTTGCCTAACGCAAAGACCGCAAACAGGAACACGGGCGCAAACATGCCTACCAGCAGGTTGTGCGGGAACAGATTGTAAAAATCTCCAGCCAATGCTGCGTCCCAGAGCGTACCGTTGAGCGCCAACGCCAAAATCAGGAACAAAGCCAATCCCAAGGTCAACGCAATCGACATCACCAAGCCGTTGCGCTCATAGAGCTTGCCCAGCCTCTTTGGCCAGGCATACTGGGTATAGGTCTGGGCACGAACCTTGGCCATCGCTTGCGGAACATTTACCGCAAATTCGTGAGGTGGTGCGTATTGGCAAGCATGCAGGCACGCCCCGCAGTTATGGCATAAATTTGCCAGGTAATGCACGTCCGCTGGCTCAAACATCAAACGGCGTGTCATCGCGGGAAAGACCGCGCAAAAGCCCTCACAGTAACGACAGGCATTACAGATCGTCATGATGCGATCGACTTCCTGTTCATTGCTTGTGTGGCGCACCGAGGGACTAGGCGAGTGTGCGTGCAACTCGATGTTGCATGCATCATTTATTAGTGCTTGAAGTGATTTCATGGGAGTCTCGGGATCAGGGCGCAACAGCGTCTTCATTGTCTGGCCGCCTTCGCAGCCTGTGTGCCTGCAATGCAGCCAAAGGTTGTGCCAATCGACATTCCCACCCCTGCTGTATAGCCTTGCCCCAGCACATTGCCCGCCATCATCTCGCCGGCAACAAACAGATTGCGGCTAGGCTTGTTGTCAAAACGTACGGCAGCTGTTTCGTCGGTGTGCAGGCTCAGGTAGGTAAATGTCACGCCTGGGCGCAAGGCATAGCCATAAAATGGGGGGGTATCAATAGGCAAAGCCCAGTGTGTTTTGGCAGGCACAATACCTTGGGTGTGACAGTCGTCCAGCGATGTGTGATCAAACTTCCCGACCTGGCAGGCCTTGTTGTAATCATTCAAGGTTTTCTGGAACTCCACCTCGTCCAGGCCCAGTTTGCGGGCCAGCTCGGGCAATGTTTCAGCCTTTTGGCCAGGAAAAACCGGGGGCATGAATCGACCAATAGCCTTACTGTCTATGATCGAGTACGCAATTTGGCCCGCTTGTTGGGCGACCAAACGTCCCCAAATCGCGTAACGTTTGGGCCAGAAATCTTCACCCTCGTCATAGAATCGCTTGGCTTGACGGTTAACCACGACCCCTAGGGATACGCAGTCAATACGGGTGCAGATACCCCCGTCATACAACGGGGCTCGTGCGTCAATTGCCACCATATGCGCCTGGGTTGGGTCGCCAATATGGTCTGCTTTGTGATCGTCAATCATATGGCGCAGTAACACGCCTTGGTTAAAGCGTGTGCCACGAATCAGGAAGTTATCCGAAGGCCACTCTCCAAGTTCGTTTTCTCCCCAAGCCTCCCGTAACCATTGACGGTTGGATTCAAAGCCGCCCGCCGCTAAGACGCAGACTCGTGCCTGGATACGTTGTTCGCCGCACCACGCTGCTACAAATTGACCGTCCTTTATTTCCAGCCGGTCAACAGGCGCGTTATAGCGAATGTCCACCCCCATGGCTTGAGCACTGCGGTAATAGGCATTTATCAGGGCTTTACCGCCACCCATAAAAAAAGCATTGGTGCGCGCTACATGCAAGGCGCCTGAGAGCGGAGGCTGAAAGTTGACACCGTGCTTGCGCATCCAGGTGCGACAGGTACTTGTCGTGCGAATGACCAAGCGGGCCAGATGTTCATTCGTTTTTCCGGCTGTCACTTTGAGCAAGTCTTGCCAGAACTCCTCCTCTGGATAAGCATCGACTAGAACATCTTGCGGCGCATCATGCATACAACGCAGATTACGAGTGTGTTGTGAGTTGCCTCCTCGCCATTCACGAGGAGAGGCTTCCAGCAAAAGAACACTTGCCCCCCCCTCTCGGGCTGAGAGGGCGGCGCACAATGCGGCGTTGCCGCCTCCAATAACAAGTACATCAACCATTGTTGTCCGTTTCCTGTGTGCTATTCGTGGCTTAAGCGTTTCGCCACGATATGGAACGGGATCTACTTTAGGGGTGTGGTCTTGTCGACGCCAGTATGACCAAGGCTATAGGTGTTCACCAAAAGTGAAGACTCACACACAGGACGACCTTGTTTATTAAGACGCGACAGCACGCTCCAGCGTAAAAGGGCATGAGCATAGCTAAAACGGGTGAGCAAGAAACCGGGCGAAGGGCTATCGATGTATGAGGAAGCGTATCTGTTTCAGAGTAGCGTGGCTCCTGGCCAACGTGATTGCTGTACCAGTGAGCGCATGACATCGGCCAGCACGATCCGGGCCGCAAGCCCCGCTGGTGCTAATTCTTCGTCGGATAAGCTAGCGATCAGGTTGCGGCGTTTGAGGGTTTCATGAGCTAAAGGCAAACTGACCAAACGTTGATTGTGATTACGGACTACTGCCGCGCCAGGTTGAACCGTTGCGGCGTAGCCAGAGCACACCACATCCATTAACAAGGCCAAGCCGTCAATCTCCACCACAACATTGGCCTCAGTGCCTTCGCGGAAAAATTCGGCATTGAGCAAAGCACGCAAGCCGTGGGAGGCACTGGGCATGACAAGTGGCAGATTGGCAATATCACCCAGCGTCAACGAGTGCTCCACAGGCAACAAGTGGCGTTGATTGGGGTGGATGATAAGGAACAGGCGTTCATCCAAAATAGCTTGCGCACTCCAGGAGTGATGCCCTGCCGTATGGAACACCACCCCTAAGTCAATCTGGCGTCGATTGAGCATTTGAGAGAGATTGCCCGATAAGCTTTCAATCAGATGCACCCGCACATCGGGGTAGCGCTGCTTCATGGCTGTGAGAAAAGGGACCGCCAGGACCGAACCGGTGGTCGGAGCCAGACCTACCGTGACCTGCCCTGACAGCCGGGCGGCCTGCGCCGCCAAGACGGCATTATCGGTGTGTCTCAAGGCCAATTGAGCTTCTTGACGAAAAGCCAAGCCGGCGGCGGTAGGGACCACACCTGTCGATGTGCGCTGTAACAGGCGTACCGATAACTCCCCTTCCAGGCGGCTGATTTGCTGGCTGAGCGCCGAAGTGACAATACCCAGATCCTGGGCGGCCTTACCCATGCTGCCCAACTCCACTACACGCAAGAAATACCGCAGCTGACGCAGCTCCATGATAGAACGCCATAAAAAAGTAGGACGAAAGCTTTGATCATAGATCAATCAGACAAACAGCTGCTTATCCTGACAATGAAAGGCCCTATCGGCACAAACGGGAACTTGGAGAGAAAGACATTAAGACGCTGACAAACCATACTTACGGATCTTATCGTGCAGCGTACTTTTGGCGATGCCCAACTCCTGTCCAGCACGGGTCAAATTATGTTGATGCCGTCTCAGGGCCTCGACGATCAAGGCACGCTCGACCGCTTCCACCTTTTGGACCAGGGAGCTCGGTACCGTTTCTGGGGCAGCTTGTTGAGCGGGCAACGCGCTGTTAACTCCCAGCACGCAGCGGTCCGCAAAATTACGCAGCTCGCGCACATTGCCTGGCCAATGCCAGGCCAGCATGGCCTGCAGACGCTCGGAGTCTGGCTCCAGCGCCGGGCGGCCATGCCGGGCCGCCGCTAACAAAGCAAAATGTTCAAACAACAAGCCAATGTCCTCGCGCCGTTCACGCAAGGGGGGCAAGGGCAAGGTGGCCATATTCAGGCGGTAATACAAGTCGTGACGGAACTGGCCTTGATCAGCCTGCGCCAGCAAATCGACTTTCGTGGCCGCAATCACCCGGCAATTGATGGCGATGGATTGATTCGACCCCAGTCGCTCCAGCGTTCGTTCCTGCAAGACGCGCAATAGTTTGACCTGCATGGCCATCGGCATGCTCTCTATTTCATCCAGAAACAGCGTACCCTGATGTGCATGTTCGATTTTGCCAATTACCCGCTTGCCAGCGCCCGTAAAAGCGCCTGCTTCATGACCGAACATTTGACTGTCAAACAGGCTGTCGGACAGTGCGCCGCAGTTGACGGCCACAAAATTGCCCTCACTGGTGTGCCCCACCTCGTGAAGGCAGCGCGCCACCAGCTCTTTTCCGGTGCCGGTTTCGCCAAAAATGAGTACATCGGCGGCACTATTGCCCAGATTGCAGATCAGTTCACGCACCTTGGACATGACTGAAGAGTTGCCTAGTACGCGGGCTTCAATGGATTGCTTGTCTTGCAATTGACACTGCAACGCTTTGATTTCAAAGCTCATTTGGCGTTTATCCAAGGCTCGCGATACGACTTGGACAAAATGTTCCGGCGAAAAGGGCTTTTCGATGAAATCATAGGCCCCCATTTTCATGGCCTGAACGGCCATTGATACATCGCCATGGCCAGTAATCAGCACCACAGGCAAATCGCTGTCCAGCTGTTGCAGTTGCTGCAGCAAGCTCATGCCGTCGGCACCCGGCAAACGTACATCGGACACAACAATGCCTGGCCAGCCATTGTGCAGGAGGCGCAAGGCCTGTTCTGCGCTCTCGGCCTCCTCCACCCGAATGCCTTCAAGCTGCAAGGTTTGACTACAACCCAGACGTACATTGACATCGTCTTCAACGATGAGAACTGTTAGCCCTTCGTACATTTTTCTGCTCCAGGAAAGGGAAGCACAATGGTGAACACGGCGCCACCACCTGGTAAGTTATCGGCTGTCAGACTGCCTTCGCAATGTTGAATAATACTCATCGAAATAGCCAAACCCAGCCCCAGTCCTGTACCACTTTCTTTAGTAGTGAAAAATGGCTCGAATAGATGCAGCCGAGCATCCTCGCTTAATCCTGGGCCATTGTCCTGAACCCGTACCGCCACCTGCTGACCTTGCCGCTGGCTGCTGAGCTGAACAACAGGGTGCGTGTTTCGTGAAGCGCCGGCATCAATCGCATTACTCAGTAAATTAACGATGACCTGTTCAAGACGGTTGGGATTGCACTGCACTACCCCTGCATCATCTGCCAATTGAATCTGAATTGTTGCACGATGTTGGCGAATCGCGGGCTCGAGAATCAACAGCGCCTGATCGATAATCGCGCTCAAATCTGTCAGTTCTGAATGGCCCGGCGACTTGCGGGCAAATTGCTTGAGCTGAGAGGTCAGCGCGCCCATGCTGTCGACCAGATCATTGATGCGCTTCAAATTGGCACGCACGGTATCCAGATCACCGCGCTCCATGAAGCGGATGGTATTTCCTGACAAGGTACGCAAGGCAGTCAGGGGCTGGTTCAGTTCGTGGGCCAGGCCAGTAGACAATTGCCCGATGACCGCCAGTTTGCCAGCGTGAATCAGGCCCGCCTGGGTTTCTTCCAGCGAACGCGTACGTTCTTCTACTTTGCGTTCAAGCTGAGCATGTGCGCGCTCAAGCTGAACGCGAGCCAAGGCACGGTCACGCTGTTGCTGCCGGCGCAAATACCAGCTGACCAGCATCACAAACAGGCATACAAGCCCCAAAGCGGCCAACACGGCGTACAGCCGTGCCATGGAATAGACCAGATCGGTGGGTAAAAACAGGGTCAAGGTCCAGCCGTTAGCACCAAACGGAATCGTCTGGGCCAGCAGGAGTCCGCGGGTGTCATCCTCGGCTCCCGACGCCCTGCCATCAGGAGGCAAGGACACCAGCTGCGCATCCTGGCTCAACACCTTCTGGGTCAGCAAATTCAGGGGAATAATGGGCAAACCGTTGTACTGGCGGGTCTGGCGCAGATGCAACTGTACATCTTCGGTCAGGGGCTGATTGGCAGTAAATTTCCAGGCGGGCACGGAAGACAGAATCGCCACACCATAGTGATCGGACACTATCGCTGGCGCTTGAGCGAGGGTCCAGGAATCCTGCAGGCGATCCAGATCCACCTTGATGACGGCCACACCGATCACCTGCCCTGCCTGGGTGATGGGTGAGGAAATGTAATAGCCGGCCTCACCCCGTGTAGTTCCAACTCCAAAAAAGAATCCGGGCCGTCCTTCACGCGCTTCGGTGAAATAATGGCGGTAGGAAAGATCTTCCCCCAGATAGCTATCGGCCTCTTGCCAGTTGCTGGTCGCCAGAACCTGACCCTGACGGCCGAGGATATAAATCACGCGGGTCCGGGCGCGCTCGTTCAAGCGCTCCAGATGACGGCTGACCTCGCGCGAGGACCGGGTGCCCCGCTCCAATAGCCCCACCACTTCTTGATCCAGCTCCAGCATCTTGGGCAGATACTCATACTTCTCGACTTCGTGGCGTAGTGTCAACGCATACAAATCCAGACGTTGCCGCCCCGACTCCTGCAAGCTGGACAGTCCGAATGATTCGCCAGCTCGGTAAGCCATCACGCCCGCCAAGGCTGACAGTGACGCAATCAATACCAGCAACAACAGGACTTTATGAAGACGAATAAATCGGGGCAGATGCATAAAACGTAGCGGCCACTTACGCAGAATATTTAGTAGACAGCCGCTATATCGACACGGAAGACGTCAGGCGACAGCGGGTGCTGAGTCTGGGCCTGCCTGCTCGGGCTGGGGCTGGGGCTGTGGTGAGCCTGTCGCCTTGCTGTCCGCCTGGTCAGGCGCATCGATGGCACCTTCCCATTTAGCGACAACGGCTGTGGCAATGCCGTTACCCAATACATTTGTCGCAGTGCGGCCCATGTCCAGAAAGTGATCAATGCCCATGATCAATAATACACCAGCCTCAGGCAGCCCAAACATAGGCAAAACTGCTGCCACGACGACCAGCGCTGAGCGTGGTACGCCGGCAATACCTTTACTGGAAATCATCAACACCAACAGCATGATAATTTGCTGTTGCATGGTGAGCGGCACGTCATATGCCTGAGAGATAAACAGCGCCGCAAAAGCGGTATAGATCATGGAGCCATCCAGGTTAAAGGAATAACCCAGCGGGAGGACAAAACCGATAACACGCTTGCGTACACCGAACACTTCCAGTTTTTCCATCAAACGAGGATAGGCGGCTTCGCTGGAGGCCGTAGAAAAGCCCAGTAACATCGGTTGGCGGATTTCTTTGAACAGGGTGAATACCCGGCCCTTGAGCACCAAAAATCCCGCGGCAAGCAAAATCGCCCACAGCACCACCAAGGTGGCATAAAAGCTGCCCAGAAACTTGCCATAGACGGCCAAAATACCCAGCCCTTCGGTCGTGATGATATTGGCAACAGCGGCAAACACGCCCAGTGGTGCAAAGTACATGACGTAGTTGGTGACGGTCAGCATCACTGGCACTGCGCCCTCAATCGTTTGCGCCAGGATGTTGGCCTGAGGATTGCCACGCACTTTGCCCAAGGCCAGTCCAAAAAATACCGAGAACACCAGGATCTGCAAAATCTCGTTCTTGGACATGGATTCAAAAAAGTTACGTGGCACAACATGCGTCAGAAACGTTTTCAGATTCAGCGCCGAGGTATCCACCCCCAAATGAGCCGATTCGGCAGGCAAGGGAATGCCAACATTCGCACCAGGTTGGAAAATATTGGCAAAAATCAGCCCTACCGTCAGCGATACCAGCGAGGCCAGCAAAAACCAACCCACAGCACGGCCCCCGATACGACCAACAGTTGCTGCATCATCCATGCTGGCCATACCAGCAACCAGCGTGGCGAAAATCAACGGAGCAATGATCATCTTGATCAAGCGCAGGAACATATCCGTCACCATGCCAAAGTAGCTGGCAATGGCATGCGCCTGTTCAGGGGTGTCGGCCATCTTGTGGCAGATATAACCCACTACCACGCCCAGTACCATGGCAATCAGAATCCATGTGGTTTGCTTATTCAGCTTCATGCGTTCATCTCCCGTATCGGCCCGTGCGCGGGCCTGTCGGTTTTTAATTAAAGAGTTTGTTCAGTGGTTTTGGAGGCGCGCGGCGCGATCAGTTGCTCAGGCTGTAAGGCCTGAGTCAGCTCGTCCGCGCTTAACAAACCTTGCTCCAGAATCAGCTCAGCCACCCCTTTACCGGTTTCATGCGCCTGCTTGGCAATAGCGGTGGCCGCGGTGTAGCCGATCAGCGGATTAAGCGCCGTGACCAAGCCGATGGAGTTGCTGACACTGTCTGCCAGACGCTGGGGATTGGCGGTAATCGCGTCCACGCAGTAGTCGGCCAAAATCATGCATCCACGTTGCAGATGACGCAGGCTCTTGTAGAGACTGTGGGCGATAATGGGCTCAAACGCGTTAAGTTGAAGCTGACCGGCTTCGGCCGCAAAGGAGACAGTCACATCATTACCAAAGACTTCAAAGGCAATCTGACTGACGGCCTCTGGGATAACAGGATTGACTTTACCGGGCATGATGGAAGAGCCAGCCTGGCGAGGAGGCAAATTGATCTCACCAATGCCTGCACGTGGACCACTTGAGAGCAGACGCAAGTCGTTGCAAGTCTTGGACAAGGTGACGGCAATGCGTTTCAAGGCACCGGACAACTGTACGAACGCGCTGCAGTCCTGCGTGGCCAGAATCAGATCCGATGCGCTACGCAGACTGATACCCGTGTTCGAGGACAACTGGCGCGTAACCAGTTCGGCATAGCGTGGCTCCGTATTGATCCCCGTCCCGATCGCCGTCGCGCCTAGATTGATTTCACACAGCTCTTGCATGGCCTCGGTCAGACACAGGCGATCTTTGGCAATCATGCCGGCGTAAACCGCAAACTCTTGCCCTAGGGTCATGGGGACTGCTTCCTGCAACTGCGTGCGCCCCATTTTCAACAAATCTTTGAAAGCGTGAGCTTTGCGATCAAAGGCTTGCTGCAAATACTCCAAGGCAGTCAGTAAACGGGTCGCACCCTGATAGGCAGCCAGTTTCAAGGCGGTGGGGTAGACATCATTGGTAGATTGCCCCAGGTTTACATCCTCATTAGGGTGAAGGAACGCGTACTGCCCGCGTTGGTGACCCAGAATTTCCAGAGCACGGTTAGCGATCACTTCATTCGCATTCATATTGGTAGAAGTTCCTGCACCTCCCTGAATCACATCCACCACAAAATGGTCGTGATGCTGGCCAGCCTCAATTTCCCGGCACGCCTGCACAATCGCTTCTTTCTTGGCGGCATTCAGCGCCCCCAGCGCATGGTTGGCCTGTGCGGCGGACGCTTTAATCTGTGCCAAGGCTCGAATCAAATCGGGGTAGTTGGCGATAGTTGTCGCTGTAATCCTGAAGTTTTCGACGGCTCGCAAGGTATGTACGCCAAAATACACCGAGTCAGGTACGGGGCGCGTACCCAGCAGGTCTTTCTCCAGACGAGTGTTAGCCGTTGCGGCGCAATCAGTCATGTCATCTCTCCGTTTTTATTAAGGGCCCCAATACTGGGGTTCTTGTACGGAGTTAAAAGCAACAACTGTGCCAAAACTCTTTACTGACATTAGACTATTGAAAAACAAGTCATTTTTTGTGTACTGATTGTATTAGCGCCAACAATACGCCCCCTTTCTGTTCGAATATCCGAACAGAACAAACTCTAAAAAGACGGAAATCCGAACAGAATGCATCAGACTGTACACGTGTGCCCATGCGTTGATCGGTAGCGAGCCGCGTCACCCTGCAGCTTCGTCACCAAAACCGCCCTCATTTTGTTGAAGACGTTTTTTTCAATGCTTATATTTCTTTTCCGTTAATTGCATTTTTTTATTTATGAAAGATCTCTACCTACCAGCGCGTTAGGAAGTTATGTACTCTAGGCCAGGCATTTCACCATTTCCCGCCCCAGCCTTAAAATAAAGCCGCCTCCTTCCCTCCGGTCTTAGTTTCGGAGCGCAGCGCATCGTCGCCAAGCCTTTATCCTCTGTCAATCTGGATTTCTTTATGTCTACATTTGTCCTCATCTCCGGCTGCTCCGGCGGCGGCAAATCTACTCTGTTATCCGAGCTGCAAAATCGTGGCTATACGGTTATCCAGGAGCCTGGACGGCGTATCGTTCAGGAGCAGGTGGCCAATGGTGGCTCTGCCCTCCCCTGGCAGGATATGGAGGCATTCCTGAAAGAAGCGATAAAGGTCGCGCAGACTGACTACTCAAACGCGCCCAAAGATGACCCTTGGGTATTTTTTGATCGAGGATTGATTGATGCGGCAGCTGCTTTAGAGGAATTAACAGGCACCCCACTGCTGGACGAACTCAACAAGACTCACCCTTATCATTCACAGGTGTTCTTAACGCCTCCCTGGCCGGAAATATACAAAGCTGATCCAGAACGCCGTCACGATATGGACGCCGCTTTGCATGAGTATGAGCGTCTGGAGCGTGTCTATCCCCTGTTGGAATACCAAGTACACCTGCTGCCAAAAACAAGCGTAGAAAACCGCGCTGATTTTGTCTTGGAAACACTGAATCAATAGCGGATCAAGTCTTGGTGCGCAGCGCATCAGACTATTGGAAAATGGCTGATCGTCACTAGAGTGGCTATGTTCTCAAGCACCTGTACTGCATTTCATCCCGAGCTTTATGTGCGCCTAAAAAGCACCGACACACAAAAAAGGGCCGCCAGTTTTAGAACTAGCGGCCCTTTTCACTTCATTCAAAAGGCTAATCAGCCTTTCAAACCAGGCATCACGCGCGACAAGGTTCCTGCCACCGTACGCTCCAGCACATCGACCAGAACAACCGTCTGCTGATCCACTTCGATATTGAGCCTATCGCCCGCCTTGTAACGAGAAAATGTTGTCTGGCGCAATGTTTCGGGAATCAGATTGATGGTCACAACGCCATCTTCCACGTCCGCCACGGTCAGGCTGCAGCCATTAACACCAAGAAAACCACGCGGGAACACATATTTCGCCCAGTCTTCCGGCATCTGAAACCGCAGACGGTTACCGGCCTCGGTAATGCTCAATTCCAGCACTTCAGCAGTCGTTGCGATATGGCCAGCCATCACATGACCACCAATTTCCTCGTTCAGCTTGGCCGATCGTTCGATATTGACCAGATCACCCGTCTTGAGCGTGCCCAGGTTCGTCCGCTCCAGCGTGACGGGAATCGCATCAAAAGTGACTTTGGGGCCGGAAATACTGGTCACGCTCAGGCATGTGCCTTCCACGCTGACACTGGCGCCCAGTTGCAGATCCACCAGCAATTCGTCGGTGAACTCAATTTCAAACTCGGTACGGCCCAGCTCGGCCTTGACCGCAGTAAGAGGACGAACCGCTTTAACAATTCCGGTATACATCAGCACGCTCCTTCGCAGAATTCATGCAAAAGACCAACGGCTAATGCAGGGGAGATTTTCAGATTTTTCATTTGAACGCATCCTTGATTAAACAATGCGTCCTCCGGGCAGCAATAAAACACGTCGCTGCCTTGATCACACGGCAGCGATGCTTCATCTTCTTTCATCCGGACTCTCACCGTCGGCCCAGGTTTCTCACCTGATCTGCTGACCTTTCCCAAGGGGAAAGCGCTCGCGGGCTGGGGAATGGCTCCCTTACCGCCGGTGGGGAATTTCACCCCGCCCTGAAGACGTTTGCAGTGTAAGACCGGAGCCCAAGTCTAATCAAGCCAGACCAGGGCCAGTCACCAAGCTTAAGCCTTGCGATGCACGCTCAAGCCTGCAAAGCTTTGCGCCACAGGCATCAACTCGATGTAGTTGACGTTCATATGGGCAGGCGCATTCATGATCCAGGCAATGGTGTTGGCGATATCCTCGGGCGTCAACGCATCCACGTTCTGGTAAAGCGCAGCGGCTTTATCTTTATCGCCCAGACGAACGGTAGAGAAGTCCGTGCCGGAACAGAGGCCAGGAGCCACGGTAGACACACGAACTGCTGTGCCCGACAGGTCGGCGCGCAGATTCATGCCCAGATGATGAACAAAAGCCTTGGTAGCGCCGTACACATTGCCACCCGCGTAAGCGTATTCGCCCGCGGTCGAGCCCAGATTGATGATGTGGCCCTTGTTCTGCTTGACCATACCTGGCAGCAAGGCGTGCGTAATGTGCAGCAACGCGCTGATATTGGTGGCCACCATGGTGTCCCACTGATCCATCCTGGCGTCTTGCGCCTTGTCCACGCCCAGCGCCAAGCCGGCGTTATTGATCAGTACGTCGATTTGGGGGTAACGAGCTGTCAGATCGGTCAAAACCGCCTCGGCACGCGCGCGATCAGTCAAATCCACGCTGACCGGTACAAAACGCTCGCCCAGCTCGGCCGCCAGAGCATCCAGCTTGTCCTGACGACGCGCCAGACCCAGCACAGTATGTCCTTCAGATACCAATTTACGGGCAAGCGCAGCCCCAAACCCTGAGGAGGCCCCGGTGACAACGGCGGTTTTCATAGTGCGATCCCTATACAGCTCGCTGCTCGTTAAGCAGGCGACAATTAAAGCATTAAGGATAGCAAACTTCAGGAACTTCGTAGCCCCTTCCCCCTAGGGAAAAAGCGGACAAATCCGTCCATGGAAATGTCCGCTATTTTCTGATCCGGGCATCAAGCCGCGGGACGCTCCAGGCCAAGATGGCCACGCAAGGTGGCGTGCTCGTATTCCTGGCGGAACAGACCGCGTTTTTGCAGAACCGGAATCACCTGCTCAACAAAATCACGAATGCCATTGGGCAAGGAAGGTGGCATCAGATTAAAACCATCCGCGCCTTCATTGCGCCACCATTGCTCAATCTGATCGGCAATGGATTCCGGCGTACCGACCATGGTGCAATGACCACCACCGGCAGCGATCCGTCCCAGCAATTGACGTACTGTCGGTTTTTCCATCTCCACAATACGCAGCATGGTGGCATAGCGTCCTTTGGGACCTTTGAAGCTTTCCAAAGGCGGTAGCGGTGGCACAGGCGCATCCAGCTCCCAGTTCATGCAGTCCTGGCCGACAAACATGCCCAGCTGACGCAAGGAAGTCTCGGCTGGCAAAAGCTCATCCAGTTCCTGCTGCTTGCGGCGTGCCTCTTCCATGGTGGAACCCACATAAGTCACCAGACCTGGCATTACGGGCACATCCACGCCTCGACCCGTTTCACGCACGCGTCGTTTGATATCGCGGTAATAGGATTGAGCCGAAGGCAAGTCATACGCCACGGCATAAATAGCCTCGGCTTTGCGTGCAGCCAAATCCCGGCCTTGTTCAGAGGCACCCGCTTGAAACAACACAGGCTGGCCTTGCGGCGAGCGCGGCAAGGTCAAGGGGCCATCAACCAAAAAGTGATCGCCCTTGTGCAGGATCTGGCGCACCTGATCCACTTTGGCGTAATCACCCTTTCGGTCCATGACCAAGGCGCTGTCGCTCCAGGAGTCGAACAGTTTCAGGGCCGTATCCACAAATTCTTCAGCCCGCGCGTAGCGCCAGGCATGGTCAGGCATGGCTTCGTAACCGTGATTACGTGCCTCCGAATCGAACATGGACGTGACCACATTCCAGCCCATGCGTCCTTTGGACACGTGATCCAACGAACACAACATGCGCGCTGCCACAAAGGGCGTGTAAAAAGTGCTGGAAACGGTGCTGATCAGGCCGATACGCTCGGTGGCTCGCGCCAGCGCGGCCATCATGGTCAAGGGTTCCAGAAACCAGCGTGGGCCATCAGATACGTTATCGCTGGACTGGCCATCGGCGAAAAAAATGGCGTCCAGCTTGCCGCGTTCCGCGATCTGCGTCAGTTCTTCATAGAACCGCACATCGCCTAAACGCTCGACCTGCGAATCCGGGTGACGCCAGGCTGCTTTGTGATGCCCGCAGCCCATGATGAACAAATTGAAATGCAGCTGTCTCATCCGTTTTTCACCAATCCACCGTCAACAACCAGATTCTGTCCTGTTACGGCACGAGCCCACGGACCGGCAAAGAACAAGGCCGCATCGGCAAATTCTTCGGGTGTGGTCACGCGACGCAGCGGTGTGCTTGCCGCAATCAAATCAAACACCGCTTCAGGCGTGGCCGCAGACGCATCCGTTGTGCGCAGCAAGCCACCGGAAATCATGTTCACGGTAATCTGATCCGGTCCCAGATCGTGTGACAGGGTGCGTGTCATGGACAACAAGGCAGCCTTGGCGGCGGTGTAGTCGTGATAAGGCACCACGGGGTTCTGGAACAGGTTCGTACCAATATTGATGATGCGACCAAAGCCCGCTTGCTTCATACCGGGCAAAGCCGCTTGTGTGGTGTTCAAGGCACCGCCCACAATGCCTTCCAGCTGCTGGTTCAGTTGCGACCACTTCAGGGTATCCGCATGAGGACGGGCATCGCCGTTAAAGGAAAATTCAGGCAAGGCGTTATTGACGACCGTAGTGATGGCTTGGCCAAAATGCGCCTGGGCCTTGGCAAACAAGGCTTGCACAGAAGCGGCGTCCGTTACATCGGCCTGCACAGCCAGACATTGCTGCGGAAACTCGGCCGCCAGCGCTTGGGCGGCTGCTTCACTTTTCAGGTAGTTGATGACAACCTTGGCGCCCTGACGTGCAAACGCACGTACCAGACAAGCCCCCAGGCCGCGTGCGCCGCCGGTGACCAGAACAAGTTGTTGGGAGAGTTCCGAGACGTGTTCCACAGACATGACATTCCTTGCAAAAATTCGGCGAGGATGTCGGCCCGGTTCGGACGCAGGGCTATGGCTTCGGACATCCCTTCGCCAGTATGAGCTGGATCAGGTTCGACGGGTTTTATCTCAGCCCTTTCCAAGAAGGACACCCCGTGCCGCAGGCAGACCATAGCATAAATTGGCCTCAACCGTATTATTGACATTTGAAAGAAGCTCTCCTACTCTTTCAGCCTGTTCCTGGGGGAGTCCTTAACGGGCTGAGAGTCCGCATTCAAGCGGTAACCCTTAGAACCTGATCCGGATCATGCCGGCGAAGGGAAAGGAAACGCGGCCTGGCAGCCTGCCCGCTCTTGTCTGTGCGGCGCATTCACAAGCTCACACGCCCCATTTCAATCCCTCCATTTTTCTGCGCCCTGCTCTGGCATCCCGCCAGCTTGGCCGGTTTGTGCCTGTTCAATCAGGCTTTTGGGGAGATCTCATGCTGGACCAAACTGCCACCCTCCTGTGGCTGATCGTTTTTTCTGCTGCTTTTGCCCTGGCCGGAGTGCTGTACGCCCGCCACTATAAAAACTCGCTTGAAGACTTTGTGGTGGCCCGCAATAGCCAAAGCTCCGTCGCCACCATTCTGACTTTACTGGCCTCCTCGCTGGGCGCGTGGATTCTGTTCTCGCCCGCGCAGGCTGCTACCTGGGGAGGTCTGAGCGCTGTCATCGGCTATGCCATCGGTTCCATGTCGCCCCGTCTGGCCATGATTCCGCTGGGCAAACGCATGCGTGAACTGCTGCCACGCGGCCACAGCCTGAGCGAATTTGTGATTGCCCGCTACGGTCGCCCCATGTATGCGCTGACCTTGGTCATCATGCTGTTTTACATGTTCATCTCCATGACGGCTGAAATCACCGCCATGTCCAAGATGATCACCCTGATTGCCCCGATTCCTTTGTGGGTCACAGCCAGCATTGTGCTGCTGGCCACACTAATCTACACCTCTTACGGCGGGCTGCGTGCGTCCATCTTCACCGACAAGGTGCAGATGTTTGTCATCCTGCCCATGCTGTTCCTGATCGTGATGTTTGGCTGGCAAGCCGTAGGCGGCCCGGTACAGCTGTTTGACAGCGTCAAGCTGGAAGCTCCGCGCCTGATCGAGCTCAGCGACCCGGTCGGTATCAAAGCCGGGCTGACCTTCTTTGTCGCCATCTTGTTAACCGGCCTGTTTCACCAGGGCAATTGGCAACGCATTTATGCTGCCAAAGATACCCAGTCCATGCGTCGCGGCTTTTTGCTGGGTGGCCTGTTTGTGGCTCCCTTCATTTTCCTGATGGGTTTGTTTGGCCTGGCTTTTGTCGGCCTGGGTTCATCCGGTGACAGCTCCGTGGCCTTGTTCAACGTTATTTTGCCGCATGTGCCGGTCTGGTTCCTGGTGTTGCTGATTCCTTTGGGCCTGTCTCTGGTGATGAGCAGTGCCGATACGGCCATCAGTGCTGTCTCCAGCCTGATTGCGGTGGACCTGGGCCGCATCATGCCCCATCGCAATACCGCGCAAATGATGAGTCTGGCTCGCTCCCTGATCTGGGTTTGCTCCATCCCGGTGCTGTACGCTTCTTCGCAAGGTTTCAGCGTGCTGTACCTGTTCCTGCTGGCAGACTTGCTGTGCTCGGCAGCGGCGTTCCCTGTGTTCTTTGGTTTGTATAGCCGCCGCTACGATGGCTTTACCGCCACCATCAGCACCCTGGGCGGTCTGGTTGCCGGTCTGGCCGTGTTCCCGCGCCCTGATGGGCCAATGGATTACTTGCTGGAGTCCTTCTTGCTGGCCGCCATCGTGCCGGTACTGATCAGCGTTCTGATCATGCCCTTGCGTCGTCATCTGCCCAAGTTTGATTTGGGAACCTTGGCGTCCTCCACACGCGTACTGGACTGACGTCGAACGCGTTGAACGCAAGGCTCAAAACAACAACCCCGGTTTGTATGTCGCAAACCGGGGTTTTGTTTTAAAGGCTTATTGCACGGGGGTTTCAGCTTGTGGCTGAGGGGTCTGCACAATGATTTCAACCCGTCGATTCGTCGCGCGTCCTTGCTGCGTGGCATTGTCACCTAAAGGACGGGTATCGGCATAACCGACCGCGCTCAGGCGTTGGCTGCCTATGCCATTGGCTTCCATATAACGCACCACGCTGCCTGCACGTGCACCGGACAGCTCCCAGTTGGAAGGATAGCGATAGCTGCGAATAGGCACCGAGTCCGTATGGCCTTCAATCACAATCGGATGGGTGGATTTTTGTAATACAGCCGCCAATTGACGCAAAACCGTCAAGCCTTCCAGCCCCAGATCCGCACCGCCCGAGTTGAACAGGATCTCGCTATTGATGCGAAAGCTCACGGACTGATCATTCATGACCACGTCAATATTGTCGCCCAGGCCATCCAGATCCAGACCATGATTACCCCTGCCTTGACCTTCACCCAGGCCGGCATCAGGAAACAGACCCGCGCCTGCAGGCAGCACACCGGCTCCATCCTTGCCCGCTTGTGCAACAACCGTCGCCCCGCCCTGGCCTTGCCCTTGCGCAGCCGTTTGTGCCCGCTTGCCCGCAAAGGACAGCATCACAATCATCAAGACCAGCAACAAGGTCATCATGTCCAGGTAGGTGGTCAGCCAGGCCTCTTCCTCCTCGGGTACGGCCAGCCCCGGATCATTCCAGGGGCGGCTGCGACGGCGGCTGCCCAGATTGCTGGCCAGTTGCTGTTCAATTTTGGCTCCTCGGGCTTGCTCCAGTTCCTTTTGTACGGCTTTCTGGCGGTCAGCCAGTTCACCCAGGGTCAGGTCCTGCTCCATGTTTCCCATGGGATCAACCTCGCTCCGGAGCCGGGTCCGCGTCATCGTCGCGGCCACCCCGGTCATTGATCTCGTCCTGATACTGGGCCATGAAAGAGTTGAGTGTTTCGCGCATCAAGGCCGGGCCACGACGCTGGCTCATCATGGACACACCTTGCATGATCATGTTCATCAAAACCACGCGCTGCTCGGTACGGCGCTCCAGCTTCACGGCCACAGGCTTGAACACCAGATTGGAGAGCAGCACACCGTAGAACGTCGTCATCAAGGCCAGCGCCATTTGCTGACCAATCGAGGTAATGTCACCATCGCCCAGCAAGAACATCAGGTTGACCAAGCCAATCAGCGTGCCGACCATGCCGAAGGCGGGCGCAAAGCTGGCCATCAAACGAAACAGTTGCGCTTCTGCGTGTTCACGAGCACGCAAACGGCTGATGCGCCATTGCAGAAGATCTTCAATATCTTCCTGGGGAGCCCGGTCAATCACCAACTGAACGCCGGTTTTCAGAAACGGGTTGGCCACTTTTTCCAGTGCCTCTTCCACTGCACGGATATCCCCCATCATCCACAGTCGGGAGATATTGATCAGCTCATCCATGTCCTGCTGGGTGTACAAGCGCTCGTTGCGCAGCACGGTTCCGATCAGTCCAAAGATACGGACCACTTCGCTTAAGGGATAGCTGATAAACGTGGCGGCCAAGGTGCCCACCAGCACCACGGCCAGACTGGGCAGGTCCACAAACAAGGCGGGGTTTTCTGCCGTAAAAAACAAGATCACGGCAAACAGCAGCACGCTGGCGACGATGCCGATCAAAGTAGAGGGGTTCATGCACAAGTCCTGGTTATGGCCCGATGGGCATCAGGACTACATATCGGCAGTAGCGCAGGTTTCTTTAGGCTTGTACTTTGAGGTGGATCAAATACAAGCAGAATTAAATCGTTTATGCAGAAACGGTCTCCGCATGTCGGGCTATCGCTGGTAATTCACCCGGATCGATGCCCGCACCCGAACCGCCTCGGTGCTTCCTGCCCAACTCCAGACTTCATGCTCCAGCACAAAGCCATGACGTGCATCCTGGCCGGCAAAGGCCCGCGTGCTTAATACCGAACCGTTCATGTCCACGCAAGAACCGCCTTGCAAGCACAGACGGCTTTTCAGCACGGCTCGGCCGTTATGGTCATAGCTGACCTCCACCTTCCCCAGTGTGCTCGCCTGCGAGCGTATCGCCTCTGGCGGCATGAAGCTTTGTTGCGTGCGAGGAGAGCTTGTGGTGATGGCATTGCTGAGCTGTTCGCCATCCCAGGCCAAGGATGCACTGTGCCCTATTGCAGGGACACTTCCCAATGCCATAAAAACAAATAAGGGATTTAAAAAACTGTTTATAAAAACAGGGTTTGTATAATTCCGGGATTTCAATAAAGGCATAAGCTGTGTTTTTATACAGATAAAAATAAGTTTCATGATGATACGGTACAAATATCTTAAATTTTTTTTAACTTTGAGCCGTAAGATACTAATATAAAGAGGATTTTTTCTGGTAGCATAAGCGCATAAATTCTATCCGCCCTTCTGTTTCTCGCCTACCGGGAACTGAAAAATGCCTCAGACCAGAACAAACAAATTCATTCGACGCGCGCTATGTGTTTTATTTCTAGCGCCTTTTTCGATTTCGTCCTTTGCGCAGACACTGGCGCTGGCCGAGCCATCCACACTGGATGAAGCCACAGCCGCCATCAGCTACAACGTGCCGCATCTGGTTTTTGAAAAAAACCTGCAGCCCATCAGCTACAGCGAAAACGACAGCCGCCGCGCTCTTAATGCCCTCAAGCACGACGCCCTGATCCAGCATGCAGCCCTGCGTTCGGAAATTGCCTTTGTGCAGGATCTGGAATCGTCCACCGTGCTGTACCAGAAAAACAGCGACGCTGTGCGCCCCATTGCCTCCATCTCCAAGCTGATGACCGCCCTGGTCGTGGCCGAATCCGGCCTGCCCATGGATGAAATGCTGGAGATCATCGACGAAGATGTGGATCGCGTCAAACACTCCAGCTCGCGTCTTAGCGTTGGCTCCAAGCTGAGCCGTGCCGACATGATGCACCTGGCATTGATGTCCTCGGAAAACCGGGCTGCCCATGCACTGGGCCGCAGCTACCCTGGTGGCCTGCCTGCGTTTGTGCGCGCCATGAATGACAAGGCTCGCGCCTTGGGCATGCGCAATACGCGTTTTGTGGAACCCACCGGCTTGTCCAGTGACAACGTGGCCAGTCCACGTGATCTGGTCAAGCTGCTGACTGCCACCAGTCAGCATGCCCGTATCCAGCAATACACCACGAACGATCAGTATTCGGTACAGCCTGTACGGGGTCGTCAGCTGGTGTTCAACAACACCAATCGTTTGGTGAAGAACGCCAACTGGGATATTCAGGTTTCCAAAACCGGCTTCATCAACGAGGCAGGCGAATGCCTGGTCATGCTGACCAAGATCGAAGATCGTGAAGTGGCGATTGTGCTGCTGAACTCTTCAGGCCGCTACTCGCGTATTGGTGACGCCGTACGCATCCGCGATCTAGTTGAGAAATCCAACGGTCTGGCCATGCTTTAAGACGTCTATCACGCCTGAATACCACCACCTCAAATTCAGCAGTCCCTAACGCCCCAAATCCTGGCTATTCAGCCAGTTTTGGGGCGTTTTTATCGGGCTTTGTTATTGTTCCCTCTTTACCCCTTGCCTGGGGTGTTGACCTGCCTTCCCTCTTGTAAGGAGCGCCCCTTTCGTGTCCCAGCTCAAATTGCTTGAAGACTTTGTGACCCTGGCTCGTGCGGGCAGTTTTGTCCGGGCGGCAGAACAGCGCCATGTCACGCATCCGGCATTTGGGCGCCGCAAGAACGGTACGCCTTTATATGAGCTCAATGCCGATAGTGGGCGCAGCATCCCTTTGATCTCTTATTCGGGTGGTTTGGCCATGGCCCGTATTCTGGGCGACAAGCTGCACCACTTTCCTTACCCGCTGGTCAGCACGGTGCGTTGCGACTCGCTGGATACCGCAATGGGTTCGGTACTGAAAGGCATGGGCGTCGCCTGGTTACCCCTGTCCATGATTGCCAATGAATGTCGCCGTGGCACCTTGGTGCAACTGGGCGGCAAAGGCGATGAAATTGCCTTTGAGGTGCGCTTGTACCGCTCCCGGGCTCCACTCTCTGATCTGGCTGAGTCTGTCTGGGCGTTCACCCAGCAGGGTCGTTAACTTCACCCCATCCGAAAAAGCACGGTCATGTGCTGCAACGGCACATTCAGACCCGTTGCAACGGACACAATACCCTTTCATAACTAAGGATATACAGGCCCGCAGCGCCAACCCTGGCCGCTGGTCGGAGACCTATCCATCGAACGGGGAGCACATCATGTCTTTTTCCTTCTCCAAGCGCAGCTTGGTTCTTGGCATTCTGGGCGCCTGTAGCCTGCTGCAAGCCTCGGTCAGCCACGCCGACACGTATCCCTCGCGCCCCCTGACTCTGGTCGTGGGCTACCCTGCTGGCGGCAGTGTGGACCTGACAGCGCGTTTGCTGGCTGAAGAGCTGAGCAGCCGTTTAGGCCAGAGCGTCGTGGTCGAAAATGCAGGCGGCGCCGGTGGCACCATTGGTGCTCAACGTGTACAGCGTGCCGCCGCCGACGGCTATACCCTGCTGCTGGGCTCCACCAACGAAATGATCATCGCCGGCATGATCAACAAAGCCGTGCGCTACGACGGGCAAAAAGACTTCACGCCCGTTGGCATGATTGCGTCCCAACCCTTGCTGCTGGCCGCCTCCAAAGAATCCGGCATTCGCTCTGCTGCAGACTATGCTCAAAAGCTGCGTGCTGCCGAACCGGAAGCCTTCAGCTTTGGTTCCTCGGGCGTCGGCACAACGCTGCACCTGGCCGGTGAAATGGTAAATGCCTCTACCGGCACCACCGCCATGCACGTGCCCTACCGCGGCGTGCCGCCTTTAGTCTCGGACTTGATGAGCGGACAACTGGATACGGCTTATCTTGTCCTGTCCTCTGGCCTGTCACAAGCGCGCGCCGGTGCGATTGTGCCTTTGGGTATTACCGAAACCAAGGCTTCTCCTGCCGCTCCGGAAATCCCGCCGCTGGCCGATACCCCCGGCTTTGAGAAGGTCGACATCAACGTCTGGTTTGGTTTGTATGGTCCCAAGGATTTGCCTGAGTCCGTCACCAACACCTTGCGCCAGGCTCTGGACAGCAGCCTGCAGTCCGCCACCCTGCAAGAGAAGATGCAATCCAATGGGGCCACGCTTTACGCCCCTGGCATGAACGCGGCAGAGTTCCAGGCCAAAGAGGTCGACAAATACGCCCGTCTGGTCGAGCTGGCCAAGCTGCAAGCCGAATAAAACACATGCGCCCCGATTGACTGCCGGAGCGCTGGAGTCTTCACCATGCAATTTTCTCTTTCTTTCCCTGACATTCACGAAGAGCGTCGGGGCAATACCGGTGTTCCTGGCCTGTGGTGTCTGGATTCGGGTAAAGCAGGCCGTACCGTCATGATCAGCGCCCTGAACCATGGCAACGAGCTGTGCGGCGCCTGGGCCTTGAAAGCGGTACTCGCCAGCGGCTTGCAGCCCCGTCGCGGCAAACTGATTCTGGCCTTTTGCAATCTGGACGCCTTTGATCGCTTTGACCCTGCGCAGCACGACGCCAGCCGCTATGTGGACGAAGACATGAACCGTGTCTGGAGCGATCAAAAGCTGTCGCAAACACAGACACAAGAACAACGACGCGCACGGGCCATCTTGCCTTGGCTGGAACAAGCCGACTGGTTGCTGGATCTGCACTCCATGCATGAACCCAGCGCCCCCTTGCTATTGACCGGCACCTTGGCGCGCAATATCGAACTGGCGCAAGCCTTGGCCGCCCCCGAGCATGTCATTGTGGATACGGGCCACAAGGATGGCGTACGCATGCGCGATTACGGTCGCTTTTCTGACCCGAATGCCCATGAGACTCGCTCCCTGTTGCTGGAGTGCGGCTTTCATGGCGATCCGGATACGCCAGCTATTGCACTGGACCTGATTGCCCGCTTTCTGCTCGCGGCCGACATTATCGACAAAGAAGACTTACCCGCGGACTGGCGCCGAGCCTCGCCTGATCAGCAGCGCATTTTGCAAGTTACCCATGCGATTGTTGCCCCTTCCATGCAAGTCAGTTTCAGCCAGAACTGGCAAGGTCTGGAAACCTTGACCAAGGCAGGCACATCGATTGGGCAAGCCGATGGCCAGCCCTTGCTGACGCCTTACGATAATTGCACCTTGGTGATGCCTTCACTGCGCCAGCTACGCCCTGGTGTCACCATCGTTCGTCTGGCACAAAACTACGCCGCGCCCTGAGGCCCGTTCAAAGACCGTTTCACGCTGGCGTTCAAACCCTGAACGCCAAGCCCAAAGCGGCATTCTCAATACCGAGAAAAAAAGCAAAACTTGGCGGTACTTTGGCTACCAAAGCCTGCATAGCCATCCTACAATCGGCACATGTGCATCGCTTATATCGCCGTCGGAGTTAATGCAGATTGGCCGCTGATTATTGCCGCCAATCGCGACGAATATCATGCTCGCCCCAGCCAGCCGGCTCAGCCCTGGCAGGACGAACCCCAGATTCTGGCGGGTCGGGACCTGCAGGCCGGAGGCACGTGGTTGGGCCTGACACAACGCCGTGGACGGCTGGCCCTGCTGACCAATTACCGCGAAGCGCCCAGCAGCAAAAACAGCAAGCAGCGCTCACGCGGCGAGCTGATCCCTCAGTTCCTGGTCGATAAGCGCAGTCCCGCCGAGTATCTTGAACAGTTGGCCAAAGAAGGGGCCGACTACGCAGGCTTCAATCTCTTTGTTCTGGAGTGGCCTGACACGCAACAGCCTGTGCGTCTGGGCTATTACAGCAATCGCCACCCCAGCGGCCGCCCGCAAAAACTGGAACCGGGCGTGCATATTCTGAGCAATGCCTGGCTTAACACGCCTTGGCCCAAAAGCCTGTTCCTGAAAGAAACCTTGCAGGCACAACGGTTTGACGGCTCGCCACAAGCGGTAGAAGGCTTGTTCCAGGGATTGCGCAATCAGGAAGTTGCTGCCGATGCCGACTTGCCTCAGACCGGACTGAGCCTTGAGCACGAACGCTTGTTAAGCAGCCCATTTATTGTCAGCCCCGATTACGGCACCCGCTGCACCACCGTTATTACCATTAATCAGCATGGGCACGGAATGCTGCGTGAACGCAGCTTCAATCCCCAGGCGGAACCCGTTCGTCAGCATGACTGGCCTCTTTTGTGGCCCAGCTTTCATCCTGACAGCCCGCTCCCCCCCTCTCATAACAGCAACAGGGCCACTGATGGCCCGCTTAGCCACCCTACTTCAAGCAAGGAAACCTCATGAGACCTCATCTTTCTTTGATCGGCATTGCCATGTCGCTGGCCTTATTGAGCAGTCCCGTCGTGCACTCTCAGGAGTTGCCGCCCAGTCAGTACTACGGTTCAACCGAATACATTAGCGGCGGGATAGGCAGTGATGAAGCCCAACTGTTTCGCATGGTGCGCAACACCTTTCCCTTGTCCGTCAATTTTTCAGCCAACCAGGGCGAGCGCGTCGGCTATATCTCCGATGTGCAACTGGTTATCCGTAATAGTGGCGACCAAACTGTGCTGAACAGCCTGATCGATGGTCCCTACTGCCTGATTCGTCTTGCACCCGGCAATTACAAGGTGTTTGCGACTTACCAGGGCCAAACCCAGGAACGCCAGGCCAGTATTGTTGAAGGTCAGCCCCGCGAGCTGAACTTCACCTGGAAGTAGGATAGTTACGTTCATAGGTTTCCAGGCCCATGGCCTGGATCTGCTCTTCGATCAAATGCTCGAAGGGCCATAACAAAGGGCTGAAATCCCGCTTCGGCTCCATAATCTGCATCAGCCGGACAATTGCTTCCAAGGTAGATACGGCCTGAGGGTCGGGCGCTTTACGCAGTCGGTAGCGCGACGCCTCTCCTTCAGGCAGCACCCAATACGGCAGGGTGTGCAAGACCGGATTGCTGTGCAGGATCAAACGTGCCTTGCGCCAGGTGCCATCTGGCACCACAATCAAATCCGGTTTCTCTTCCAGGGCTGTTGAACCTGCCACCTTGGCCTGCGGCCCCGGAAACAGCAAGACAGGGCGATGCGCCCGTGCCAAGCGGGCCTCCAGTTCATCAAACTGCTCTCCCACCCATAGCTCCGTCCCCCTCAATCCCAAATACGCCAGACGTGCGGTATTCAACGCATGCCGGGCTTCAGAATGATGCTGCAAGATCAGCACAGGACACGCCGCGTCTATTGAAGGAATCAAGGGACACAAGCAACGAGCCAAAGGCCGCTGGCATTGAGCGCAACGGCCTGGACGGGAGGAAGCGGAAGAATTCATGCGAGAGCGCCAAACAGAAGGCCACAGTATATAAAAGTTCTGCTTTGAAACAGATGCCTGGTTTGCTGACAAACAGTTTTACTGTATATTTATACAGCAATAAGGAGCACACCTATGGCAAGCGCACTTCGTTCCCTTTTAGACCTTCATCCCTCCTTTTGGACGGGCAAGCATTATGCGCATGCCGCAGGCGCGTGTCTGCCCAGCGGGTTTGACGCTCTGGATGCCGAATTACCGGGAGGCGGCTGGCCTGTAGGCAGCCTGGTCGAACTGCATGCACCGCAGGACAGCAGCGCCCTATCTTTATTGCTGCCAGCCCTGAACGCTCTGCAAGCAGAGCGCTTGCGGGTTTTGGTTGCCCCGCCCTATCAACCCATGCAACAGCTGTGGCACGGCACCCCTGCGACGACTGGGCAAAGCTCTTCTTCAGAAAACGCCTTGCTCGCCCGGATGATCTGGATACGCAGCCAACACCTGAACGACACCTTGTGGGCCAGTGCCCAGGCCCTGCGTCACGGCCATTGCGCTGCCGTGCTGAGCTGGTTGCCTGCCTATGTGCCTTTAGCGGCCTTGCGTCAGTTGCAGCTATTAGCCAGCCAAAGCGACAGCCTGTTTTTTTGTTTGCGTCCGGCGCACAGCCAGGCCAATAGCCCGGCCCTGCTACGCCTGGAACTTCAGACTCGGCAAGACCAGCAAGGACAGCCTTGGCTGGATGTTCATATCCGTAAACGACGTGGGCCACCTTGCAAGAACAGCATTGCTTTAGCGCCCCATCACACCTTGATGCCGCCAGCGGCCATTCCGTCCCATGTACCTGTGCCTGCGACTGCCCCAGAGCCTGCTTACGCCTGAGGCCAGCCCCAAGCAGCAGGACGATGTTCAAGCAATTTTGCTGCGCTACAGTCCCCAACTGGCCCAGGTTCAAGCGGATTTATGGGTACTGAATATCAGTGCCAGTATTCGGCTGTTTGGTGGTTTGCGCCGTCTGTATCACCAGGTTCAGGCTGATTTGCAGACTCTTGTTCCCCAGCCCTGTCTGGCCCTGGCCCCAACGGCACGCGCCGCCTGCTTGCTGGCTTTATCCAAACGCAAACAGCGCCGTTGCGTCCGTCGTTTGCAAGCCTGCTTGAACCCGCTTCCTGTCCACTTGCTGGCCCCACCCGCCGACCAGTTGCAGTGGCTGCATAGTCTGGGCTGCCATACCCTGGGCCAGTTACATCAACTGCCCCGTGATGGTTTATCCCAGCGTGGATTGCGCGGTCTTTTAGTGCAATTGGATCAGGCCTACGGCACACAAAGCTGGACGCTGGAATGGGTGCATGCCGCCCCGCAATTTACGCGCAGGCTGGAAATGGATACCCCGTCCAATAACAAACCCACCGTCTTGCGGGCCTTGAACCGCCTGTTGATCCTGCTGGAGGCCTGGCTGAATCAATATCAACTGGCTTGTGGACGCCTGGAACTGATGCTTCACACGGAACGGTACAAGGACTATCCCATCGCCACCCGCCTGGAGTTGCAGATGGCCCGGTCCTGCTGGCGCAGCCAGGACTTTCTGCCTGTATGGCAAGAACAGTTCCAGCAGCTGCAATTACATGCCGCCGTACAAAGCATGGTGCTGCAAGCCCAACAGCTGCACCCGCGCCAAACCCATGCCAGCAGCCTGTTTCCCGATGCGCGTCATTGGCAAGAGCAAGATCAACAGCTTCTGGAACGCTTGCAGGCCAGACTAGGGGCTGAACAGATATTGACGCCTGCCGCCCAGGCCAGCTATTTACCGGAACAAGCGAATCAATGGCTGCCCCTGTCCAGCAGCCAGCCTAGCGCTCCTAGCAATGCCAGCAGCCCGGCCTTGCAACGTCCCTGCTGGATGCTGGACCCGGCTCAGCCTTTACACCACGATCAGCAATCTCCGCTGCTGGATAATCAGCGCCTGCGCCTGGTTCAAGGCCCGGAACGGGTACAGACAGGCTGGTGGAGCGGTGCCGGGCATCAACAGCGGGACTACTTTATTGGCCTGTGTCCGCAAGGACGCTTGTACTGGGTTTACCGGGACCTGAGCCAGGAACACGCCTGGTATCTGCACGGAGTCTTTGGATGAAGCCCCACATAGACCTCCTGTATTCCGAGCTGGACTGCCTGTCCAACTACAGCTTTCTGAATGGTGCGTCCCACCCCGAGGAGCTGATCAGCCGCGCCGCCGAGCTGGGCTACAAGGCGCTGGCCTTATGTGATTACGCTTCCATGGCCGGTGTGGTACGCGCCTATGCGCAGGCCAAGCTGCATCCGGAGATCCGCCTGCTGGTCGGAAGCCGATTCCGCTTTACGGGCGCGTGGGACAGTCCAAACCCACAAGGCACCAACCCCGAAGCCAGAGCCAGCAACGATACTCAGGCTCATGAGCTGCTGATTTTGCCGCGCAACAAGGAGGGCTACGGCAATCTCTGCCAATTCATCTCGCACCTACATCAATCGCTGGACTTGAAGCAGGAGGCCTCCATAGACTGGTCTTTTTTGCAGCAAGCCCGCCAAGGTGCCCAACAGCAGGTTTTGCCGGACTGCCTGCTCATCTACAAGCCTGCGTATGGCCTGGATAGCGAGCACATCCAGCGTCAAACACAAAATCTGCTGGACTTGTTTGCAGGCCGCCTGTTTTTAGGGGTCAGTCTGCACAGGCGTGATCAGGATATGCAGCACTTACGTGCTGTCAGGCAGGCGGCGCAAACGTGTGGCGTGCGCTGTGCCGCTTTGGGAGGTGTTCATATGCATGTGCGCTCTCGCCAGCCCTTGCACGATACGTTGACCGCCATACGCCTGAAAACGCCCGTGCAAGAATGCGGTTGGTCCCTGGCCAGCAATGCCGAGCATCACTTGCGCACTCGCTTTCAGCTGGCCAATCTCTACCCCGCCGAGCTGCGCGAAACCACCGAGTACATCCAGGAGCTGTGCCAGTTTTGTTTAAGCGAAATCAAGTATGAGTACCCGGTCGAGATTGTTCCACCCGGTCTCAGTGGCATTGAATATCTACGGCAGGAAACCGAGCGCGGCGCGCAGAGGCGCTACCCCAAAGGAATCAGCGACAGCTTGCGTACTCGCCTGGAAGAGGAACTGAGCCTGATTGCGGACCTGGGCTACGAGTCCTACTTCCTGACCTTGCACGACATCGTCGGCTACGCGCGCAGTCAAGGGATTTTGTGCCAGGGTCGGGGCTCCGCCGCCAATTCGGCGGTGTGTTATTGCCTGGGTATTACCGAAGTTGACCCTGCCAGCAGCCACACCTTGTTTGCACGCTTCATCAGCCGGGCACGGGCGGAACCACCCGATATTGATGTGGACTTCGAACACCAGCGCCGCGAGGAAGTCATCCAATACATTTACCGCAAATATGGCCGCCAGCGAGCGGCCTTAACGGCGGTGATCACCACCTATAGACGCCGTAGTGCCTTGCGAGATACGGGTAAGGCACTGAGCATTCCTCAAGCTTTGATCGAGGCCTTGATTCAATGCGATCGAGCCTGGCTGAAAGACACCCACATTCAGGATGAAGTCCTGGCGCGTTTTCCTGAATGTCCGCCCGAGCAAGCGCATCAATGGCTGTCCTTGACCCGTCAGCTAATGGGCTTCCCTCGCCATCTGTCTCAGCATCCTGGCGGTTTTGTGATTTCACAAACGCCCTTGCACAGGCTGGTGCCCATTCAGAACGCCGCCATGCCGGGGCGCAGCGTTGTGCAATGGGACAAGGATGATCTGGATGTGCTGGGCCTGTTGAAGGTCGACATTCTGGCTTTGGGCATGTTGAGTGCCTTGCGCCGTTGTCTGGACAGTATCAGCCAGCAAAAAGGAAAACCGTTTCGCTTACAGGACATTCCTTTGCAAAGCGCCAAAACCTTTCGCATGATACGGCGGGCCGACACCATAGGCGTGTTCCAGATCGAATCCCGCGCCCAGATGAGCATGTTGCCGCGCCTGCGCCCCCAATGCTTTTATGACTTGGTGGTGCAAGTGGCCATTGTGCGCCCCGGCCCCATTCAAGGAGGCATGGTGCATCCTTATCTGGAACGTCGTCGCGACCACAGCAAAGTCGACTACCCCGCCCCCGAAATCCGCCATGTACTGGAACGCACCTTGGGCGTACCGATTTTTCAGGAACAGGCCATGGAGCTGGCCATGGAAGCAGCGGGGTTTTCAGCCGACAAAGCAGATGCCTTGCGGCGAGCCATGGCCGCCTGGCGTCGTCGTGGTGGTTTGGGGCCTTTTGAGCAGGAACTGCTGGACGGCATGGATGCCAGAGGCTATGCCCCCGAATTTGCTCAGCGCCTGTTCGATCAGATCAGCGGTTTTGGGGAATACGGTTTTCCTGAAAGCCACTCGGCCAGCTTCGCCAAACTAGCCTGGTTCAGCGCTTATCTGAAGGCACGTTATCCGGAGCACTTTCTGGCGGCCTTGCTGAACTCTCAACCCATGGGTTTTTACGGCCCCAGCCAACTGGTTCAGGATGCACGCCGGCATGGCGTTCAGGTCTTGCCCGTTGATGTGCAATACAGCCTGTACGACAGTCATGTGTGTTCCGCGCCAGGCAGTTCGCGTCAGGTACGGCTGGGCCTGCACATGGTCAAAGGCTTGAGCGAACAAGGGGCACAGGCCATCGTCAATTACCGGCAAAATCACCCGGAACGTATGCTGAATCTGGCCTGCCTGCGCCAGGAGCTGGCCCTGTCGGCCCACGATCAACAAGCGCTGGCCCAGGCCCATGCCCTGCGCAGTGCTTATAGCCAGCGCCGCCACAGTGTCTGGGATGCCCGCCGCCCCAGTCAGACAGGTTTGCTTAGCCATGCGGAAACGCCGGACCACACTCCAGATCTGCCGCGGGCCAGTGTGGGGCTGGAGGTATTAAGCGACTACCAGGCCGTGGGCCTGAGCCTGGATCGTCACCCCTTGTCCTTGTTACGCACACAGTTGGCCCCCTTGCGATTTTCAACAGCAGAGCAGTTGAACCAAGCCTGCCCGGATCGGCGTCTGGCACGGGCTTGCGGGCTGGTGACTACCCGTCAACGCCCCGGCACGGCAAAAGGCACTGTCTTTGTGACGCTGGAAGATGAAACCGGCAGTGTGAATGTGATCGTGCGTGAAGAGCTGGCACAGGCGCAATCCCAGGCCTTGCTTCAATCTCGCCTGCTGGGTGTCTATGGTGTCTGGCAACGTGATGGCAGCGTATGTCATTTGATTGCCCGCCGCCTGGTGCCCATGAATCATCTGATTGGTGATCTGGCCGCACGCAGCCGAGATTTTCAATAATCGGATTTTTCCCTACCCCGCCCTGCGTTAAACTAGGGCTTTGCCCGTTCAACCAGGAACCACCATGAGTCAAACACTCAAAACCCGTTTAGCTGACGATATCAAAACGGCGATGCGCGCTCGCGATAGCGGACGCCTGGAGACCTTGCGTTTTCTGCAAGCCGCGATCAAACAACGCGAAGTGGATGAACGTACCGAGCTGGGCGATGCTGAAGTAACCAGCATCATTGAAAAGCAAGTCAAGCAACGCCGCGAATCCATTCAGGCTTTTGAGTCTGCTGGTCGTACCGAAAGCGCCGAGAAAGAAAAATCCGAATTGCTGATTCTGCAGGAATATCTGCCTCAGCAAGCCGACAGCGCTGAAATTGATGCCGCCATTGCCGAGGCGATTACCCAGGCTCAGGCTGAAGGCGCTCAAGGCCCCGCTCTGATGGGCAAGGTCATGGGTTTGGTCAAAGCCAAGCTGGCCGGCCGTGCGGATATGTCCCAGGTTTCCGCTCAAGTGAAACAAAAGCTGAACCCATGAAGCATTTGCAGGCCGAACTGGCGCAGCCCAAACAGGATTTTTTCGGCACTCATATCCCCCTGATGCAGCACCTGGGCCTGCAAACTGTCAGCAGCACCGAGCAGGAAGTTATCACTTTTCTGCCCTGGCAAGCCTGTAATGCCAACTCCCGTGCCGATGTACACGGGGGCACCTTGATGGCGATTCTGGACTTTACCCTTAGCGCGGCTGCACGAGCTCAACGCCCCGGCTCGGGCATGGCCACCATAGACATGAACTCTCAGTTCCTGCTGCCTGCGCGTGGCGATGTCTGGTTCAAGGCCCAATGTCTGTACCTGGAAGGCGATACCGCTTACTGCGAAGGGGGCGGGTACGATGAGAAAGAACGCTTGCTGGTTAAAGCAGCAGCCACATTTCGGGTAGTACGCGGCAGCTAAACGCCAAGGGCAATACGGCTTGGCATGAATGGGCCGCCACGAGCTTTCTTCACGTAAAGCACTCAGCCATCCACAGACACAGCCATCCAGGGCCAGCAGCGTGTTTCCAAGCGGCTATCGGATTGAAAAGAAGCGCATTAAAAAAGCCCGTTTGATACGGGCTTTTTTATTTCCGGCTACTTCACCGCAGACAGGATCAATGCGTCTGCAAATCCTCACCCACAGGCTGATCCCATTCAGGGCTGGACTTCAAGAAGGGATAATCCGTGTAGCCTTTGGGTCCCTGGGTATAGAAGGAGCTTTGATCCCAGGCATTCAAGGGAGCACGCAATTGCAAACGCAAGGGCAAGTCCGGATTGGACAAAAAAGCCTTACCGAACGACACGGCATCTGCCATGCCTTTGGATAAAGTGGTCTGTGCCGTGGGCAAATCAAAATGTTCGTTGGCGATAATTGCACCACCAAACTGACATTTGATCATGGGCAACAAGCTGTCCGAAGCCGGGCTTTCACGCAGGAACAAGAAGGCAATATCACGTCGATCCAGCTCACAAGCCACATAAGAGAACAAACGGGCAGGATCGGAATCCTTCATCCCATGCAAACCACCGCGCGGGGATAAATGCACGCCGACTCGGCCAGCCCCCCAAATGGCCACACAGGCATCCACAATCTCCAACAGGAAACGCGCCCGGTTTTCAATCGAACCGCCATACGCATCCGTGCGGGTATTGGAGCCATCATGCAGGAACTGGTCGATCAAATAACCATTGGCTCCATGGATCTCCACCCCGTCAAAACCGGCGCTGAGTGCATTTTGAGCCGCAACGGAAAAATCATCCACAATATCGGCAATTTCTTCGCTACGTAAGGCACGCGGCACCACAAAAGGACGCTCGGGGCTTAAATGGCTGACCATGCCCTCACAGGCAATTGCGCTGGGCGCCACCGGAATTTGACCATTCAGAAACTCCGGATCAGAGACACGCCCCACATGCCACAACTGCAGCACAATACGGCCACCCTTGGCGTGTACAGCCTCGGTAATTGTGCGCCACGCATCCACTTGAGCACTACTCCAGATGCCCGGCGTGTGAGCATAGCCCACACCTTGCGGCGATACCGAAGTGGCTTCGGCTACAATCAGCCCCGCACTGGCCCGCTGACAATAGTACATACGCATCAAATCATTGGGCATACGGCCCTCCGAGGCGCGCGCGCGTGTCATGGGCGCCATGATGATGCGGTTCATGAGTTCAATATCACCCAGTTTGATTGGATCAAACAAACTAACCATTGTTTTACACTGTCCACTATTGATGTTTCCGCCAGGGCTTGAACGACACGCGCCCAAGGGAATACCCGATAAGGGTTTTTACCAGATATGTCTTTATACCATCAACGCTTAATTTGGCTTGAAATTGTTTCAAGCATCAAACGGATCAAATAAGCTATGGCACAGTTCGCCGTCATAGGATTAGGCCGCTTCGGTTCGGCCTGCGCCCTGGAACTCATGAAAATGGGCCACTCCATACTGGGAGTGGATACCAATCCCAAATTGGTCAACAAATATGCGGACCAATTAAACCGTGCCGTCATTGCCGATGTCACTGACCGCCAGGCTTTGGAAGAGCTGGGGCTGGACAATTATGACGTAGTTCTGGTTGCAATTGGGGCTGATATTGAGGCTTGCCTGGTTTGCGTGGTTCACCTGAAAAGTTTCGGGGTTCCCACCATCTGGGCCAAAGCCATTTCCCACGCCCAGCATTTGATCCTGGCCAAAATCGGCGTAAACCGGATTATTCACCCCGAAGAAGAAATGGGCATACGAGTCGCCCAAATGCTGAGCTACCCCATGGTCAACGACTACATCACCCTGGGTAATGGCGATTACATTGTGGAAGTAACGGCCAGCGACAATATGAATGGCCAGACCATCAAAGACGTGTTGCGCGAGCAGATGGACGATGTACAAGTGCTGCTGGTCAAGCGGCGTGGTCAAACCACCATCCAGCCCGATGCCGATTTTGCCCTGCATGCCAAAGACTTGCTGATTCTGCTTGGACAGTTGCAAGCACTTCGTACCGCCGCCCCCAAACTGGTTTGATGTATGCGCAACTGGCTGCCCAATAGTCTTACCCGCCGTCTTGAGGTCAATCCTCACGCCCGCACCCTGAGTGCCAGCCCACCGCTGGTGCTGGCCCTGGGCTTTATGGCTCTGATTATCCTGGGCGCTATTTTGCTCAGCCTGCCGCAAGCGGCCGAACACCGCCTGGGTATTTTCCAGGCCTTGTTCATGGCCACCTCGGCCGTCACCGTCACGGGTCTGGCGGTGATTGACCCCGCCACAGATTTAACCCACTTTGGGCAAATTGTTCTGGCATTGCTGGTGCAAATTGGCGGCATGGGCTTTGTGACCTTTGCCGTGATCGCCGCCATCACCATGCACAAGCGCATCAGTGTCAGCCAACAAGCGCTGGCACTGGAAGCCTTTAATCAAACCAGTGTGTCCCGCATTCGCAGCACGGCTTTTCAGGTATTCAAGATTGCCGCCCTGATTGAACTGACCGCCGCTGCGATTTTATTTCTGCGCTGGACGATTGATTTGCCCTGGACCACGGCTTTGTATCGGGCCCTGTTCCATGCGGTGACCGCCTTCAATAACGCGGGCTTTTCCTTGTTCCATGACTCCCTGATCCCTATTTCCGGCGATTTTGTTTCGGTCATGACCTTATCGGGCCTGATTATTCTGGGTGGTATCGGTTTTACCGTTCTGGCCGATGTAGGACAAAAAAAGCGCTGGCAAACCCTGTTGCCCTATACCAAGCTGATTTTGCTGGGCACCCTGATTCTGAACCTGATCGGTTTTTTCAGCCTTTGGGCACTGGAATTCACTAACCCCAACACCCTGGGCATGCTCGGCGTGGGCGACCAGGCACTGGCGGCCTGGATGCAAAACGCCGCCACGCGTACCGCCGGCTTTACCACCATGGACATTGCCAGCCTGCGCGACAGCACCCAACTGACGCTGATCGTGCTGATGCTGATTGGCGGCGGCTCGCTCAGTACCGCCAGCGGTATCAAAATCGGCACCTTGATTGTTTTGCTGGCTGCCGTACGCTCTTACATCCGTCAGCGAGAAGAAGTGGTCCTGATGGAGCGCAGCGTCGCCCCTGAAACCGTCCAGAAAGCCCTGGCCCTGTTTTTGATTACCGGCGCCCTGTATTTCATCAGCGTCCTGCTCTTGACGCTATTCGAGGACATGCCCATCACCAGCCTGCTGTTTGAAGCCGCCTCGGCCTTGAGCACCACCGGCATGAGCCACGGTATTACTCACAAACTGTCCACGCCCAGCCAGATCCTGATCATGGTGCTGATGTTCGCTGGCCGACTTGGCCCTCTGACCCTGATTTACTCGCTGGCCACACGCAAGCGCAGCCGTATTCGCTACCCGGAAGGCAACTTCCAGGTCGGCTAAGCCCTTCGCTAAACCACAGATATACAAGAAGTTTTAAGAAAAACGACTATTGTCATCGATTTTTGGTATGGTTAACGGATGTAAACATCGAACAACTACTGATCAGGACGCAGGCTTATGGATCACAGGAAGATGGCTACCTTAACCAAGCGCGCTGGAACCGGTCTTAGCGCGCTTTGTCGAGAACTGACCAGTCGTGGTATCAGTTACCACCCCTTGGTCGAGATGTATCAGAGTCAAATGGCCGTCATTGGTTTGCTCAGTGACGAAGTTGTCGCTCTGCGCAAAGAGCTGGACGATCTGAAAAAAGTAGTTAAGAAAAACGGCTCTTGAGCCGTTTATTTTTTGCCTGCCACTGTCGCATCTCCTCCCCCCAACCACACTCATTGAAGCGGCTCTGTTCAACCCCATGATTCTCACCCTGCCCCGTTTCTGGCTGTGCACCGCTTTAGCCTTGTGTTCTGCCACTGCCTACAGTCAAAACGATCGGGTGCTGTCTACTCAACAGCCAGCAGGCACCCCGCGCAGCATCCCACCTATCCCACCTGCCGCGCCCGTTCTGAATTACGGAACCGTCCTGTTCACGCCCGACTATCAGGGTGTACGCCTGCACACTTACCTGGATCAATGGCACAGCCAGACCCAGCTGGACTCCGGGGAGCTGGCCACGCCAGCGCGACAGGACAATCTGTTTATCGTCTTGCACTACCGCTATACCAACACGAGTCCACGTCCTCTGAACCCGCAGATCCACCGACCGCGCCTGTTTCTGATAGATCCTTCTGGACAGAAAATAGCCCCCAATCAGCGAGCCACGCAGGACTATCGCTACGCTCACGATCTGGATACTGTTGGGTCAGACAAGATCAATCCATTGGTCAGCGTCTCCGATGTCGCGGTATTTGAAATCAACCCCGCCTTATTTGACTCAAGCCGTTGGGGTTTTGTGATCCAGGAAGGCCAGCTCATCCGCATTCCTTTGAGCGTTGTTCCTGAAAAGTCGCCCGAAAACGCTGATTAAGCCTCTCCGAACCCCCTCTATTCCGATAAATCATTAAACTCTGCGCACAGACAAACCCGTCTTATGGGCAGGCATGGAATAATACGGGGCCATATAAGCGAAATTAATCAATAAAGCTCTCGCTTCGCCTGTCGTTCAGAGCAAGGAACCCAGATTGCGTCATACCCCCGTCCGGATCAGCGCCACCCTTATCGTTGCCAGCGTCCTGCTCTTGCTGGTCCTGAGATCGCTCCCCACGCGCCCCGAACCCGGCCCTGAAATGATTCCGGTAGAAGGCGGCTCTTTTATGGCCGGAAACTTCCAGGTCCCCATGCGCGTGCCCGGCGACGAACACTCCGTGCAATGGGTAGCGCAAGCCGATCAAGGCGCTCTGGACCCGTATCCGGTGGAAGTCAGCGCGTTTTCCATCATGAAAAAAGAAGCGAATAACGCCCTGTATGACCGCTTTCTGAAGCAAACCAAGCGCCCCGCCCGCTGGGAGCCGGTAAAAGGTGACGGCGAACAAGCCGCCAATATGCCCTACGACGAAGCCGAAGCCTTTTGTGCCTGGTTAGGGCAAAGCAATAGCCTGGACATGCGCTTGCCCACTGAAGCGGAATGGGAATACGCCGCCCGCAGCCGTGGCCAGCTCTTTCCCTGGGCCACCGATAATGGACAATGGCAAGCAGGCCGTAATCTTCCCGAACAAGGTCGCGAAGCAGATCAAAACAAGACGAGAGCCTTTCCGTCCAATCAGCTGGGCATCCAGGATATGGCTAACGGCCTGCATGAATGGGTCATCTCCGATCCGACCCGTGACCCGGCGCATGTGCGCATTTTTAAAGGCGGCAGCAATGAGGATGCCAGTTCACGCAACACCATCCCCACACGCGGTATCGTCTTTCCCTTGTCGGAAGCGGCTATTGAGGCCAAACCCGAACTGGCCCGCTTGAAAGGCCGCCCCGTCGGCACTGTGTATTTTCAGAACGCCACTGCGCGTTGTGTCGCACCCTTGAAGTCCAACGGCACACCACCCGTATCGGCCACACAAAACACCATCCTGCCGCCGATTTTTGATGATGTGACGGACAAGCCCTGACTGAAGGCTCCATAAGCCATTAAAGAAATCGAGTACAAAAGACACCCGAGCGCTCAAGAAGTAGTAGCACCATAAAAAAAAGCCCCTTCTAAAAGGGGCTCAGACTGCTGACAAACCCTCCCATAAAACAGCAGGCTTGTTCATAATACGTTCATGCTTAAGACCCCGACTGCTTATCAACATGAATGGGAAATGGTCACGCTGGACTCCTTGGTTCCGGGCGAC
>NZ_JAHKKC010000027.1:0-47802 GCF_020496585.1 Alcaligenes sp. 13f
AACGGCGCCGCTCAGTTCCTTATCGACGGTGATGGGTGGGGCGGGAGAGTTCTCGCGGTGTCGGTCCGGCATTGGCCGATAGTTCAGGATGTCCCTCCACCCCGACACCTTAACCATACAAGTTCAGAGTGCGCCCGGATGATGCCCTCGACAAGGGGACCGGTGCGCAGCACCGGCAAGTGCTCAAGCCCCTCCGGGTGCCCACCGCCCCCAAGGGCGTGCTCATTACTGGGTTCTACTCAATAATCAGCCCTGCCCCTCTCAAATAACGTTAATGCCATCAACGACAACAGATAACCACCAATCAGCAGTTCACAACTAATAACTGACAACTGACAACTGACAGAACATGCTGCCCTCAAACCATGCCCTCACTCCCCGATCAAACAAAAAAAAGCCCGGTTAAAAAACCGGGCCTTTTGTCAGCACGCCTTAAGGCGGCAAGCAGAGACTTACTTCTGCGGAGCGTACAAATACAACTCCACGCGGCGGTTCATGGCACGGCCTTCAGCCGTCGCATTATCCCCAATAGGAGCGTTCGGGCCACGGCCTTCTACCATCAAACGACCTTGTCCCACACCTTGCTGCGTCAGGTAATTCGTCACAGCGCTTGCGCGGTTAACCGACAAAGTTTGATTGGTCTGTGCCGACCCGGTGCTATCGGTATGACCGACAGCCTTGGCACGCAGCTCTGGATGCTGATTCATGGCGCGAGCCACACTATCCAGAACAGGCAGCAAAGCAGGCTTTAACTGATAATGGCCGGTATCAAACGACACACTGCTAGGAATATTGACCCGCAAGCTGCCATCGGGCATTTCGGTCACATCCACACCCAGGCCAGTTGCGCCAGACTGCTGAACATCCTTTTTAATGCCAGACCAGTTGTACGCTGCAATACCACCAGCCAGTGCACCGATACCTGCACCAATCATGGCGGCCTTGCTGCTATCACCAATCAAAGCCCCAAGACCAGCCCCCACAGCAGCGCCGCCACCCGCACCCACTGCGGTACGACCACCTGTGCTCATATTGTCCATCGTGCCGCAAGCGGCCAAAAGGGAAAGAGCACCAGCACATGCTGCTAATTTTGCAGAACGAATGGAAATTGTCATTATTGGCTCCGTAATCTCAAATTAAGTACCAGGACCGCTTGAATGCCTCCAATACTAGCAAGAGGCACCGCAAGCAGGTACTTCAAAACAGACTTCACTGCCTTCTTTAACAATTCTTGATCTTGCCAGCGACCACACAAACTGCAGTCACTGATTGCCTGGGGGCTAAGTACTTGAAAGCTTAGAACAACTCCGCACCCGAGTCGGCAACGACTTCTTTGTACTTCTTCAGATCATTGCTGACAAGCTCGCTGAATTCAGCCATGGTACCAGGCTGCACATCCGAGCCCATGGTAGCCAGTGCTTCACGCACGGCCGGGTCCATCAAAGCCTTGGAGTAAGCGGCATGCAGCTTGTCCAGCACAGGCTGTGGTGTACCGCCCGTAGCAAACACTCCAAACCAGGTGCCCAGATCAAAAGGCTTCACGCCAGCCTGCTCCATGGTGGGAACATCAGGCAGGAAGCTGGAACGCTCCAGAGTCGTCACAGCCAGGGCCTTGACGGTATCTGCCTTGATCAACGGCGCTGCCGAAGCCAGGTTATCAAACATGAAATGCACTTGGCCTGCCAGCAAGGCCGTTTTGGCAGGGTTGGCACCGGCGTAAGGCACATGCACGGAATTGATCTCGGCACGGGTGTTCAGGACCTCACCGGCCAGATGACCCGCACTGCCATTACCGCCCGAAGCAAAGTTCATTTGACCGGGATGCTCTTTGGCGTAGCTGATCAGATCCTGCACCGAAGCAATCTTGTTTTGTTCGGCAAACTCTTTGTTCACGATCAGAATGTTAGGCACCGAGGCAACCAGGGCGATAGGCGCAAAGCTCTCGACCGGGTCAAAAGGCACGGTCTTGTACAGCCAGGGGTTAATGGAGTTGATCGCCACCGCCCCCATCATCAGGGTATAGCCGTCCGGAGCGGCCTTGGCCACAATGCTGGCACCGATATTGCCACCCGCACCCGACTTGTTCTCCACCACAACCGTGCCCAGGTCGCCTTTGACGCGTTCAGCCAGCAAGCGAGCCATGCTGTCCAAAGGGCCACCCGGTGGATAAGGCACCACGAACTGGATAGGTTTGGAAGGATAAGCATCCTCCGCCATTACAGCCGGGGCAGCCATGACAGCCGCGACACCAGAGACAGCCAGCAGCCACTTACAGACTCGAAACATCACTTTTTTTCCTTGAAATAAAAATGCATATGGGCTGCACAAGGCAGCCCATACAGAGCAGCCACTGATCCTTAATGAATGATCTGGCTTAAGAACTCACGCGTTCTTTCACTGCGTGGCGAGTCAAAGAACTCATCAGGCGTATTTTGCTCGATGATTTCGCCCTGATCCATAAAAATGACCCGATCAGCCACTTTACGCGCAAAACCCATCTCGTGGGTCACGCACAACATCGTCATGCCGGTATGGGCCAGCTCGACCATCACTTCCAGCACTTCCTTGACCATTTCCGGGTCCAGCGCCGAGGTCGGCTCGTCAAACAGCATGATTTTAGGCTCCATGCACAGGGAACGTGCAATGGCCACGCGCTGTTGCTGTCCGCCAGAGAGCTGTCCGGGATACTTGTTGGCCTGCTCTGGAATACGTACACGCTCCAGATACTTCATGGCCAGCTCCTGAGCCTGGGCCTTGGTCTTGCGACGAACCCACATCGGCCCCAAAGTCAGGTTTTCCATCACGGTCAGGTGAGGAAACAGATTGAAGTGCTGAAACACCATGCCCACGTCACGCCGAATAGCCTCGACCTGACGCACATCGTTGGTGAGCTCTTCACCGGACACAATGATCTGCCCTTTCTGATGCTCTTCCAGGCGGTTAATGCAGCGAATCAGGGTGGACTTGCCCGAACCCGAAGGCCCACAAATAACGATGCGCTCGCCGGGGGCCACATCCAGATTGATATCGCGCAGCACATGGAACTGCCCGTACCATTTATTGACGTTCTTTAGCTGAATAATGGCGTCTGCCATGCAAAACTCCTTGTCTGGCCAGCAAAGCAATAGGTCTTAACCAAGGCTTTGCTACCTGTGTCAGCGTTCATAACCCGTTTGCAAACGTCGCTCCAGCGAACGACTGTAGCGAGAGATGGAGTAGCAGAACACAAAATAAATCAGTGCGATGAACAGATAGGCTTCCCGGCTAAAGCCGCGCCAGGCCGCATCGGCCAGGGCCACTTTGGCCGCCTGGGTCAAATCGAAAATACCGATAATCACGACCAGGGAGGTGTCCTTGAACAGGGAAATGAAAATGCCTACCAGTGGCGGGATCACGATCTTGAGCGCCTGCGGCAAGATGATCTGACGCATGGTGCGCCAGTAGCTCAAGCCCAGCGAAGCCGCGCCTTCATACTGTCCCTTGGGAATGGCTTGCAAGCCGCCCCGCACGGTTTCCGCGATATACGCCGCCGCAAACAAAATGATGGCGATCTGAGCACGCAGCAGCTTGTCGATGTTAAAGCCCTCGGGCATGAACAAAGGCAGCATTACCGAGGACATGAACAACAAGCTGATCAGCGGCACGCCACGAATCAGTTCGATGTAAACCACGCACACTGCCTTGACGGCCGGCAAGCGCGAGGTACGTCCCAAGGCCAGCAACAAGCCCAAAGGAAAGGCGAACGCGATGCCGAAGGTAGCCAGAATCAAGGTCAGCGGCAAACCGCCCCACAGGCTGTTTTCCACATAGCTCAGGCCCAGCACACCGCCCCACATTAAAATACCCACGACGGTCAGGCCAACCAGCCACATCACAGGCAGCCAGGGTTTCCAGAACCAACGCACGCAGCTGCACACGATCAGCAAGGTCAGCAGGATGGAGGCCAACAAGGGTCGCCATTGCTCGTCATAGGGATAGATGCCAAACAGGATCAGACGGTGCTTTTCACGAATGAAAGCCCAGCACGCACCCGCACTGGCCCGACAATCCTGCGCGGTTTGCGCATCGAAATTGGCCTTGATGAACAGCCAATCGATCATGGCTGGCACAGTCATCAAAAGCAGCCAGGCCGACAACACCGTCAAAATGGCGTTCAAGGGAGAGGAAAACAGGTTCTGGCGCAGCCAGCCCAGGGTGCCCCGCTGCAGTGGCGGTGGCCCGCTTACGGTGGATGTAGGCGTATGACTCATTTAGCGCTCCACCAAAGCAATTCGGTTGTTGTACCAGTTCATGAAGATCGAGATCGACAAGCTGACCGTCAGGTAAGCCGCCATGATGATCAAAATGCCTTCAATCGCCTGCCCTGTCTGGTTCAAGGTGGTGTTCACCACAGACACAATATCGGGATAGCCAATGGCCACGGCCAAGGAACTGTTTTTAGTCAGATTCAGGTACTGGCTGGTCATGGGAGGCACAATCACACGCAGAGCCTGGGGCAGAACCACCAGACGCATCATGCGGCCACGGGACAGACCCAGTGCCTGCGCCGCTTCCCATTGTCCTTTGCCCACGGCCTGAATACCGGAACGCACCACTTCCGCCACAAAGGCCGAGGTATAGGTAATCAAACCGGCCAGCAAGGCGGCAAACTCAGGCGATAAGGTTACGCCCCCTACAAAGTTGAAACCTTGCAGACGGGGCACATCCAGCGCCAAGGGTTCGGGGCTGATCAGCAAGGCCAGAACCGGCATCAGAACCAGCAGCAATATGCCAAAGCGAATGGTGGGGAAAGGACGGCCCGTTTTTTCCAGACGACGACGCGCCCAGTGCGCCATCAAGACCCACAGCACCACCGCCAGGCCCAGACCCATGAAGATCCAGTCCATGCCATCGCCCTGGAGGGTGGGCAGCTTCAAACCACGATTCGATAAAAATACGCCGCCCAGCGGATTCAAAGCCTGCCGCGGTCCGGGCAAGGTCTCGGTAATCAGGGCGTACCAGAAGAACAGTTGCAGCAGCAAAGGCACGTTACGCATCACTTCCACGTACAAGCCCGCCAGCCGGGAGACCAGCCAGTTCTTGGACAAGCGTGCAATGCCCAGCAAGGTGCCAAACACGGTGGCAGCAATAATGCCGATCACCGCCACTTTCAGCGTATTGACCAGACCGACCAGAATGGCCCGCCCATAAGTATCCGAGGGCTTATAAGCCAGTGCCGACTCGCCAATGGCAAAGCCAGCCTCTCGATTCAGGAAATCAAAGCCTGTAGAAATATTGCGAACAGCCAGGTTGTGCAAGGTATTGGAGACCAGATACCACACACAAAAGCCAAGCACACCCAAAATCAGCACCTGGTAAATAATGCCGCGTGTGAACGGATCATTCCAGGACAGGCGCCGTTTAGGGGGGGCTGGCGCGGCAGGTGTATTTTGTGCCATAGCGTAAAACCCGTGGATGCAGCACTACGCGTAGCCCTGCGAGGTGGCGCGCGTCTGGCCGAAGCCAGACGCAAGAACAAACAGCGAAGACCGAAATCTTAACGCACTGGCCAGCCGTACATCACACCACCGTCACGCCATTGCGCATTCAAACCGCGCTCCAGCTTCAAGGCGGTCGATTTACCCAGATTGCGCTCGAAGCTTTCGCCGTAGTTGCCGACCTGTTTAATTATGTTGTAGGCCCACTTGTTATCCAGCTTCAGACCTTTGCCCAGCTCGCCGGACACGCCCAGAATGCGCTGAATGTTCGGGTTATCGCTCTTGGTCTTTTCATCCACGTTCGCGCTGGTAATGCCATATTCTTCGGCTTCCAGCATGGCGTTCAGAGTCCAGCGCACCAGGGTGAACCAGTCCTCGTCGCCCTGACGCACGAATGGGCCCAGCGGCTCTTTGGAGAAATCCTCGGGCAGGATGTCGAACTCATCCGGCGTAGCCTGGGCGGCACGCATGGCTGCCAGCTGGGATTTATCGCTGGTAAAGCCGTCGCAACGACCGGAGGTAAAGGAGCGCATGGCTTCTTCAGGGTTGTTGATCACCACAGGGTTGAACTTGATCCCCTGACCACGGAACCAGTCCGCCAGGTTCAGCTCGGTCGTGGTGCCGGGCTGTACGCACACAGCGGCCCCATCCAGCTCTTTAGCGCTTTTCACGCCCAGGGATTTTTTCACCATCACGCCCTGGCTGTCATAGTAGTTAATGCCAGTGCTGACCAAACCCAAGGTCGTATCGCGAGAGATCGTCGCGGTGGTATTACGGGTCAGCACATCGACTTCACCCGATTGCAGGGCGGTAAAGCGCTGCTGAGTGGTCAAAGGCGTAACCTTGTATTTTTTGGCATCCCCAAAAACAGCAGCGGCGATCGCACTGCACATGTCCACGTCAATGCCGGACCAGACACCCTTACTGTCTGCCAGCGAGAATCCTGCAATACCGGTTGAGACACCGCACTGAACAAAGCCTTTCTTCTTCACCGAGTCCAGGGTTTCACCTGCCTGTGCATTAGCGGCCAAGGCCATCAACGCAACACTACATGCAATGGTTTTCACTAAGGTCATGGAATATCACCTCCTGTTTACTTTTGGTAAATGGATGCAGATTACAATTGCAGCTAAGCTGTGGTGTCCAATCGTAGAGCCAGACTGTCCAAACACAAATCGGGGGTTTCCCTCTAACAATCTGACTAATACTTTTACCTACGCCGACATTTTCATGCGAGCCCCGGCGGTCATCCCCAGGGGCTTTCCAAGCAGACTCCTCTTTAATTGTGCGTCGCGATGATCGAGTTCCAACACGTTTTTAAATCGTATGGCCGCAGTAAAAATATTCTAGCCGACATTAATTTTCGCATTGATGACGGCGAATTCATTTTTGTTTCCGGCCCCTCGGGAGCAGGTAAATCCACTTTATTGCGTCTGATCGGAGGCCTGGAGCTGCCTAGCCGTGGCTCGGTCCAGGTCAATGGACACAGGCTGGATAAGCTGCCGGCCCGCGCACGGCCGTATTTGCGACGCGCCGTAGGCGTGGTTTTACAAGATACGCACTTGCTGCAAGATCGCAGCGCCCTGGCCAATGTACTCCTGCCCCTGGCCGTCATGGGTCTGGAGCCCAGCACGGCGCAGGCACGTGCCCGCGCCGCCATGGAAAAAGTGGGCCTGCGTGGCAAAGAAGATTTAAAGCCGGTGGAAATGTCGGGGGGTGAACAACAACGGCTGGCGATTGCCCGCGCTATTGTGAATCGCCCGGCTATTTTGATTGCCGACGAACCCACTGCCAATTTGGACGCTGATAACGCCAAACGCATCATGGATGTATTGATGGACTTTAACCGGGTGGGTGTCACCACCTTGATTGCTTCGCACGATCTGAATTTGATGGCACGCTATGCACGTCGAACCCTGCTGATTCAGGACGGCCGTTTTTCCGATCACCCAGGAGTGCTGGCATGAGAACCTGGCTGCGTCATCATCAATACGCCTTTCTGGTGGCCCTGCGCCGCCTGAAAGTGCAACCCTTCTCCTCCCTGTCCAACCTGCTGGTCATTGCCTTGACCCTGGCTGTGCCCGTTCTGGGAGCCAGTATCTTGCTGGCCGCTCAACCTGTCGTACGCGAGATTCCGACCTCGCCCGAAATGACCGTGTTCATGAAGCAGAACAGCACGCTGGAACAGGCGCAAGCCTTCAGTCAGGCTGTGGGCAAAGAGTTTCAAACTGAACTGGCCCAGATCAGGCTGGTCAGCAAGGAGCAGGCGCTTAAACAATTGCAGAGTAATCCCAGTTGGACAGACGCCTTGGGCGCTTTGCCCAGCAACCCCTTGCCACACGCCATTGTGCTGACTCTGCATGAAACCCCGGACTTGGTGACGCGTGCCGACTCCCTGGCCAAGACCTTGCAAGGCCGCGAAGGCGTGGATAGCGTACTGCTGGATAGTGAATGGGTGCAGCGTCTGGCCGCGATTCTAAGCTTCATCCGTATTGGCTTATGGATTCTGATGGCAGGCGTGGGCGTAGTCGTGATTGCCACTGTGTTCAATACCGTCCGTCTGCAAGCCCTGAACCAACGTGAAGAAATTGCCGTGGCCCGTCTGGTCGGCGCCACCGAAGCCTTTGTACGCCGCCCCTTCCTGTATATGGGCGCGCTAACTGGCCTCACGGCCAGCGCTCTGGCATGCGGTCTGGCCTTGCTGGCACTGACCCCGCTGAACAAAGCTTTATCCAGTCTGGCCCAAAGCTATGGCGTCCAGTTGACGCTCCGGCTGCCGGAATTTTCTCTGTTGCTGACAGCGGCTATTTTGGTCGCCATTTTGGGCGCCCTGGCAGCACGCTGGTCTGTTACCCGTAGTACCCAATATTGATGTCACTTCCTGAACCCTGTCCCCAAGATCTGGCCGAAAAAGTGGTGGCCTGGCAAAAAACCTCCGGCCGCCACCACCTCCCTTGGCAGAACACGCAAGATCCTTACCGCGTCTGGCTTTCCGAAATCATGTTGCAGCAAACCCAGGTCGCTACCGTGCTGGGTTATTACAAGCGTTTTCTGGAACGCTTCCCCACCGTCAAGGATTTGGCCGAGGCCGAGCAAGATGAAGTCATGCCCTATTGGGCCGGGTTGGGCTACTACGCCCGCGCCCGTAACTTGCACCGCTGTGCCCGCGAGGTCATGGAGACATGGGGCGGCCGTTTTCCGGCTAATGCCACAGATCTGGCGACCTTACCCGGCATTGGTCGCTCTACCGCCTGTGCCATCGCCGCCTTCTGTTTTGGCGAGCGCAGCCCCATCATGGACGGCAACGTAAAACGTGTGTTCACGCGCTATTTCGGGATCTATGGGCCCACGCAGAAAAAGGCCGTGGAGAACGCCTTATGGGGCAAGGCAGATGAGGTCGTGGAACTTGCCCCCGCCAGCCTGGATATGGCGGCTTACACCCAAGGGCTGATGGACCTGGGCTCGCAATGCTGTACCCGCAGCAAGCCCACCTGTAGTCTCTGTCCGCTGCAAAGCGACTGCTACGCCCACACGCATCAGGCACAGTCCGAGCTGCCCAGCCCCAAAGAACGCATTCGTCAGGATGAGCGCTATGCGCATGTGCTGATTCTGGAACTGAATGGCCAGGTTTTACTGGAGCAACGTCCTGACAAGGGAATTTGGGGTGGTCTGCTCACCCTGCCCCAGTTTGATGATGCCATCAGCCTGCAAACGGCGGCACTGCATTGGTCTAACAAGGAGGCTATTGCGCTGGCCTCTTTCCAGCATGTGTTCTCGCACTTCAAGCTGCACATCACCCCTTGGTTACTGCAAGTCGATGAATCTGTACTGGCTGAGCCAGTGGCAGGCCAGCAATGGCAGGATCATGAAGCACTGGAGCAGACCGCTTTACCTGCGCCCATACGCAAGCTGCTGCTGGGTTTGTACCAGAGCAAGGATAGTGAACAGTTACTGCTAAGCTGATGCCAAGATCCCCGGCCTAATCCGGGGGGAGCGGCGCCTATGCAGGCCGCGCTGGCTTATCGTTGCTGATGCTCATCAGCATCCCGCAGGCTACACCCAAGGTCATCAGGGCCGTACCGCCATAGCTCAGGAACGGCAAAGGCACGCCCACCACGGGCAGAATTCCCGTCACCATGCCTATGTTCACGAACACATAAACGAACAGCATCATGGACATGGAACCGGCCAGCAGACGGCTGAATTGGGTGTGAGCCACAGCAGCAATCGACAAGCCGCGCAGGATCAACAAGGCGTACAGCACCAGCAGCATGATGCCGCCGTACAAACCGAATTCTTCGGCAAACACTGCAAAAATAAAGTCGGTTGTGCGCTCGGGCACGAAATCCAGATGGGACTGGGTGCCCATCATGTAGCCCTTGCCGTAAACACCACCAGAACCGATCGCAATCATGGACTGGATGGTATGGAACCCTCTACCCAAACGGTCACTACCGGGGTTCAGCAAGGTGCAGACACGGTGCTTTTGATAGTCGTGCAACACCACCCAATCCAGGTCAGGTACGCAGATATAGTCTTCGTAGTACAGCAAGGCGCTAATGCCCAGCACCAGCACCACCACAATGGGCACGATCAGCTTGAAGGACAGGCCTGCAAAGTAAATCACGCAGAAACCGGCCGCAAACACCAGCAAAGCCGTACCCAAATCCGGCTGACGCACGATCAGCAGGAACGGAATCATCAGCAAGATGCCTGCCACCATAAAGTCCAGCAGGCTCATCTTGGGCCGCTGATAGCGGTGGAAATACCAAGCCAACATCAAGGGCACGGAAATTTTGAGCATTTCCGAGGGCTGAATACGTGCCACCCCCAGGTCCAGCCAGCGCGTCGCGCCCTTGCTGGTTTCGCCAAAGAACTCCACCCCCAAAAGCAACACGACCCCGATCGAATACACCACTGGAGCCAGCTTCATCCACAAGGCAGGCGGAATCAGGGCGGCCAGCCACATCACACCAAAGGCCAACAGGAAATTACGCACCTGATCGGCAAAGCGCCAGTCTGTACCGCCCACAGCGGAATGCATGACGGTCATGCCCAGCGCAGCCATCAGCACCAGCAAAAGCAGCAAAGGCCAATCAAAGGCGGTGACGGCTCTCAGGCCCAGTTGCAAAAGTCGCTTCATTGCATCTGCCCTCGTTCCACCAACCAGTAATCAAAGACCTTGCGCACAATCGGTGCCGCAACCGAACCACCCCAACCTGCGTTTTCCACGATCAGGGCAACAGCAATTTTGGGGTTCTCTGCCGGGGCGTAGGACATGAACAAGGCGTGGTCGCGCAAACGCTCATCAATGGCGTTGGCGTTGTACTTGGCACCGCGCAAGCTAAAGACCTGTGCCGTACCCGTTTTGCCAGCAGCCTGATACGCCGCACCCGCAAAAGCCCGGCGGGCGGTACCCAAACGCACCACATCCACCAGAGCACGTTTGACCACATCCACATTGGCCTGCTTCAGGGGGATCAGCTTGGCATCAATACGCACGGGCTGTTCAATTTCCGGATCATGGGGGCTGAGTGTCTGGGTGACCAGATGCGGAGGCCGCACAATGCCATTGCTGGCCAACACGGCAGTCGCATGGGCCAGTTGCAGCACAGTAAACGAGTTATAGCCCTGGCCCACGGCCACCGAGATGCTTTCCCCTGCATACCAGCGCTGTTGGGCCGGTTTTTTGTAGGCCTGACGTTTCCATTCAGTAGAAGGCAGAATGCCTTGGCGCTCGCCATCCAGGTCAATACCCGTCTGCTGGCCAAAGCCAAACTGCTTCATGAAATCATGCAGATTATCAACGCCAATTTCTGGGCCCAATGAGTAGAAATAGGTATCGGAGGACACCACCAAGGCGCGGTGCATGTCGGTAGAGCCATACACAGCGCCACCTGCGTTACGGAAACGCTGACCACCAAACTCAAAGTAGCCAGGGTCAGAAATACGGTCCGTCGCCTTGCGCTTGCCGGTTTCCAAAGCAGCCAAGGCCACAAAGGGCTTGTAAGTCGAACCGATAGGATAGGTGCCGTACAGTGGGCGGTTAATCAGCGGGTGGTCGGGCGAATCATTCAGCTTGCGCCAGTTCTCTACGTCTATACCGTCAATAAACAGGTTCGGGTCGAAAGACGGGGCCGACACGAAAGCCAGCACTTCGCCAGTGCTGGGCTCGATCGCCACCAGCGCACCGCGTCGTCCTGCAAACAGGGCTTCAGCCATTTTCTGCAAGCCAATATCCAGCGACAAGCGCAAGCTGGCACCCGGTACGGGGTCGACCCGGCTCAAGGTACGTACTGGACGGCCCGAAGCAGCCACTTCCACTTCCTCGATCCCTGTGCGACCGTGCAGGGTCTTTTCCCAGGTTTTCTCGATCCCTTTTTTGCCAATGACCTGCGTGCCACGGTAGTTACCAGTTTGCCCGGTTTCTTCCAGGCGCTGCTGATCGCCCTCGGAAATACGGCCCACATAACCCAGCACGTGCGCCGCCGCCTCGCCTTGCGGATATTCGCGCACCCAGCGAGCCTGCAAGGTCACACCCGGGAACTTGAAAGCATGGGCAGCAAACCAGGCGGCTTCATCATCGCTCAGGTTATTGCGCAACAGAATTTCAGAATATCGACTGTTTTGCGCGACGTTCTGCTTGAATCGACGACGATCACGTGGACTTAGCTCCACCAGCTCGCCGACACGATCCAGCATATCGTCTACCGGCTCGCCCAGACTGGCGGGTACGGCCGACAAGGTATAGTCCCGATAATTACGGGCCAGCACCTCGCCATTGCGGTCCAGAATCTCGCCTCGACGAGGGGTAATCGGGATAACAGCAATACGGTTTTGATCGGCTCGGGCGGCAAAGCCTTCGTAGCGCACCACTTGCAAGTACCACAAGCGCACGCCCAGCACCCCTAACAGTACGCAGGCCAGAACGGCCGCTACCAAAGCGCGAAACAGGATGCGCTGGCGCAACTGATGCGAAGTTTTTTTGAATTCAAACATGGCCGCCCTACCCGTCAGGACGAACCGGAGTCGGACTCGTCCAGACGTCGCTGCGGCAAGAACAGCACGCTATCGGCCAGCGGCCACAGGGCGGCGGTCAACAAGGCGCCTCCGGCCCACTCCCAGCCAGACCACTCCCCTACCAGCCAGGCGTGCAGAACCCGCACAATCAACTGGGCCAGCAGCATGACAACTGCCATGTGCAAGAAGTGAGTCCACATGCCAAAGTTCAGGATGCGCTTGCGCAGCAGCAATGCGCCGTACACGACCAGAATATAGGCCAGGGCATGCTCGCCCAGCAGACTGCCATCGTGCACATCCACCAGAATGCCCACAATAAATGCCAGTGACATGGGAACACGGCGCGGCTCGTGTACAGCCCAGAAGGCCAGCACCAGCATCAACAGATCGGGCGCAAAGGGCAGCAGGCGCCAGGGCAGCATGGAAACCAGCCACATCAACAGAATCGAGCCCCACACCAACCAGGGACTGGAAGCGCGCGAAAACGGGCTGCTATCAATAGGCTGCAAACTACTCAAGGATGAGGACCGGGTTTTACGGCCAGAGGTGTCCGAGGACTCAGCGCGTCGCATCATTGGCATCGTCCTGTTCAAGAGGGCGCTCGCTCTCGGGCACTAGCAAAATCAGAAAATGGCGATAACGCTCGGGGTGCGACAAAGGCGTCACCAAGGCCAGCGCAAAACCGGACGCATCATCGCGCTCGATACTGCTGACCATGCCCACCGGCAGACCGGCAGGGAACAAGCCCCCGATACCGCTGGTGATCAAGGTATCGTTCGGCTCCAGATCCACATCAGCCGTCAGAAAACGCACTTCCACTTTGCCACCGGGGTTGCCACCGAAGGCAATCAAACGCAGACCATTGCGCAACACCTGTACCGGCACCGAGACTTTATCGTCCGTGATCAGCGCAGCTTCCGAGGTAAAGCGCGTGACACGCACCACCTGGCCAACCACGCCGCCTTCGTCAATAACCGGCATACCGGGTCGAATGCCGCTGGCCGAGCCTTTATTGAAGATCAGGTGACGGGCGTACCCATTAGGCGGTTCGTACAGAACCTCTACCGCGACAGACGGTTGGGTAACCGTATCGGCCACTTGCAGCAAACGGCGCAGCTGCTCGTTCTCAGCAGACAGCTGGGCGGCATGGGTAGACAACTGAGCCAGCTCGATACGCTGGCGTTGCAAGGCTTCTTTTTCGGAACGGGCGGTGGAGGCCGCGTCGGTCCAGCTGCTGAAATAAGTAACCAGATCACGAGGGGCCAGCATGACACGCTGAAAGGGATACAGCACAGTGGCCACGGCCTGCCGCACGGGTTCGAGCACCGCATAACGAGCGTCAGTAATCAACAAGCCCACAGCCAGCACCAAAAGAGCGGCCAGACGCAGCTCAGCTGATGAGCCGCGCCTAAATAGCCGGATGGAGCCTTGTTCTCGCATTACTCAAGCACTCGATCGCTTGCCCCCACAGGCAGACACTGCCGTGAAGGCCAAGCAAAGATCAATCGTAAATGAATACGGACTCCAGACGCTCCAGATGTTCCAGAGCCTCACCGCAACCCCGTACCACGCAGGTCAGAGGATCTTCAGCCACCACGACGGGCAAGCCGGTCTCTTCTTGCAGCAGACGGTCCAGGTCATGAACCAGAGCACCACCACCTGTCAGGACGATGCCCTTGTCAGTGATGTCCGCACCCAGTTCTGGAGGAGTTTGTTCCAGAGCGGTTTTAACCGCGGAAACGATTTGATTCAAGGGATCGGTAAGCGATTCCAGAATCTCGTTGGACGACACCGTGAAACTGCGTGGCACCCCTTCGGACAAATTACGACCCTTGACTTCAATCTCGCGAATTTCAGTGCCAGGGAATGCGGAACCGATCTCTTTTTTGATCAATTCAGCCGTAGGTTCACCAATTAGCATTCCGTAATTGCGACGGATGTAATTAATAATGGCTTCGTCAAACTTGTCGCCACCGACGCGAACCGATCCTTTATAGACCATACCGCCTAAAGAGATCACTGCCACTTCGGTTGTACCACCACCGATATCCACCACCATGGAGCCGCTGGCATCGGACACGGCCAGGCCTGCACCGATCGCGGCCGCCATGGGCTCTTCAATCAGGTAGACCTTGCTGGCGCCAGCGCCCAGAGCAGATTCTTTGATGGCACGGCGTTCCACCTGGGTGGAGCCGCAAGGCACACACACGATAATGCGTGGGCTGGGAGCAAACATGCTGCGTGGGTGAACCATGCGGATGAACTGCTTGAGCATTTGCTCGGTAACCGTAAAGTCCGCGATCACACCATCCTTCATGGGCCGGATGGCTTCAATATTGCCAGGCACCCGACCCAGCATTTGCTTGGCCTCCTGCCCAACGGCCTGAATGATTTTTTTACCATTAGGTCCACCTTCATGGCGGATGGCTACAACGGACGGTTCATCCAGTACGATACCCTTGCCGCGTACATAGATAAGGGTATTGGCCGTACCGAGGTCGATTGCCATATCGCTGGAAAAGTAACTGCGTAGGAATCCGAACATGGGCGCGCAAAGTGTAAAGTGTTTGGGGAAAAGGCAGGTAAATTCGGCGCGGAACTCAAGCGTAAAACGACAGGCACAAGAACCAGGCAACGAATTCAAAAATACCTGGGAAGGAAACGGTCAATGATAACTTATAATTGCTCTACATTAGGACTGTTTTAATGGTCAGTTAAGTTCTGTAACCCCCGCATTTGCTGTAAAAGTGCCAAACTGTCCCTAACTGACGGATTTCCGCTTTTTTTTATTACTCATTTTCCAGTACCCACCCACATGTCTATCACTGAACAGGATGTTGCCCGTATAGCGCAACTGGCGCGCCTTGATCTTTCTGCTGAACAAGCCTCCCAGGTCGAGCACGATTTGACGCGCATCCTGGGCCTGATCCAGACCTTGCAAACCGTTGATACTCAAGGCGTTGAGCCCATGGCCCACCCTTTGTCCGCCCGCCAGCAGATCAGTCTGCGTCTGCGCGAGGACAAGGCCCTGCCTTCCGGAACGGTAGAAAGCCGCCAGGCCATGATGCGCAACGCCCCCGCCGAGCAGGATGGCCTGTTTCTGGTGCCCACGGTCATCGAATAAAGCAAAACCATGTCTTTTACCCCTGAATTCGCGACTATTGCAGCGCTGCGCCAAGCTCTGCAAAACAAAACCGTCAGTGCCCGCGAGCTGGCCCAGCAAGCCCTGGACAACAGCGCACGTCAAAAAGAGCTCAATGCCTTTGTGCAGCAGGACGCTGCCCTGACCCTGGCCCAAGCCGATGCTGCTGACGCCCTGATTGCTCAAGGCAAGGCCGGTCCACTGACCGGCATCCCTATCGCCCACAAAGATTTGTTTGTCACCAAGGATTGGCAGACCACCGCCTGCAGCAAAATGCTGGAAGGCTACGTCAGCCCCTTTGACGCCACGGTCGTGACCAAGCTGCAGGCAGCCGGTGCTGTCTCGCTGGGCAAGCTGAACTGTGACGAGTTCGCCATGGGCTCGCGCAACGAAAGCTCGGTGTTTGGCCCCGTGCGCAACCCTTGGGATCACTCCATGGTGCCCGGTGGCTCCTCGGGTGGTTCTGCCGCCGCTGTCGCTGCTGGCCTGGTAGCGGGTGCGACTGCAACCGATACCGGTGGTTCGATTCGCCAGCCTGCCGCCCTGTGTGGTGTCAGCGGCATCAAGCCCACCTACGGCACGATTTCCCGCTTCGGCATTATTGCCTACGGCTCCAGCCTGGATCAGGCCGGCCCGATCGCCCGCAATGCACGCGACTTGCTGGACCTGCTGGAGAACATGTGTGGTTTCGACCCGCAAGACGCCACCAGCCTGGAATTTTGCGACGACCAGCCCAATAACGGCGCGCGCATTCGTCAGCAATTTGAACAGCAACAGGCTCAACAAGAAGCCCAAGGCAGCCAGCCACTGAAAGGCCTGCGTATTGGTGTGCCCGCCCAGTTCTTTGGCCCCGGCCTGGACCCGGTCGTTGCCGACGCCATTGAAGCCGCCCTGAAAACCTACGAAAGCCTGGGTGCAGAGCGCGTCACCGTGCAACTGCCCCTGACAGAGCTGTCTGTCCCTACTTATTACGTCATCAGCCCCGCTGAGGCCTCCACCAACCTGTCGCGCTTTGACGGCGTACGCTTTGGCCACCGCGCCAGCCAGTACACCGATCTGAACAGCATGATTTCGCGCTCGCGCTCGGAAGGCTTTGGCCCTGAAGTGGTACGCCGCATCCTGGTCGGCACTTATGTGCTCTCGCATGGCTACTACGACGCCTACTATCTGCAAGCCCAACGCGTGCGCCGCATGATTGTGGACGACTTCCAGAAAGTCTTTGAACAGTGCGACCTGATCCTGGGCCCCGTCACACCGGCTCTGGGCCGCAAGCTGGGTGCCACCATCGAGGATCCCACCACCGATTGGCTGGGCGACGTCTACACACTGGGCGTGAGCCTGGCCGGCCTGCCCGCCATGTCCATTCCTTGCGGATTCAGCAAGGATGAGCGCCCCCTGCCCATCGGCCTGCAAATCATTGGCAACTACTTCCGTGAAGGCCAGTTGCTGGCCTTTGCCGACCGCTTCCAGCAAGTCACCGACTGGCATCAACGTCAACCAGGACAACAATAATGGAATGGGAAATTGTGATCGGGCTGGAAACTCATACCCAGCTCTCGACCGAATCCAAAATCTTCTCCAGCAGCAGCACTCGCTTTGGCGCCTTGCCCAACACGCAAGCCAACGAAGTCGATATGGCCTTGCCCGGCGCTCTGCCTGTCTTTAACCGTGGCGCTGCCGAACGGGCAATTCGCCTGGGTCTGGCCGTAGGCGGCCACATTGCGCCGCGCTCCGTGTTCGAGCGCAAGAACTACTTCTATCCGGATCTGCCCAAGAACTACCAGATCAGTCAGATGGAAATTCCCGTCGTCAGCGGCGGTACGGTCAGCTTCATGCTGGACGGTGAAGAAAAAACCATCAATCTGACTCGCGCGCACCTGGAAGAGGATGCCGGTAAATCCCTGCATGAAAACTTCCGTGGTCCTTACGGCGAGTCCAGCACCGGGATCGACTTGAACCGCGCAGGCACTCCGCTGCTGGAAATCGTGTCCGAACCTGAAATGCGCTCGGCGGCTGAAGCCGTGGGCTATGCACGCGCCCTGCACAGCCTGGTAGTCTGGCTGGGCATTTGCGACGGCAATATGCAGGAAGGCTCTTTCCGTGTGGATGCCAACGTATCGGTACGCCCCAAAGGCCAGAAAGAATTTGGCACTCGCTGCGAACTGAAGAACATCAACTCCTTCCGCTTCCTGGAACGTGCCATTCAATACGAAGCACGCCGCCAGATCGAGCTGATCGAAGACGGTGGCAAAGTCATCCAGGAAACGCGCCTGTACGACTCGGACCGTGACGAGACCCGCAGCATGCGCAGCAAGGAAGACGCACACGATTACCGCTACTTCCCCGATCCTGACCTGCCACCTCTGTTTATCAGTGAAGAGTGGATCGAACAGGTCCGTCAGGACATGCCTGAACTGCCCGCCCAGAAACTGGCTCGCTTCGAGCAAGAGTTTGAACTGAGCCGTTACGACGCCTCGCAACTGACGGTAGATCGTGCAACGGCCGACTTCTTCGAAGCCATCTTGCAAGCGGGCTCCAAGGCGAACGCGAAACTGGCCGCCAACTGGATTCTGGGCGAACTGTCGGCTGCCTTGAACCGTGAAGAGCTGAACATTGAGCAGTCCAAAGTCAGCCCAGCACAATTGGCTCAGCTGATTGCCCGTATTGCTGACGGCACCATCTCCAACAAGATTGCCCGTGACGTGTTTGCGGCACAGTGGGATGGCGAGCTCAATGGCGATGTGGATGCCATTATCGACGCCCGTGGCCTGAAGCAGATCAATGACGTAGGTGCCATTGAGGCCATGGTGGACGAAGTACTGGCCGCCAACCCCAGCATCGTCGAGCAGCACCGTGCCGGCAAGCCAAAAGCCTTCAACGCCTTGGTCGGTCAGGTGATGAAGGTTGCCAAGGGCAAGGCCAATCCGCAGCAGATCAACGAAATGCTCAAGCAAAAGCTGGACGCCTAAGTCCGGACTCTGCGCTTGGCGGATACAAAAACACCAGGCCAAGGCCTGGTGTTTTTTTACTGCTGAACTCTGCTTAACAAACGCAGATGATCAGACACCGTAGCGGTCGCGGTAGGCTTTCACTTGAGGAGCATGAGCCGCCAAGGTGGTATCGTCCGCCAGCACCGCCATGATGTCAGCCAAAGAGGCAATGCTGATCACAGGAATACCGTAAGTCTGTTCCACTTCCTGCACTGCAGAATGCGCGGACAGTTCCTGATCGTTACCGGCGCGCTCCATGCGATCCAGAGCAATCAGCACCGCGGCAGGTTCTGCACCTGCGGCCTTGATGATCTGCATGGATTCACGCACGGACGTACCCGCTGTGATCACGTCATCAATAATCACGACCTTGCCTTGCAAAGGAGCGCCCACCAAGGTGCCGCCTTCGCCGTGGTCTTTGGCTTCCTTGCGGTTGAAAGCAAAAGGCACATCACGCTCACCGATTTGCGGGTGCTCAGCCAGGGCAATCGAGGTTGCGGCAGCCAGAGGAATCCCCTTGTAGGCGGGACCAAACAGCATGTCAAAAGACACGCCCGAATCCAGCAAAGCCTGAGCATAGAAACGGGCCAGCTGACCCACACTACGTCCCGTATTGAACAGGCCGGCATTGAAGAAGTAAGGGCTCAAACGGCCAGACTTGACCTTGAATTCCCCAAAGCGCAGCACTCCCTGTTCCAGGGAAAAGCGCACAAAATTGCGACGATTATCGTTATTAGCCGACATGACAGAGTATGAAAAAGATAGAGACGAAAAGCATTTTAGCGTGATGTGAGCCATCACTTGGCAGGTTCGGCCAGTTCTTCCAGCAAGAAGTCGATAAAACTGCGCACTTTAGGTGTCAAATAGCGACGGCTGGCATAGACGGCATGCAGCTGCTGCAGCTCTTCGGTGTAATCGGGCAACAGGCGAATCAGCCGACCACTTTCCAGATCATCCATCACCAGCCACTCCGGCAAATAGGCCAGCCCTGCTCCACCCAACGCACTGTAATAAGTCAGATTGGTGTTATCCGAACGCATGAAAGGATTCAGGCGCAAGGACTCCGGCCCGTCCGGCCCCAAAAATTCAAAACTGGGCTGCTGTAAATAACTGGGGCTGATAGCCGGCAGACGCATCACCTCCGCACAGTTACGCGGCATGCCGTGCTGGGCCACAAACTCCGGGCTGGCCACCAGATGAAAGGGCGTGGGGCAAATAAGACGTGCAATCTGATGCGGCGCAGGCTCGCGCATCACCCGCAAGGCCAGGTCAAAACCTTCCGCCACCAAATCCACTTTATGATTGCTCAGGCTCATGTCCAGAGTCACTTCCGGAAAGCGCGTTTGGTAATCCTGCAACAGCTGCGCCACTTTGCGGTTGGCAAACCATACGGGGGCCGTCACTCTCAACACACCTTGGGGCTGATGCTCAGAACCCGACAATGCCTGCTGTCCGCGCTCCAGGGTATCGAGTGCCTGCAAGCAATAATCAAAGTAGGTTTGCCCCAACTCCGTCAGGCTCAAACGACGGCTGCTGCGATGGAGCAAGCGGGCGCCCAGCTGTTTTTCCAGATTGGCCAGGTGCTTGCTGACCATGGGCGCAGACATATCCAAGCGTTGCGCCGCCGCTGCAAAGCTGCCCGCTGCGACGATTTCCCGGAACACCCGCAAACTCTGAATCGTATCCATGCTTTCCTAATAAGAAAGTATCTAATGAAAATAGGCCTGTTTATTTCCTGATAGTAATTGATTAATCTTGAACGAGCGCTAACCCGGTGCCTGTCTGGGCCTTGAATGGGCGGGACCAGCACCAGGATGTCATCACGTCATGCCTGACACAGAGCTTTTGTCACTACGCCGGGCCAGTGCTTCGTTTACCGATACTGTCAACTTTCCAAAGGAACATACATGAGCGCCCTTACCTCTAGCTGGACTCCTCGCATCCTTAGCCTGCTGCGCATCGTTACAGGCTATCTCCTGCTGACACACGGTACTGCCAAGATCCTGGGTTTCCCCAAAGTAGACATGTTTGCCAACCTGCAAATCAGCTCCATTTACGGCATTGCGGGCATTCTGGAACTGGTTCTGGGTGTCTTGCTGGTGATTGGTCTGTTCTCTCGTTTTGCGGCCTTTATTGCTTCGGGCCTGTGCGCTTTCGCTTACTTTATTGGCCACGCCAGCGGCAGCACCTTCGCAACCCCTATCCTCAATGGCGGTGAGGCGGCAGTTCTGTTCTGCTTTGCCTTCCTGTACCTGGCCTTTGCCGGCCCAGGCCCATGGAGTATTGACGCAGGCCGCGGCAAAGCCTGACGCCTTAACCAACCCCTTATCCCCTGCCCCTATCAGGGCAGGGGCAGGAGATCATCATGACAATGCCCACCTACTTCATCTCGCATGGTGGCGGACCCTGGCCCTGGATGCCTGAAGCGCAAACCATGTACGCCCCGCTGCGTGCTGCCTTGCAGGATATTCCACGCCAATTGGGGCGCACACCCAAAGCGATCTTGATGGTCTCCGCCCACTGGGAAGCTCAACAAGCCAATCTGCTGGTTGCCGCCGCAGCACAACCGAGCATGGTGTACGACTATTACGGCTTTCCGTCCCACACGTACGAGATTCATTACCCTGCACCAGGCGATCCTGCTCTGGCCCAACAGGTCTGTAATTTGCTGGAAGGCGCTGGCCTGCCCACTCATCTGGATTCGCAGCGTGGCTTTGACCACGGTGCATTCGTACCGGCTTATGTGATCTATCCGCAAGCCAAAGTGCCTATGGTGCAACTGTCCATTCACGCGAACTACGACCCGGCCCTGCACTACGCCATGGGCGAGGCGCTTGCGCCTTTGCGAGACGAAGAGGTGCTGATTATTGGCAGCGGTCTGAGCTATCACAACCTGCGCAATATGGGCCCTGGCGGTGTGCAGCCCTCTGCCCAGTTTGATGCCTGGCTGCATCAAAGCCTGAGCCTGGAGGACCCTGCCGCCCGTCGTCAGGCCTTGATGGACTGGGAACAGGCCCCGGCCGCACGTATTGCCCATCCCCGCGAAGATCACCTGGTTCCCCTCATGGTGGCCGCTGGTGCTGCGCGTGGCGACGCAGCGCATCGCTTCCACCACGAAACCCAGGCCTTTGGTGGCTTGACCGTGTCCAGCTACCGCTTCGGCTCAGCGTCGTAACAAGCTCTGACGGCCACTGACATCCAGGCAGGTTACGGGTTAAAGTGCTGACGCTATAAGGAGAATTGCCACGTGTTACGCGTCACCTCGTTAAACGTCAACGGTATTCGGGCCGCCTTTCGTAAAGGCCTGCCCGCCTGGCTGGAAGCCCAGAAACCTCATATTGTCTGCATGCAGGAAATCAAGATCAGCGAGCCTGATCTGACCCCCGATTTGACCAACCCCGGTCAATACCACGGGCATTTCCACCATGCTCAGAAAAAAGGCTATAGCGGTGTAGGCCTGTACCTGAACCACAAGGCAGAAAGCGTGGCCGAAGGCATGGCCTGCGAAGAGTTCGATGCTGAAGGCCGCATTATCCGCGCCGACTGGAACGACCTTAGTGTGATCAGCGCCTACCTGCCCTCAGGTTCATCGGGCGACGAGCGTCAAACCGCCAAGTACCGCTTTCTGGATCATTTTGAGCAATGGATTAATGGCTTGATGCAGGAACACCGCGAGACCGGCCGCGAGTTCATCATTTGCGGTGACTGGAATATTGCGCACCACGAAGCCGATTTGAAGAACTGGAAAGGCAATCTGAAAAACAGCGGTTTTCTGCCAGAAGAACGCGCCTGGATGAGCAAAGTGCTGGGCGAACTGGCTTGGGTGGATGTGTACCGCAGCCTGCATCCCGATACCACGGACGAGTGCTACACCTGGTGGAGCAACCGCGGCCAGGCTTGGGCCAAAAATGTGGGGTGGCGCATTGATTATCAAATTGCCACCCCAGGTATTGCTGCCAAGGCGCGCAGTGCAACGGTCTATAAGGAAGAGCGTTTCAGCGACCACGCACCACTGACGGTTGATTACGACTGGAGCCTGTAAATCCAGCCTGAAAAAGCCAGCGCCTTAGCTGGCTTTTTCAATCATGTAGCGCACAACGCTACGCAATTGTTCATCGGTTGCTTTGGGTGCTGCACCGCGTGGGGGCATGGCGCCCTTGCCGTTCAGCACAACTTGCATCAAGGCGTCTTCGCCTTGGGCGATCAGGGGCTCCCAACGAGCCTTGTCACCCAAACGAGGGGCATTGGCCATACCCGATGCATGACAGACCATACACGAAGACTTGTACAGCTTGAGAGCTTCGTCCGAGTTGGCATGTGCTGCAGGTGCGGCGGCCAGCAAAAACAAAGCGGCCATTGCGGAGTACATCATGGTGGCGGGGCGATAGGTTCTCATGGGTTTACCCTTTAAACAGTCGGCATGAATGCATGCCTGGCTGATACTTCGTTTTCTGTACAAGAGGCCCGTTTTTCATGGTTCGAACCTCTTGCGTTTTCACTAGCTAATCACTATTCAATAACTGCCTTGAAGCCCGGCGGAATTGATAAGTGCTTCTAGTCCTCAATTCCGCGTACCGGGTGCCAACCCTGCTTAGCCCTTGATCGGGCCGGGAGGGCTGACTTGCTTCATCAAGTCGTCGTTCCATTCGCCTTCGACCAGAACGTGACCTGCTGCGCCCAGTTCCATGGCTTCGATCAGGTTGTGGTTCACATAGGCGTACACACCAGGCTGCTTGAAGGTGTAGAGCGCCACACCGGCCGAACCGCCGCGAATGAACCAGGTTTCCAGGTTCTTGGCAGGTGGATCATCAAACTTGCCCAGTTCCCAAACCCAATCACCGTGACCACCGATCAGGTGAGGACGGGTGTCGCGGTTGGCCTGCGAGTGAATGAACAGCACGGTTTCACCCACGTTGGCCTTCATGGCACCGTCGCCCATCAAGGCACCGACCTTGCCGTTGAACACCACGTGGCTGGGGATCAGACCACGCATGGCTTCCAGGGTGTCGCCATAGCTTTCAGCCGAGGAACCATACTTTTTGAAGTTGCCCTTTTCATCACGAGGGATGTAGAGGTCAAACTCGCCAATGGTGTAGACACGGTCGTAATGCAGCGAGTTGCCCGCCGAATCCTTCAGGCCGTCGCGTGGCAGCACCATGACGGTACCGTGCATGCCCTGGACCACGTGCCAGGCTACCGAGCCTTCGGGTGCGCAGTGGTACACAAACGTACCGGTACGGTCGGCCTTGAAGCGCAAGGTGGCTTGTTCGCCGGGGTTCACGTTGGTCAACTTGGCACCGCCCAGCGCGCCAGTCGAGGCGTGAAAGTCGATGTTGTGCGGCATGGTGTTGCTGGCCGGGTTGACCAGAGTCAGCTCCAGGTAGTCGCCTTCATGCACAACCATGGTGGGGCCGGGCATGGAGCCATCAAACATCATGGCGTGCATGGTGGTGCCATCGCGATCGACCACGATCTCTTTTTCCACGATGCTCATGCGGAACTCCACCACGCGAGGCTCGGGACCTACTTTCTGCTCGTGCTTGTGGACCATAGGAGGCGCAACCAGATCCACCTTGACCCGCTCCAGCTTGGCGATCTGGGCTTCTGTACGCGCGGCCAGCCAGGGCGCGTTCTTTTTTGGTGCAGCCGTCTCGCGGGCTTGTACTTGAGCCGCCAGCAAAGTCGTTCCTGCGGCGACACCTAGGCCAGCACTTTTCAAGAAATGACGACGTTCCATACTACCTCCGGTTTGATCCAGGCGTGATGCCTGCTGATTAAATGTTATTCAGATCTAACAGTTACAGGATGTATTGGACCGCAATCAGACTTCCCGCTCTTTGCTGCAGCGCAAGCATCTCGCATAAGCAACAAAAAAAACCGCCCGAAGGCGGTTTTTTTCATAGACGGAATCTCACAGAAAAAACAGACCGTCCTTAAACAAGATCACGATGCTTTTACTGCACCTGCAGCATTGGCAGCGGCACCGCGACGGCCAGCCATGATACGTACCCAAACCTGCTGGAACACAATCAAGGCACCGGCAATGAACACAACGTCACCCAAGGTGCGCCACCAGCGCAAGGATTGCAGGATAGGCTGCTGCATGAACTCTTCGCTACGGGCATACCACATGCCTTCCGAGATGCTGGCCCAGGCCTGAATAATCCCGGCTGGCAGCAGGCTGACGAACATCATCAGCACCAGACCCAGGTTCAGCGTCCAGAAGCCCCAGCTCATCAGGCGATCGTTGTAACGAACCTCGGGCGAGATATAACGCACCACCAGCAAGACAAAGCCCAGAGACAGGAAACCATACACACCGAACAAGGCTGCGTGAGCATGCAATGGCGTGGTGTTCAAACCCTGGATGTAGTACAGCGAGATAGGTGGGTTGATCAGGAAGCCAAACACACCAGCACCCAGCATGTTCCAGAAGGCCACGGCCACAAAGAACATGACAGGCCAACGCAGATCACTCATCCAGCTGGCTTGTTTCTGCATCTTCCAGTTATGGAAAGCTTCGTAGCCCAGCATGATCAAAGGCACCACTTCCAACGCGCTGAAGGAAGCACCAATGGCCATGATCGGCGTGGTCGTACCCGAGAAGTACAGGTGGTGCAAAGTACCAGGCACACCACCGACCAGGAACAGCGAGGCCGCTGCCAGACCCGCAATCGTGGCACTACGCTTGGAAACCAGACCCAAGGTCAGGAAGATAAAGCCCATGGCAACCGTTGCAAAGACCTCGAAGAAGCCCTCAACCCACAGGTGAACCACCCACCAGCGCCAGTACTCCATGATGGTGATATTGGTGTGCTCGCCATAGAACAAGCCGGTACCGTAGAACAGACCAATGGCCACGGTAGAGATGGTCAACAGAACCAATAAATGGTTGTCGCCCTTGTCACGACGCAAGGCAGGCCACATGCCACGCAACATCAGCAGGAGCCAGAAAGCCAGGCCAATGAACTTGATGATCTGCCAGAAACGGCCCAGATCCAGATACTCATAACCCTGGTGACCGAACCAGAAGTTCAGCTCGGGGGGCAGGATGTTTTTGATGGCCAGGAAGTTGCCGGCAAAAGAACCAATAAAGAGCACAACCAGAGCGCCGAACAGAACGTCCACACCCAGACGCTGAAACTTCGGATCCTCGCCCCCATTAATCAATGGCACCAGGAACAGACCAGCGGTCAGGAAGCCACTGGCAATCCACAAAAGGGCTGCCTGAATATGCCAGGTACGGGTCAAGGAGTAAGGGAACCACTGCGACACGTCTATGCCATAGAACATCTGGCCTTCAACCGTGTAGTGCGCCGTAAAGCCGCCCAGGAAGACCTGGATGACAAACAGGGCAACCGTCAGGAAGGCATATTTTTTCAGGGCACGCTGCGAAGGGGTCAGGCGAAATGCCAGAACCGGATCAGTGGCCGGTGCAACAGGGGCTTCCTCTTCTTTGTGCGTAAAAGCCCAGATCCAGACCAGCAAACCAATACCGGCCAGCAAGAGCACGATACTGACAATGGACCAGACGATATTGGCCGTGGAAGGATGGTTATCCACCAAGGGCTCATGTGGCCAGTTGTTGGTATAGCTGACGGTAGTGCCAGGACGCTCCGTTACCGTGGCCCAGGACAGCCAGAAGAAAAAGCGGGTCATGTCCTGACGGCGCTGCAGCTCTGGCAAGGTGTTGTCCTTCATGGCGAAGCTTTCGCGGCTGGATTTCAGCTCGGGCGCATCACCAAACAGGTCGATGTAATACTGGGCAGTGGTGTCGATGGCCTTGGCGCGACGTTCGCTGATCTGCAATACGCCTGTCGCTTCATCAATGCGGTTAGGACGGTATTCGTCCTGCAGTTCCTGCCGCAAGGTGGCCTGCTGACTGGATGTCAGCTGATCATAGTTCAGCGAGTAGGTTTGCTGGGCGGCCAGATCCAGCCAGGCCAGAGCCTCCCGGTGCAGCCAGTCCGCGCTCCAGTCCGGGGCCTGGTAGGCCCCATGCCCCCAGATCGAGCCCAGCTGCATACCGCCAGTACTTTGCCAGGCGGACTGGCCACGATGTATCTGTTCCTGTGAGGTAAATTCACGGCCATCCGGTGTGACTACCTTGACGGGCATGGGAGGTGCCTGACGATACACCTCCACACCTGTCCATCCCAGGATGGCAAAGGTGACCATGGTGACTGCCACCAGGGACCACCATAGTTTTTTATAGCTACGCATTTTCTTCTCCGTCTCGCTGATGAATCAAACGACCCAATCCAAACAAGTCCTGGCAGGACCCAGTTACCTGGTCAAAACCTGTTTGGGTACGGCCCCGGAACGGGGGACGGACCGAAGTACACGCCTTGTAGCGATGTTCTGCTAAGTCGGGGGTCATGTCATAGTCCTTAAAAATGTATGACAAAACATCTAAAGCAAAGACCGTGCCAAGTCCTGGACGACATAGATCAAAGGGTTGCCGTCAGCCTGGGTATAAACTACCTCGACAAAACTGGGTATTTTTCACCATAAGGGTATTTTTCACCCATGCTAGATCTCTTGATTGCCGACCTTGCCACCGAGATTCCGGGACCGTTACGCCTGCAGCGCATGGTGCATTTGCTGGCACGGCACTTTGGCTGTGATGCGGCAGGTTTGCTGAAGCTGGACGACACGGTGCTGCGCATTGTGGCTGCCAGTGGTCTGGGCCATGACACTTTGGGGCGTCACTTTGTCATTGCAGATCACCCCCGACTGACGCGGATCCTGAACTCCCCCAGCCTGACCCGCTTTGAACCCGACTGTGCCCTGCCGGACCCGTATGACGGCCTGCTTGATGACAAGCTGGGCCAGCCCCTGCCGGTGCATGATTGCGTGGGAATTACCTTGCAAGTCCAGGGCACGCCCTGGGGCATTCTGACGCTGGATGCCTTGCGACCAGGGACGTTTTCAGCCTCCACGCTGGTGGAACTCAAGCACTGGTGTCTGGTGTTGGAAAGCGCAATTCGCATCAGCGAGCTGGAAGAAGAAAACCGCAGCTTGCGCCTGCTCTCCACCTTGCCGCCCGATTACCTGTCGCGCAATAACTCGGCCGCCATCATTGGCAACAGCAAATCCCTGCTGGAGGTCATTCAATTGCTGGACACGGTGGCCACCTCCGAGCTGCCTGTGCTCTTGCTGGGTGAAACCGGCGTGGGGAAGGAGTTATTTGCACAACGCCTGCACCAACGCTCACCACGCCACAACAAACCCTTGATCTACGTGAACTGCGCTGCCCTGCCCGAGTCTCTGGCAGAAAGCGAATTATTCGGGCACGTAAAGGGAGCGTTCTCGGGTGCCCATGAGAATCGTGCCGGGCGCTTTGAGGCCGCCCAGGGAGGCACCCTGTTTCTGGATGAAATTGGCGAGTTGTCTTTAACGATACAAGCCAAACTGCTGCGTACTTTGCAGAACGGCGAGATTCAGCGCCTGGGGGCGGACCACCCCATCAAATTGAATGTACGTCTGGTTGCTGCCACCAACCGTGATCTGAGCCAGCAGATCGCCCAAGGTGGTTTCCGGGCGGACTTGTTTCACCGTCTGTCGGTTTTCCCCCTCACGATCCCCGCCTTGCGCGAGCGCCATCAGGACATTCTGCTGTTGGCAGGCCACTTTCTGGAAACCAACCGTTCTCGTTTGGGATTGCGCGGAATTCGCTTATCCCCCGACGCAGAAGCCGCTTTACTGGCTTATCATTGGCCAGGTAATGTTCGCGAACTAGAACATTTAATCAGTCGGGCAACCATCCGCCTGCTGGTCGATACGCCAGATCGTAACCAAATATTTACGCTTAGCGCCGATAATCTCAATTTGTTACCTTCTACCCACCAGCCTGTCGCAGCGACCAGTACGGCTATTGACTCACCTCGCCCATCCTTGCGTCAGTCCGTTGAGCAACTGCAAAGCCGGCTGATTCGGCAAGCTCTGGATGAGACCGACGGTAACTGGAGCCAGGCTGCCCGGCAGCTAGGCATAGACCCCAGCAATCTGCACAAGCTGGCCAGCAAACTAGGGCTTAAAACCCGCTCAGAAAGCTTAAGTGATGACTGACATATCCTACCCCTCCTTGTTAGCCAGCCTGCCCGTTTTCTCCCAGCTGGACGCAGCCAGCATCAACGAACTGTGGCAAGAGGGACGCCTGATCCACTACGACAAGGACAGCCAGGTCTTTCGTCAGGAACAAAGCAGCGACCACTTTTTTGTTCTGCTGCAAGGCCTGATCAAAGTCGTACGCACCATGCCCAATGGTTCACAACTCTTGGTACGTTTTGCCTTGCCCGGCGACGTAATTGGCATTGCCCCTGCCCTGCGCCGTCGCAACTATCCGGCAACCGCCATTAGCGTAACCACCAGCGCCGCATTGGCCTGGCCTGAAAAGTCCTGGGACAGCCTGACGCAACGCTTTCCTTGCCTGCTCAGTTCTGCACAAGACACGGTCGCACAACGACTAAGCGATGCCGATGATCGCCTGCTGGAAATTCATAGTCTGGAAGTGGAGCAGCGACTGGCTCACAGCCTGCTGCGCTTGATTCGTCAGGTGGGTCAAAGCGGCGCACAAGGGACGTCCTTGAGTATTCCGGTAACCCGGCAAGATCTGGCCGACCTGGCCGGAACCACCTTGTACACGGCCAGCCGCGTCGTCAGCAGCTGGGATCATCAAGGTTTGATTCTGGCAGGCCGCAAGCAAATTACGATTGCGGACCTGGACAAGTTTGCACAAGCGGTTCTGGAACGCGGCTAAGCGCGGGTTTAATCTTCAGTGACCAGACGCAGACCCAAGTAACGCGGTGGCACACCCACCGAACACGCCCCGGTTTTTGGGTCGCGAATAAAGTCGGGCATCACCGCAATGTGCTCGCCCCCCAGGGTACGGACACCGCAGTTTTCCAGGCGAGACTCTGCGCGTGGCATGCTGATACGGTGTACCCGGACATGGCAGGTATTGGTCCATTCAGCCACCTGCCCACCCGCATCAAACACCCCATAAGCATTGGCAACGCCCTGCCCCAAGGGTGCCAAGGGAACTTCCTGTTCCTGCTTGCGTTTGTAGCTCTCCTGATACTCCTGCAGCCACAAGGCAGCTTGCTCGTTTTCGTCCAGACCGCTTTGGGCCGACTCAGGCACTTTCTGGTCCGCGAAATAGCTCCACTCCAGATAGTCCGGCAAACGGAATGTCTTGCCGGTGCGCTCGCTTAACCAGGCGGCGTAATCCTGGCCGTCTTGCCAGCTGACGCCGACCACCGGCATATTCTTGGCCTGTCCTTGGCCCACCGCATCGGCAGCTTTACAACGCTCGGCACGAACGCACTGATCGTACTCAAACTGACTGACCTGATATTTCATGGCTTTCAAGGTGGGAACAGGAGCGTACATCACCGTGTCGGACGCAATCAAACGTCCATCCAGCAAGTATTCACCGGCCTGCATAACTTCACGCGCCGGACCAGCCACTTCAACCAGCTCGGGCAAACCCGCTGGATTGCTGGGCTCGCCAGACGAACATCCGGCCAGAATGGCCACTAACAGCACGGATCCCACTACATGGCTTCGCATTGCGCACTCCCTAAAGACAAGCACAATTGAAGCCCAAGCGCCTGCAGGCGTCCTTGCGCCAAGGCAAACAGAGTCCTTAAGGACTCAAAAATAGAAGCGATCCAAGATTCACGATTCAACAACACAGGTAAAAAGAAAGCCCCTGGGACCGGATATCGATCCAAGGGGCTGTCTGACAAGGGCCGCGATATTGCTGATTGCGCCCACTTCTCGGTACTTAAGTCAGAAAATTCACAAAACCGGTAATGATCACGGCATTGAAGAAGTCGATGAACAAGGAGCCCACCAGCGGGATTACAAAGAAGGCCTTGCGTGATGGACCATTGTCTTCCGTAAAGGCCTGCATATTCGCCATGGCGTTAGGCGTTGCGCCCATACCAAAACCACAATGACCAGCCGACATCACCACAGCATCGTAGTCCTTGCCCATGACCTTGAAAGTCACGTAGCTGGCAAAGAAGAACATCAGCACCGTCTGGGCGATCAGGATGATCAACAGCGGGCCCGCTACTTCAGCCAGCTCCCACAGCTTCATCACCATCAGCGCCATGACCAGGAAGAAAGCCAGGGATACATTGCCCATGGTTTCAAACTCTTTTTCCGGCAAGCGATAACGACGCCAGTCGATCACATTACGGATGATGGCTGCCACCAGCATGGAGCCCAGGTAGGCTGGCAACACAATGCCGCGCTCGCCCAACCATTCGATGACGACACTGCCCACTCCAATCGCGATGGACAAGAGGACTACGGCGTACACCGGCATTTCAAAGCCACCGTCGTCAATCTTAACGGTTTCTTTAACCGTGGTTTCCACCACATGAGGCGCATCTGCACCCTCATGCTGACGACGATGACGACGGTGTGGAGCAGGACCGTCGATATTGTATTTTTTCATCAAGCGCTTGCCCAAGGGGCCGCCGATGACACAACCCATTACCAGCCCCCATGTCGAAGCAGCAATGGCAGCAGGCAAAGCCCCAACAGCACCAGCATTTTCCAGCATTGGACCAAAGGCAGCCGAAGTACCGTGGCCCCCCGTCATGGAGATCGAACCAGCGGCCAGACCCAGCAAGGGGTTAGCGTCCATGAGGGTCGCCAAGGTCACGCCCATCACGTTCTGCAAAATAATCAGGACAACCGCGCAGCCCAGGAACAAAGCAACGGCCAGACCACCCTTTTTCAGCAACTCGAAGCTGGCTGAAAAACCGATGGTCGTGAAAAAGGCCATCAGCAAGAAATTGCGTATATCGTCGTTAAACGTAAAGTTGAACGAGCCGGTCTGATGTCCAACCAAGGCAATCAGGGCAAAAATCAATCCGCCGATAATGGGGCTGGGAATGAAATAGCGGGCCAATACAGCAACGCGATTCTTTATATATTCTCCCAGCACGAGAAAGACAGCCGCCAAACCTACCGTTTGCGCGATATCGAGCTGAATGTTCATCTATCCGTTCCTTACATCTTTGGAATAAGGGGCCTGCACCTTTGTGTCTGACAGAGGCTTCAAACCAATTTGTTCAAATAGGCATGTCTATCGTCGCTACTTCGTCCTTGTGGGACAAAGGCATGACCACCAACAGCGTAGTAAAACCGAGAAAAATAACATGAACAGGCGCCTAATGACGCCAATTTCCCTGAATCGGCCCGCTTTATTACAAAAAAACCCGCCATGTGGCGGGTTGGGAAAGGCTGGAGACTTAGCGGTCGCGCTCGATGGAAAACGCGCACAAGCTCAGTAATACCTGCTTGAATTCGCTCTCGGGAACATCAGCCAAGGCCTGAACAGCCAGCTGGGCTTCTGCCTTGGCCGCTTCACGGGTATAGGCCAAAGCATCGGTTTGCTCGATAGCCTGTGCAACAGCGGCAAAATCCGCATCACCGGTTTCAATGGCCGACTTGATCAGCTGAACCTGCTCGGGTGTGCCAACTTCCATGACACGGATCAGTGGCATGGTGGGTTTGCCTTCGCGCAGATCGTCACCCACGTTCTTGCCCAAGGCCTGGGCATCACCGGTGTAATCGAGCACGTCGTCGACCAATTGGAAGGCGGTACCCAGGTGGCGGCCATAGGCGGCCATGGCTTCTTCCATTTCAGGCGAAGCACCGGCCACAATCGCCCCCACTTGCGCCGCCGCTTCAAACAGCTTGGCTGTCTTGTAGCGTACGACTTGCAGATAACGTTCCAAGGAAACGTCCGGGTCGTGTACGTTCAGCAGCTGCAAGACCTCGCCTTCGGCGATCACCGTGGTGGCTGCCGACAGCACGGCCATGGCCGGCATGGAGTTCGACTGCACCATCATCTCGAAGGAGCGCGAGTACAGGTAGTCGCCAACCAGCACGCTGGCGGCATTACCGTAGACCGCATTGGCCGTGTGGCGACCGCGTCGCATATCGGATTCATCGACCACATCGTCGTGCAGCAAGGTGGCGGTGTGGATGAACTCCACCACACCTGCCAACAGATGGTGCGTGCTCCCCTGATAAGCCAGCGCGCGGGCTACCAGCAACAGCAGCGCAGGACGCATGCGCTTGCCGCCAGCACTAACGATGTATTCGCCGATTGTGCGTATCAGCACCACATCCGAATTCAAGCGCTCACGAATGACGACATCAAGAGCCTTCATGTCGTCGGCAATAGGTTCAATCAGGGTGGACAGGTTCAAAACAGAATTCCGGACGAGTAAGGGAGGGGGCCGCTATCGGCCAACCGTAACTTGATGATTATACGATTTTGAATCGCTTTGGGCCTATTGTTACGCGTCAAGCACAACAGTGATCACAGAAAAAGGGGCCAAATTAGCGATAATAAGCATTTCAACCTGAAACGGAGACTGTCTTGAGTTCGCAAGACCTTAGTACCCTGATCAGCCGGGCCGAGCGGGTTCTCGCTCAACTGGAAGCCTGGCTGCCCCCTGCTCCACCCCCCATCAACTGGGATTCCATTGCTTTTCGCTGGCGTACCAATGGTTCGCGCGGCTGGCTTGAAGGTGTCCAGCACGTAGCCACCATCCAGACCGAAGACCTGCATCATATCGAACGCCAAAAGGGCATTATTGAGCGCAACACCCGCCATTTCCTGGCAGGCAAACCGGCCAATAACGTCTTGATGACAGGTGCTCGCGGTACGGGCAAAAGCTCGCTGGTCAAGGCCATGCTGGCCAAATTTGCCGATCAGGGCCTGCGTCTGATCGAAGTGGACAAATCCGATCTGGGCGACCTGGGCTACATCATTGACCTGATCAGCACCCGCCCCGAACACTTCATCATCTTCAGCGACGACCTGTCCTTTGAAGAAGGTGAAGCCGGTTACAAGGCGCTTAAATCCGTGCTGGACGGCTCGCTGGCCTCCCCTGGCGACAATGTACTGATCTACGCCACGTCCAACCGACGTCACCTGATGCCCGAGTACATGAAAGAGAACCTGAGTGCCTCCACGTCTGCAGACGGCGAGATCCACCCTGGTGAAGCCGTTGAAGAAAAGGTATCCCTGTCCGAGCGCTTTGGACTATGGTTGTCGTTTTACCCCTTTAAACAAGACGACTACCTGGACATTGTGTATTACTGGCTTGGCGCTTTGGGTTGCCCTGCAGAACACATTGAAAGCTCGCGTATGGAAGCCTTGCAATGGGCTCTGGAACGTGGCTCTCGCTCCGGCCGGGTAGCACGTCAATTTGCTAGAGATTGGACCGCTAGACATGTCTAAACCCACGTTGGAAGTGGCCGTTGGCGTTTTACTGAACCAACACGGCCAAGTGCTACTGGGAAAACGCCCAGCCGATAAACCCTGGCCGGGCTGGTGGGAACTGCCAGGCGGCAAGATTGAGGCGGGCGAGAGCGTCATACAGGCGCTGGTACGGGAACTGCGCGAAGAACTCGGCATTGAAACCACCCACGCACACCCCTGGGTTACCTATACACACGAATACCCCAAGAATTTCGTCAAACTCTCTTTCTGCCTGGTGCGGGAATGGGAAGGCGAACCCCAGTGCCTGGAAGGCCAAGAGCTTGCCTGGGTCAACCCTAAAGGTCCTTTGGAAGTCGGCCCTGTACTGCCTGCTACCGAACCGCCGCTTAAATGGCTGCAACTGCCCGAACGCTATCTGATTACCAACATCGACGAGCCGGCCCGCTTACCCGCCTATCTGGAACAACTGGAACAAGCCCTGCAACAAGGCCCGGCCTTGGTCCAGTTTCGTGAGCCAGCCTGGGCTGCCCGGCCCGATGCCGAATTCCATTTGCACCAAGCGTTCCTGCAAGTTGTGAACCTGTGCCAGCGCTACCAAGCGCGCTGCCTGGTCAATAGCCTGCACCCCGAGAGCTGGTGGGACCATGCCGATGGTGTGCATTTGCGCGCCAGCGACGCCCAAGCCCTGTCCGCGAAATGCCACGACACCCTGACGACATTTCCCGCAATCAGCAAAGGCCTGATCGGCATGTCCACGCACAATGAAAGTGATATTGAAATAGCCCGCAAAATCCAGGCGGACTTTCTGGTTCTGGGCCATGTCCTGGAAACCTCCTCCCATCCCGGCGATCCCGGCATGGGCTGGGCCCGTTTCGCCAGCCTGGCGGAACAAGCTGGACTACCTGTGTTTGCCATAGGCGGACAGTCGGCCAAGACCTTGGCTGACGCCCGCAACCACGGTGCACACGGTATTGCCGGTATACGCCACATGCTGGACAACGACCCGGCATGACGCCACACGTCACTATTTCGGAACATGAAGGCGTACGCTACCTGCACCTGGGCTCTGCCTGGGTGCAGGGTGCGATGCGCCTGGATGCTCCCGATCAGCTAGAGCTGCACTACATTCGTCAAATGATGATCTGGACCTTGTTCCAGACCGATCCACGTCGTATTGCCCAGCTTGGCCTGGGCGCAGGCAGCCTGACTCGCTTTTGCTACCAGCACTTCCCCCAGGCGCGCATCGACGCCGTGGAAATCAACCCGGAAGTGGTGCAGGCCAGTCGCCTGCTATTCAATCTGCCGCCCGACGACGAACGCCTGAACGTGCACACGGTAGACGCGCTGGACTATCTGGATGCCGTCTACGGCGAGCTGGATGTGCTGCAAATTGATGTGTACTCCGACCAGGCCGAACACCCTGCCCTGGAAAGCGCAGCTTTCTATCAGGCCTGCCGCAAGGCTCTGGGGCCACAAGGACTGTTAACGGTGAATTTGCTGGGCTCGGAACTGGTCCATGCGCGCAATCTGCATGCGCTGCAAGAGAGTTTCCCGGCCGTGGTCTGGTTACCTGAAACCCATGATGGCAATCTGGTTGCCCTGGCCTTTGCTGACCCGCCGCAAATTGATTTTGATGATTTGTACCAGCGGGCCGAAGAAATCCACGCCACCCTGGGCTTGGCCGACGGCGAGGAATGGGTTGACGGACTGTATGCCTGGATGGACCAGGACTGAGGCGGTTTCCGCGCACTATCAAGCAAGGAATGAGCCGCTATTGAACTACAAGCAAGCAAACTGCAGCCCAAAGCTTGGGCGGTAATCCAATCCTTGCTTGGTCCATACGAAGCAAACCGGGCGTTGAAGCTCCGGCCCAGCCAGGCCGGAGAGCACGGTGAAACGGCCAAACCAAACCAAGCGCCAAGAAGTTCAGCCAACGCCGAACCACATCAAACCAAACTAAACCAAACTTGATTAAGACCAGATTGGATCGGGTCAGGTCAGGTCAGGTCAGGTCAGGTCAGGTCAGGTCAGGTCAGGTCAGATTAGTGTAGGTCAGGCCAAACCTATTCTGCTTTCGCAGCTGGATCAACTTCCACCGCTTTCGGCTCTTCGGGATTCAGACCCGTCGCTACATCCCAGCCACCACCCAAGGCAACCATCAGCTTGACCGCAGCCCGCAGGCGTTGGGACTCCAGATCCAAAGCCTGCCGCTCGGCTGACAAAGCCGTAGCCTGGGTTTGTGCCAGACTCAGGAAATCCACCAGACCAGCATCAAACTGATTGCGCGTCAGCCGCAGGGATTCGCGTGCCGCGGCCAGAGAACGCGCCTGGCTGGCTTGCTCCAGCTCCAGGCCATTGCGTTCAGACAAGGCATCTTCCACTTCCTTCAACGCATCCAGCACCGTCTGACGATAGGCAGCCAATTGTTCGTCATAGCTGGCCTCGGCCTGCTCGACTTGCGCACGGCGTGCCCCAAAATCCAGCAAAGTCAGGGCAAAGGCTGGGCCCAGGGACCAGACGCGCGCGGGTGCCGTCAGCCATTCGCTAAGATCACTGCTGCTGAACCCTCCACTGGCCTTCAGGCTCAGACTGGGAAACCAGGCAGCCTTGGCCACACCAATCTGGGCATTGGCCTGCGCCATGCGACGCTCGGCACGGGCCACATCGGGGCGACGTTCCAGCAAACTGGATGGCAGACCCACCGGAATATCCGGAGCAACAGGCCAGGGCGCATGAGGCACCACCTCAAACTGGGAAGGTGCGCGGCCTACCAACACAGCCATCGCATGCAGGTAGGTGGCCTTCTCGCGATTCAAGGCCAAGCGCTGGGTGCGAGCCCCCTCTAGCTGGCTTAAGGCTGCAGCCACATCTCCCGGTGCCGAAAACCCGGCGTCCAGGCGATTCTGATTGATTTGCAAAGAACGCTCGTACGCGGCCACGGTTTCATCCAGCACTCGCTCGCTGGACTCCACACTGCGGTACTGCAAATAAGTCTGTGCCAATTGAGACTGCAGGCTCAAGCGTGTAGCAGCCATATCCGCAGCACTGGCTTGCAGGCCAGCATCACCTGCTTCTACCTGACGGCGAATCCGCCCCCACAAATCCACTTCCCAATTCACCGTGATGCTGGCGTCATAGGCGCTGCTGCTTTGGCTGGTATCACCCGACCCGCTGCCACGCCGTGTCGTGCCGACCGAACTGCCTACTTGCGGGAACTGGGTCGAACGCGTGTTGGACAGGGTGGCCTGCGCCTGACGAACGCGTGCCTGTGCCTGCTGCAAAGTGAAGTTCTGCTCGTTCAGGCTTTGCATCAGGGTGTTGAGCACGCCATCGTTGAAGCTTTCCCACCAGGGGCCGCGGTCTTTCAAATCAGCCGGTTCGGCCTGCTTCCAGGCCGTGGACCGTACCTCTTCCCTGAAGTGCTCGCCCACCGGCGCTTCGGGCCGCTGATAATCAGGGCCAACAGCACATGCGGACAGGAGCAGCACCATCCCAGCCAGTGCGAAGCGCGGAAGAATCATGGCGTTAGAAGTAGGCATATCAGCTTATATATTCAAAGTTGTCTGGTTCTTGCGGCGCATGAAGCGATGGCGCAAACGATCCAGATAAAGATAAACCACCGGCGTGGTGTACAAGGTCAGGATTTGACTGAGCACCAAACCACCCACAATGGTGACGCCCAAGGGCTGGCGCATTTCCACGCCCGGCCCGGAGGCCAGAATCAAAGGAATAGCACCAAAAATGGCGGACAAGGTCGTCATCATGATGGGGCGGAATCGCACCAGGCAGGCTTCGTAAATAGCTTCACGCGAACCCATGCCGCGCTCACGCTCCATTTGCAAGGCGTAATCCACCATCATGATGGCGTTCTTCTTGACGATACCAATCAGCAAGAACACCCCGATCATGGCAATCAGGTTGAACTCGCCACTAGTCATCATCAGGGCCAGCAATGCCCCAATCCCAGCCGAAGGCAAAGTGGACAGAATGGTGAGCGGGTGCATATAGCTCTCGTACAACATCCCCAGCACGATATACAAAGCCACCAAAGCAGCCAGGAACATCATGGGTTGCTTGGCCAGGGCATCGAGCATCTGCGCCGTATTACCTTCAAACCCGGCCTGGATCTCGCGTGTAGGAAGCTGAATACGAGCCATGGCCTGCTCAATGGCCGCCGTTGCCTGACTGAGGGTGACGCCTTCGGCCAAACCGAAGGACACAGACTCGGCCACCAGCAAACCCATATGGTTAATGCTGCGCGGCGCGGTGCCGGTCGTAAAGCGCGTAAAGGCAGACAAAGGAACGCGGGTGCCGTCTTTGGCAACGACCTCGATTTCCTTCAGAGACTCCAGATCCTGCGCAAAACGCGGCTCCACTTCCATGACTACGTAATACTGGTTCAAGCGGCCAAAAATCGTGGAAACCTGACGCTGGGAAAAGGAGTTATTCAAGGTCCCCGCCACCATGGACATATCAATGCCCAGGCGCGTGGCCATATCGCGGTCAATTTCCAGCTGGACCAGGCCTGCCTTATCGTCCGTGCCAGTGTCCACGTCCACCAGCTCTGGCAATTCGGCCATGGCTTGCTGAACCTTGGGCAACCAGGTTTTCAACAGCTCCAGATCACTGCCCAGCAAGGAATAGTCGTAAGAGCCACTGCGCCCACCGCCCCCGCTACCGACCGGAATATCCTGCTGCGGCACCATGAACATGCGCGCCCCCGGCGTGGTGGATAAAGGCTCGCGCAGACGATTCACAATATCCGTCGTGCTGGCCTTGCGCTCGTCCATAGGTTTGAGCTCAACCAGAATAAAGGACGAGGTGCTGCCACTGCGGCCACCGGCAAACACGGCCACCGAACGAATGTCCGGGTCCTGATTCAGGATAGAACGGAAGTATTCCAGCTTGGGCACCATGGACTGGAAAGAGGTCCCCCGGTCGACTCGGAAAAAACCCATCAACTGGCCAGTATCCTGCTGCGGGAACAGTCCCTTGGGCACCACGGCGTAGAGGTACACATTCAGGCCAATCGTGACGAACAAGGAGAACAGCATCAGGCGATGGTGCTTGAGCGCCCACCCCAATGAACGACGGTAGCCACGCCAGCTGACGCTGCCTATCCAGCCCAAAAAGCGGCTGATAGGGTTGGTGGACTCATGCTCTTGCGGCCCAGGACGCAGCAGGCGCGATGACATCATGGGAGTCAGCATCAAGGAGATCACCAGGGACACCAGGACGGCGGTACACAAGGTGACGGCAAACTCCATGAACAAGCGTCCCGCCAGCCCGCCAATCAACCACAAGGGAATGAACACGGCCACCAGCGACAAGCTCATGGCTGTGACGGTAAAGCCCACCTCCCGCGTCCCGCGCAAGGCTGCCCGCATGGGGGACAAGCCTTTTTCCAGGTAACGCATAATGCTTTCCAGCACCACGATGGCGTCATCCACCACAAATCCGGTAGCGACAATCAGGGCCATCAGGGAAATGGTGTTCAGCGTAAAGCCGAACAAATGCATGAAGGCAAAGGTACTGATCAAGGACGCCGGGACGGCAATGGCCGGAATTAAAGCAGCGCGCCAGTTTCGCAGGAACAGCAAGACCACCAGCACCACCAGGGCCACCGCAATAATCAGTGTCAGTTGAGCCTCTTCCAGCGTGGCACGAATACTGGGCGTACGATCCTGAGCCACTGTCAATTGCGCCTGGCTGGGCAGCATTTCCTCGATACCAGCCAGGCGTTCACGAATGGTATTGACCGTCTCGATAATATTGGCGCCCGCCTGACGACGCACAATCAACAGCACCGCTTCCTGGTTATTCCAGTAACCCATGCTGTGAATGTTCTCAACAGAGTCCTCGACCTTGGCCACATCTCCCAAACGAATAACCTGCCCGTCCTGATTCTTCAGAATCAAGGGGTCAAAAAACCGTGCCTGGTTGTACTGCTTGCCCGAGTTGATCTGCCACTGGCCCTGCTCACTTTCCAGGTAGCCATTAGGACGCAAACTGTTGGCGTTATTGATCACCGAACGCACATCGTCCAGCGCAATGCCAGCCGAGGCCAATGCCTTGGGATTCAATCCCACCCGTACCGCTGGCAAGGAGCCACCGCCCACGTCTACCGAACCCACGCCCGGAATCTGTGCCAGCTTCTGCTGCACAATGCCGCTGGCCATATCAAACAGCTGGGCCTTGTTTGCCGTCTGCGAGGTCAGCGCCAGCACCATGATAGGCATGGACGACGGGTTGACCTTCTCGTAGGTGGGCACGCTGGACATGCCCGAAGGCAACATGGGCCGGGCCTGGTTGATAGCGGCCTGCACATCGCGTGCAGCCCCTTCAATATCTCGGTCCAGTTCAAATACCAGCATGATCTGGGTGGAACCCTCGCTGCTGCGAGAGCTCATTTCCGACACCCCGGCAATAGAACCTAAAGCCTGCTCCAGTGGCGTGGCCACACTGGAAGCCATGGTTTCAGGGCTGGCACCGGGCAAATTGGCCGAAATCGCAATCACCGGAAAATCCATTTCCGGCAAAGACGCCACGGGCAAGAGCCGCAAGGCCAATGCGCCCACCAAGACCATCGCCAGTGTCAGCAGGCTGGAGCCCACTGGCCGGAAGATAAACAGCCCTAACAAGCGTTTCATGTCGACTCGCGTACCGACTTGGCGCCATTACGGGTAAAGCGGTCAAAAAACAGATAGATCACGGGAGTCGTGAACAGGGTCAGCACTTGGCTAGCCAAGAGACCGCCCACCATGACCAGTCCCAAGGGTTGACGCAGCTCTGCGCCAGAGCCGGTGGCCAGCATCAAAGGGATGGCACTGAACAAGGCCGCCAGAGTCGTCATCAAAATGGGGCGGAAACGCAGCAAGGCGGCTTGATGAATGGCCTCTTGCGGTTTCATGCCCTGCTCGCGCTGCGCCTCCAGGGCGAAGTCGATCATCATGATGGCGTTCTTTTTCACGATGCCAATCAGCAGGATGATCCCGATCACCCCCACCATGTCCAGATCCCGCCCGGCTAACAGCAAGGCAAGCAGCGCGCCGATGGCAGCCGAAGGCAGCGTCGACAAAATAGTGATGGGGTGGATATAGCTTTCGTACAAAACACCCAGCACGATGTACATGGTCAGCACGGCGGCCAACATCAGCCACAGCGTGCTGGACAAAGAGGCATGGAAGGCCTTGGCGGCACCCAGGTAGCGGGTATCCACCGAGGAGGGCATACCGATCTGGTCGGGCACGGTTTCAATGGCTTCAATGGCGTCGGACAAGGAATAGCCATCAGCCAGGTCAAAGGACACGTTCACGGACGGGAACTGTCCCAAGCGCTCTACCGATAACGTTGTGGGAACCAGCTGAATGCGCGCCAGGGAAGTAATCGGCACAGGTGTACCTGCCGCTGTCATTACATGAATATTTTCCAGATCCTGCGGGCCTTGGCGATATTGATCCTTGACCTCCAGCACGACACGGTACTGGGCAGACTGCGTGTAGATCGTGGAGATCAAACGCTGTCCGAACGCGTCGTACAGTGCATCGTCGATATTTGCCTTGGTCACGCCCACACGGGCTGCCGCATCCCGGTCTATATCCAGCAGCACTTGCAGGCCATCGTTTTGCAGGCTCATGGATGCATCTTTAATCTGCGGCAAGGCATTGACAGCATCCAGCCAGCGCGGCATCCAGGTCGTCAGCACCTCTGTTTCCGGGTCCGACAAGGCCATCTGGTACACATTACGGCTGATCTGATCGTCTACCGTCAGCTCCTGAATGGACTGTTGGTAAATCGACAAACCGGGAATATCTTTCAGACGCTCATCGAGCCTGGCCATGATTTCATTGGCGCTGGCCCGGCCTGAACCAATGGGCTTCAAAGCAATTTGCAGACGGCCATTGTTCAAGGTGGCGTTCGTGCCATCTACCCCGATAAAGGACGTGACGGCTTCCACATCCGGATCTTCCAGCACAATCGCAACGGCTTGCTGCTGCAAATTCCCCATTGCGCGGAACGACGCGGTTTGCGGTCCTTGGGTAATCGCCTGAATCAGGCCGGTATCCTGTTGCGGGAAAAAGCCTTTGGGGACGATCACGTACAGCAGGCCCGTCAACACCACTGTGCCCAGAGCTACCCACAAGGTCAGCGTCTGGTGGCGCAGCACCACAATCAGGCCACGGTCGTAAGCCGCAATGATGCGGTCCATCTGATCGCCCAACCAGGTCGTGAAACGGCCATACTGGCGTTCGTCCTCGGGCTTGAGCATACGCGCACACATCATGGGCGTGAGCGTCAGCGAAATGAACAGGGACAGCAGGATGGCGACGGCCAGGGTAATGGCAAACTCACGGAACAAACGGCCGATGACATCGCTCATGAACAGCAGCGGAATCAGCACGGCGATCAGGGAGATGGTCAGTGACAGCAGGGTAAAGCCAATCTGCGCCGCGCCCTTCAAGGCAGCCTGCAAGGCGGTTTCGCCCTTTTCGATATAGCGGGCGATGTTCTCGATCATCACGATCGCATCATCAACCACAAAGCCGGTGGCAACCGTCAAGGCCATCAGGGTCAGGTTATTGATACTGAATCCCCACATCAGCATGATGGCAAAGGTGGCGATCAGGGAGATAGGCACGACAACGCTGGGAATCAGCGTAGCCGTCCAGGTGCGCAGGAACACAAAAGTCACCAGCACCACCAGCACAATGGCCAGCATCATTTCCTTTTGCACATGGTCAACCGAGTCCCGAATGGTCTGGGTGCGGTCCGTGGCGACTTCCACATCCACACCGACCGGCAAGGAACGGCGTATCTCGGGCAGCAGGCTTTGAATCTGGTCCACTACATCAATGACGTTGGCGCCAGGCTGACGCTGAATATTCAGCAAGATCGCAGGCACAGTCCCCATCCAGGCGGCCTGACGCACATCCTGCGCATCCCGCACCACCTTGGCCAGTTCGCCCAGACGCACGGCAGCACCGTCCTTGTAGCTGACGATCAGATTTTCATAATCCTGTACCGTTTTCAGTTGTTCATTGGCACCGATGCTGGTGGAACGCTGAGGCCCATCCAGATTGCCTTTGGGCTGGTTCACGTTGGCCGCGACCACCGCCTGCCGCAGGTGACTTAAGGTCAGATTGCGGACGGCCAAGGCGTTGGGATCAGCCTGAATGCGCATGGCTGGTTCCTGACCACCCGCAATGCTGACCAGACCCACGCCCGTCACCTGCGAGAGCTTTTGTGCAACCCGCACATCAATCAGGTCGCGCACCTCGTGCAGGGGCATATTGGGGGAGGTCACCGCCAAAGAAATAACCGGGGTATCAGCCGGATTGACCTTGTTATAGATAGGCGGTGCAGGCAAATCATTGGGCAGCATATTGGAGGCGGCATTAATCGCCGCCTGCACCTCTTGCTCGGCCACATCCAGGGGCAAGCCCAAATCAAACTGCAAGGTAATGCGCGATGCCCCGCCTGAACTGGACGAAATCATCTGCGACAGGCCCGACATGCTGCCGAAACGCCGCTCCAGCGGTGAAGTGATCAAGGCCGCCACTACATCCGGGCTAGCGCCCGGATAGAGCGTGACCACCTGAATAGTGGGGTAATCCACCTGCGGCAAAGCGGCTACGGGCAACATGCGATAGGCCAGCAAGCCGGACACCAGCAAGGCCACCATCGCCAAGGTGGTAGCCACCGGGCGCAGGATAAAGATACGCGACATGCTCACGGCTTACTCGCTTGCAGGACGTGGACGGCGACCCTCACCCGGACGTTTGCCTTGCTCTGGCTTGTCGGCGGCATCATCGGGCGCAGGCTTTTCCTTGGCCTGACCATCTTGCTGCATCACCTCGACCTCCGAGCCTTCACGCAAACGGTCAGTCCCTTCAACCACCACACGATCGCCCTCTTTCAGGCCGGTTTTAATCAAGGTCAATTCCAGCGTGGCCGTCCCCAATTCCACCACCTGGATATGGACCTTGTCCTCGGCATCCAAGGTGTACACATACGTGCCCACCGAACCCCGTTGCACAGCGTGCGATGGGATCAGCAAGCCTTGTTCCTGGCCCAAAAAGACACGGGAATTGACAAACTGATTAGCAAACAAGGTTTCATCGGCATTATCAAATTCGGCCTTCACTTTCAGCGTGCCGGTATTGATGTCGATCTGGTTATCCAGTGCCTGCAAACGGCCCTTGTCCGACAAGAGCTGACCCTTGCTGTCGATCAGGGACACCCGCAAAGGCGATTCGCTTTGTTTCATGGCCTCCAGCAGGCTGCTCAATTGATTCTGCGGCAAGGAGAACTCCACGCCTATGGGATCCGTCTGGGTAATGACGACAATCCCATCAGTACTACCGGCAGACACCAGATTGCCCTGATCCAGCTTGCGCAAACCCAGGCGGCCATCCAAAGGCGCCGTAATACGAGTGCGATCCAGCTGGACCTGCGCACGGGCCACCTCTGCTTGATTGGATTTGATCTGTGCCTGCAGTTGCTGCACGGCCGTTTCCTTGGTTTCCAAGGCCTGGCGAGCAATAGAATTCTGTTGAAACAGGACGCGGTGGCGGGCCAGTTCCTGCTGCGCCCCTTTGAGCTGAGCCTGATTCTGCGCCAATTGGCCACGCGCCTGATCCAGTTGCACCTGATAGGTACGCGGATCAATCTCGGCCAGCAAATCGCCGGCCTTTACACGTTGGCCGTCCTTGAAGTGGATGCGTTCGAGCACACCATCAACTTCACCGCGCACGGCGACTGTTTGCAAAGGTTTAACCGTGGCAATCGCATTGACCGTTTGGTCGATCAGGCCTTCCTTGACCGTGGCCACCTGCACCGGGACTTTAGTCGCCCCCATCATGCCGCGAGGCCCGCGCATGGGAGTGGACGTACTGGAAGGGGAAGACAGGGCGTAATAAACGAGGCCTGCTGTCACCAGCAGCCCCACCACCACCCAGACATAGAAGGATCGGGACCGCCGACCTCTGCCTGTGTTCAACTCCGACATGAATACTCCCCGGCTAAAACTTGATTGTCTCTATGCACGGTCTAAATAAGCGTTTAAGCACTACCGATCGTGACGGCGACACGCATTATGCAGCCAAAACACGATAGCAATTAGTTTCAAACGATAAAGAGATACAAGCGCTGACAAAACCGCATCCCTGCTAGACCACGCTGGCACAGCAAGTATAAAAGCGGCAGTCTGAACCTTATATGAACAGCGTTTTCAGCCGAAGTTGCAACGGGCCAGCCTGAAGGGGATATCCCCCGTCACGGCCTGCGGTTTCAATTGATTATCTTGCTGCACAAAGCGTATCCAGATGACGTAGCGGTTAGCGCTCATTTCCGGATAGATGCACGCACCGGCGTCCACCCACACCCGCAGCAACTGGAAGGTCTTGCCTGCCAGCATTTCTTGATAGGAACCGTCACGGGCCAGTTGGTCTGCCGAGTCACCCGACTGGCGCAGCAAGCGCAAAATCAAGGCCAGACCTTGATACAGTGGCAGGAAAGACTCGGACCAACGGCGCAAATCCTGGACACGATCGGCATCGGGGCGCTGTTGCCAGGAATAATAAGAAGGCATGTCCACCTGCGACGTACCACCGGGCACAGCAACCCGGCCCCGCAAACTGGCCAACCATTCATTTTCACGCAGGCCCTGCCCCACCCGTCCCTGGGCCGAGAGGTCAGCAGAAGCGCGCACAATTTGTTCAATCATCTTGTCCAGCGCCTGCAGCTGAACACCGGGGTGTTCACGCAGCGCAGCCAGCGCCACGCGCTGACGCTCCAGGTCTTGAAGAACAGCAGAACGCAAATCGGTTCGATCCGAGATGTCCAGCAAATCAAACAAAGTCGCTACAGCAATCTGATGCGAGTACGCATCCTGGTTGGCCGAAAAATGAAACAGCCTATCGAACAAGTATTCGACTCTCAGTAAAGCCCGGACACGCTCATTGCAGGGGTATTCGTATAGAGTCACGCGTTTAAAAACCTTTTTCTGTCGACTGGAGGGTCAGACACGTCGTGTTGTCAGGCAGTCAAGGCACACCAGCGTTGGTGTACTGCTCGCGCCCGCTCTTCCAACAGGGGCAAAGTCGTCTGCCCGTCATTCAGAACCACGTCGTCGGCCACATCCAGGCGCTGCTGACGTTGCGCCTGTGCTGCCATGATACGTTCAATTGTGGCCACTGCCAGCCCGTTGCGCTTTTGAACACGCTCGATCTGGGTCGCTTCATCACAATCCACAACGCAAATCCGGTCCACACGGTCTCGCCATCGTCCTGATTCCACCAGCAAGGGTACAACCACAACAAGATAACATCCTTGCGCTTTCAAGGTCTGTGCTTTTGTTACGTTCCAAATCAGGGGATGAATGATCGCCTCGAGTCGATGACGGGCATCAGGATCGGCAAATACACAGGCCCGCATCCAATCCCGGTCCATGGAACCATCCGCGGCCAAGGCCTGTGCCCCAAAGGCAGCGCGAATCGGCTCAATGGCCAGACCACCGGGCGCGGTCAACTCATGCGCGATGACATCCGTATCCACGACAGCCGCCCCCCAAGAGGCAAAAAAATTGGCCACCTGGCTTTTGCCCGATCCAATTCCACCAGTCAGCCCAATTGTCAGCATGCGCAATCCACGGATAAAAAACAAAACTGTAACGTACCCGCGCCAATCCTCCTACCCTGAATAGACCTGATACTGTCCCGCCGCCCCAGGTCTAGCGTAGAATTCAGCTATCAACCAGTCCACGGAAGCCCGCCATGTCTTTCACCAAGATTTCCCCTCTGCGTTCCCTTACCTTGCTTTCGGTCGTTTTGCTGGCAGCATGTGCCCAGGCACCCGTTCAGCCTACCCCCAACGAAGGTCGTGACTCCACCCAGAAAGACGCCCTGCGCCAAGCGCAAGGTAGCGGCACCGCCCGTGCCCCCTCGCAAATCAATTTAGGCTTCGGTAACCAGGAAGGCCTGCACGCCATTACACCGGCCCGCGCCCAGCAGCCTGCCGCCATGGTCGACCGTAGCGTTCCAGAGCTGGCCGAGCCCAAAACCTTTCTGGGCACCCTGTCCTGCCCACCACAAGGCGGCGCATGTGAGCCCTACAAAATCAGCGTAACCCTGGCTCCTGCTGGCCAATGGCGCTTGCGTGCCACCCCGCTGGGTGCTGGCGAAGAACACCGCATGAGCGGCTGCTGGGTACCTATCGGCACACAGCCTACCCGCATCGCTTTGCTGGCCAACAACGACTCGACCTTGGCCGATCTGAGCTTTGTGAACAACAACGTACTGCGCATTCACACCTTTAACCAGCAACGCCCTACGCTGGAGAGCCACCTGACTCGCCAAGCCGACATCGACCCGATCAGCGAGCTGGACGGCCAGGCCACTCCTGCCTGCCGCTAATCTAAGGCATAGACAGGCTGCCCACCAGGCTGGGCGGCAGCACATCGCGCAAGCCCGGCTCGCTAAATACAAAGCGGGTCAATTCAACCGCATTGCGCACGCGTAACTTCTGAAAAACGCGTGCCCGATGCGCCTCCACCGTACGCTGGGAAATCGCCAATTCAGCCGCAATCACCTTGTTCGCCTTGCCGATGGCGATATAAGACAGCACGTCGCGCTCGCGCGGAGTCAGACTTTCAAACAGCACAGAGGCGGGCAAATGACTATTCAATACCATGTCAGTCTCGTATATCTGTACCAGGCGAACAGGCCGCCTGCGATGTGAAAAATCAACCATAGACAGAGTTTGTCATTTTAGGCAGGGACTACGCGACTGTTAACTTGTACGGGATGTTTTTGTCACAGGACTAATATAGATACACGGTTTTCAATGCGTCGGAAAACCATCTTTTTACGCCTCAAATTGGGGATAAACGCAGACAAAGCTACAGCCTCATCC
>NZ_JAHKKC010000028.1:0-44992 GCF_020496585.1 Alcaligenes sp. 13f
TTCACGCGCCTGCGAGCTTGCCCCCGGCCCGCAAACGGCCTGATGGTGTGATCTGAGGCCTGATCGACCGAAAACCGTAGAATCGTGAGCGACACCTCATCGCCTGGGCGGGAGAACAAAAAAATAAACCCCAGGGCGCAAAACCAGGGGTTTATCAGCAGTCTGAGCCCCTTCTAAAAGGGGCTTTTTCTCAAACTTAAATCAAGGTGTCGCGGCAGCTACCGTCTCGTTCGTTTTATTTGGCTCAATCACTTGATCCCCTTCCTTCATGGGAACACCCTCTTTATTTTTCATACGGTCATAGGTCAGGATTTTGCCAAATACCAGCTCTACCCAATCCGGATAGTTATACGCCGTGCCGCGATTATGATCGATGATGGCACCAATCCCACCACCAAAAATAATATTGCCAAACATACCGGCACCCGCGCGCGAAATTAAGGTACCAGTGGCTTCGTCAGTTCTATCAGTCGCCGTGCAGGTCACATTCAAGTTTTTACTGGATTTACCCACTCTGGCATGTTTACCTGCCTCGGTAACAAACTCGCCCTTGTCGTTAGTCAACGTACAACGGGCATCCGTGACCTTCTCTCCTGTTTCATCCACTGCATCCACTCGTACTAGCTGCATGGATTCCGACGTAATCGATGCGCAACCTGTGAGCAGCAAGGCTGCCACGAAAACAATAACCCTCATTCCTCTTCCTTTATTTTCCTTGCTTATAAAAGAGGGATTGTAACGAGAAATTAAAAAAATAAATCAAATAACAGATACAAAAAGAAAGCAGCAAATAATCCCAGCAAAAAACCAGGAAAAAATAAAAAATAGACAAGCAAACAATAAGCTGGCTTATTAACTAAAAAATCTTGATTTTAGTAAAACCGGGGTTGGCACTAGCACGACAAAATTTAAACAATCCCCGGCGGTAAACCGCTGGTACAGACCGCGACTACCTTGGCGTCGTCTTCGCTGGTGGACAGATAGATGTGCCCGATGCCGCTATCAAAATATGCCGACTCGTGGGCGTCCAGAAACAGGGTTTCGCCGGTTTCAAACTGGATGGCAATAGAGCCGGACAGCACAATCACAAACTCCTGCCCGGCGTGACGGATATAGTCGTCAAACTCGCTGGCATCGCGTGAATCGATGACAGCCAGAATCGGGTTCATGTGCTTGCCGCTCAGCTCGCCAAACAACAAGCCATATTCGTAGTTACGAGTGGCATAGCCAGGGGTAGCGGTGGATTTGTGGCTGGAAATGCCCACTTCAGTCGTGGGCAAAGGCTGCGCGGTTTCCTCATCCGGCACGGCAAACAAGGACCCCACCTCAATATTCAGGGCGCGGGCCAGAACCACAAACTTTTCATAGCTTAAGGTGACCTGCCCCAGTTCTGCTTTGGAAATGGTAGAAAGCGCCAAGCCGGTTTTTTCAGACACCTGCTTGAGTGTCTGTTTTTGATTATGTCGGGCTTGGCGCAGGCGGGTTCCTACCTGTTCCTTGCTGAGCAGTTCATTACGTAGCATTCCTGGATTGTAAGCGGCGTAAACGGAACCAGGCAATCAGAATCCAGGCCATCAAAACAAAGCCCAGGTAACCGAAAAACGGGTAGACCGTGCCGACCAGATTAATGAAACCGATCTTGGCCCCCACCAACCCCAGCACCCCGGCAATCGCCGTACCAATATTGAATTTACGAGTATTGGGCGTAAAAATCCGGGCCGAAAAGGAATACAGCACGCCCACCGAGGTGGTCAGAATCATGGCAAAGATCACCACGGACATGATGGTGCCCAGCAGCTTGGATTGCTCGGTTGCCAGCATCAGCATGGGCAAGGCAGCCGAGCCAATGGTGTCGATACGGCCAAACACGCCGGCGCTGATCAGCACAATCAAGAAGCCCAGCAGCAAACCACCCACCAAACCACCCAACAAGGCATTGCGACGTGATGTGGCCTGCGCCCCCGCAATCATCAGGAACGGCGCCCCCACCACCATGTTGTAGGACACGTACAGCAAAGAGCCCACTAGCCAATGTCCTGCCCCCTGGGGTTTGGTATGCGCAATCACATCCAGTTCTTCCAAGGGCAGATCCCGGGTATTCCAGCTGTAAATACACAGGAAGATCATCATCAGAACCAGAAAGGGTGTGACACTGCCAATAAAGGCCATCACCCGGTCCACGCGCAAGAACACAATCAGCACGGTAATCAGCATGACGGCAATACTGCCGTACTGCGCCGGTACGCCCCACTGTTGCTCCATCAGCGAGCCGCCACCGGCAAACATCACCACGGCAATGGCATACATGAAGAAGGTAATCATGATGTCGACCACCACACCCAGTCGCGGCCCGCAAATCAGATACAAACCCTCTTTGAACGAATGCGATACTGAAACCTGGCTAAGCTCCCCCACGGCCATGCCCAGTATGGTGAAACACAGACCACTGACCACCCCTCCCAGCAGCCCCCAATACCCAAAGCTGCTGAAAAACTGCAATATCTCTTGTCCTGATGCAAAGCCGGCCCCTACCACCACACCGACAAAGGCCATCGCAATGCCCAGGATATTTTTTATATTCGACTTGCTTTCTCCTCCGGGAGATCAAAGTACTGCTGTTTTTATGTTCTGAAACGAGCGGGTGACACCACAGCCGGATCAATCTTCAAGGCCTTCAAGGACTCGGGCAGATCCTGCTTTTGCAACAAACTGGCCGCCAGCAAGGAAGCGCCGGCCGCAGTTTGAATCCCGTAGCCACCTTGGCCCGCCAGCCAGAAAAAGCCCGGACATTGCGCGTCCTGACCAATCACCAGCTCACCATCGGGAGCAAAGCTGCGCAGCCCCGCCCAAGTGTGGCTAGGACGGCGAATGCGAAGTTGGGTGCGTTCTTCAATCCGGTAAATGCCGGTGGCCACGTCCAGCTCTTCGGCCACCACATCATGGGCATCCACGTCGTCGGCATTGGCTGGCGAACCCAGCAACATGCCCGCATCAGGCTTGAAGTAGAATTCTTCGCCAATATCAATGACGGCAGGCCATTCACGATGGTCCACACCTTCAGGCGGCGAAAACAGGAATGCAGAACGGCGCTTGGGTTGAATGCCCAACGCCTGCACGCCACAGCGCTCGGCCAAAGTGTCAGCCCAGGCACCCGCCGCATTGACCAGAACGCGAGTGCGCAAGGGCGTGGGTTCGGAGTTGAGTAGCACTTCCCAGCATTCGCCATCCCACTTGGCCGACAGCACTTCCGTGTCCAGACGCAGCTTCACACCCTTGGCTTGTGCGCCTTTCAAAAAACCCTGATGCAAGGCATGGACATCCATGTCCTGACCCTGGCCGTCATACAAGGCACCGGCCAATTGCGCCGGGTCCAGACATGGCACCATGGCCAAGGCTTCTTCGGCACTCAAGCGGCTGACATCCAAGCCTTGCTCATGCCAATCCTGATACTGGCTGTCCAGCAAACCCTGTTGCTCGGCGGTCCCCACATAGAGCACACCGCGTGGCAGCAAAATCGGCTGATCGCTAAAGCCCGCAGGCGGATGGCTGAAAAAATCGTTGCCTGCCACCGTCAAGGCTCGGATCGTTTCAGTACCGTAAGTTTCAACAAACATCGCGGCCGAGCGTCCCGTGGAGTGATACGCAGCATGGGACTCTCTTTCCAGAACCAGCACTTGGGCACTTTCGGGCAAACGGTAGGCCAAAGACACGCCAGCCATCCCTGCCCCAACGATTACGTAGTCATACACCATAAAATTCTCATATCCGATAATTGAGGGCTAATAGTAGGTCTTTCCAGAAAAAACATCCAAGAGGGTTTTTACTAGGCGGACACTTCTAGCTGCCTTGCAAGCTTTGTATGACGCCAGTTCCGAAGCCATTTCGATTTAAAAACAGGCACTTCGGCTTGATACCGGTGTTGTCGCTTCGGAAAAGCAGAAGAACCCGGACAGCTGACAATTGATCGCCACAGTGTCCGTTCAAACCTCTCATTCTTTTTAGTTCTCAGTCTGCTATTCAGCCGCCATATAACTGGCACTTTGAGCTTACAATCGCAACCCCGTTATGAGCTTATATATATAACCGTTGAGTTAGATCAATTTTGATCTGAACAGGGGTTTCTCCCCTTTTTGTCTCTCTATACCATCCGTCCTGAGTGTGACGTGAAGTTATTTGACGCATTGATTTAATAATTATGGGTAATGTCTATGAACGTCTTGTCCAAGACCCTGATCCTTGTACTAGTGGGGCTGGGAGCCGCCTATGGCGGTTCTCAGCTTATTTTGTCGCAACGCAGCATCGTCTCCTCCTCGGCACACACCATCAAGCTGGATGATGACGCCCTGATCAAACAGGGAGCCTACGTCTCCCGCACTGGCGACTGCGTGGCCTGTCATACCGTTCCTGGTGGTCAAAAGTATGCAGGCGGCCTGGCCATGCAAACGCCGCTAGGAGCGATCTACTCCACCAATATCACGCCTGACAAGGAAACGGGCATAGGCAACTACACCCTGGACGAGTTCAAAACCGCCGTCCAGCATGGGGTACGCAAGGATGGCGCTGCGCTCTACCCCGCCATGCCCTACCCGTCCTACTCGGTCATGAGCGAGGAGGACATGAATGCCTTGTACGCCTACTTCATGAATGGCGTCCCGGCGGTCAAGCAACAAAATGCCGAGCCCACCTTGCCCAAGCTCTTCCAGATGCGCTGGACCATTGCTTTCTGGCAATGGATGTTTGCGCCCACGGATCAGTCGTTTGTGGCTGACGAAAGTCTGGATGATCTGAAAAACCGGGGTGCTTATCTGGTACAAGGTCCCGGCCACTGTGGCGCCTGTCACACGCCGCGCGGCTTGGCGTATCAGGAACTGGCGCTGAACCTGAAAGACGGCGACGACTACCTGTCCGGTGCCGTGATTGACGGTTGGCGTGCCAAGAGCCTGCGCGGCGAAGGTCGTGGTCTGGCCAGTTGGTCTGAAGAAGAACTGCTGGATTTCTTTGCTACCGGCCGTACCGATAAAGTGGCTGCTTTTGGTGCCATGACGGACGTGGTCGAACACAGCACCCAGTACATGAGCCCTCAGGACCAAAAGGCCATGGTGCAGTATCTGAAATCCCTGCCGCCAGTCAAAGGCCGCAATCCCGAGATCCCGCATCAAGCTGACAGCACCACACAGAAACAGCTGGATGGCCAATACACCTCGCCCGGCGCCTGGTTGTATGCCGCCCACTGTGTGACCTGTCACCGTGCCGACGGAAAAGGCGTACCCCGCATTTTCCCGGCACTGGCTGGCAACTCGGCTGTTTTTGCCAACAACCCGCAATCGGTCATTCAAGTGACTCTGGAAGGTGGACGCATGCCTGAAAACAGCGTCGACAAAATGACCTTCACCATGCCTGCCTTCCGCCATTTGGGCGACCAGGACATTGCCGATCTTGTTAACTACATTCGCACCAGCTGGACCAACCAGGCCCCCACCGTGCAGGCGGCCGACGTTGCCCACATCCGCCAGTTTGTAGTCAATAAATCGCCCAATATCCAGCCTCAAGGAGCCAGCCATGAGTAAAGCCAAAACCCTGTCCGTTCTGGCTGTGGCCATTGCCGGTGTCGCAGCGGCAAGCTGGTATGCCTTTGCGGCCAGCCCCGCCCTGACAGGCCCGACTCCCGCCACCTATCCCATTATTAATGTGGAAAGCAAAGAGGTCGTGGGCCAGTACACCATTCCTTCGGATCTGCTGATCGAGAAAGACCCGGATGCCGAAGCCATTTTGTACGGCAAACGCCTCCTGAACGAAACGCGCCGTCTGCTGCCCGACAATGTGGGCGCTGCCATGAACTGCAATAGCTGTCATATTGACCAGGGCAAGGCCCCGCGTGGCGCGCACTACATCAACAGCTTTGTCAGTTACCCCAAAGTCATGCCCCGCTCGGGCAAGATGGTGGACCTGGCGGGCCGCATCAACGGCTGTTTCATGCGTTCCATGAACGGCAAGGCCATCCCGGTGGATTCGCCCGAAATGCAAGGCATGCTGGCTTATATGAAGTGGTTGGCGCAAGGGGTTCAAGCCGGTCAAAAAGTCCAGGTGCCTATTGACGGCCCACTGGATCATGATCTGATCCCCAATCCCGAGCGTGGTAAAGCGCTTTATGCGGTCCAATGTGCCAGCTGTCACGGGGCGGAAGGCCAGGGCCTGAAAGATGAGCGCGGCAATATCGTGTTCCCACCATTGTGGGGAGATGAGTCCTTCAATATAGGCGCGGGTATGGCACGTACTTTCAAGGCCGCGGTATTCATCAAGTACAACATGCCCATGAGCGTGGCTTCTCACGGGGCCTGGGGCCAAGGCGGTGTGTTGAACGATCAGGACGCCGTGGACATTGCCGAGTACTTTACGCATATGCCACGGCCTGATTTTGCGGGCAAAGTGAACGACTGGCCGAATGGTAAAAAACCCAAGGATGCCCGATATTAAAAACCCGCATTTCCTGATTTGCGAAAGGCTTTTCTATAGTGTTTTTTGGGGGGTTAAGCCCCAAGAAAGACGCTCTTGAAGCAATTAACACTGCCCTCTTGATGAGGGCAGTTTTTTATTGACTCGCCGCACACCGACGCTCAATCGCAGACGGTTTCTACTACTTAGTCAATACGGCCAAACCTGATCAGCCGCTTTCTCCTTAGCCATCGCCATCTGCTCCGTTCCATCCTGATTCCCTATCGTCAGTCCCGTTAAACATCGTTGCTGCCCCTCTCATTAAGCACAATCGTGTAGCATCTTTACCCTTGAAACCCAGTCACTCATCAGGTGAACACATGATCCATGGAAAAACCCTGGCGGCCTGGCAAGACAGCCACCCTCTCATCCGCGATCTGATCGCCCTGAAAGAAAGCACCTGGTTCAATCCGGCCATCGCCCCCACCGCCCAGGCCTTGGCGGATGTAGGACTGAACGCGCAAGATGTGCAGGCAGCCAGTGCCCATCTGCAGCGCTTTGCCCCATATCTGAAAGCCGTCTTTCCCGATACAGCAGCCAGCAATGGCATCATCGAGTCCCCTCTCAAACCCTTGGATCAACTACGCCAAACGCTGATTCAAGACAACGCACTGGAGCATGTGGGTGCCTTGTGGCTGAAGGCGGATAGCGAACTTCCCATTTCCGGTTCCATCAAAGCCCGTGGCGGCATCCATGAAGTCCTGAAACATGCAGAGGATCTGGCACTGGAAGCAGGCCTGATCACGCTGACAGACGACTACAGCCAGCTGGATAGCGAACAGGCCCGTACTTTCTTCAGCCAATACTCCATCGCCGTCGGCTCCACCGGCAATCTGGGACTATCAATCGGCATCATGAGTGCCAAGCTGGGCTTTAAAGTCAGCGTCCATATGTCTGCCGATGCCCGCCAATGGAAAAAAGACAAATTGCGAGCCAACGGCGTAAATGTTGTCGAACATCAATCCGACTACAGCGTGGCGGTTGAGCAAGGCCGCGAACAAGCCTCCCAAGACCCGCGTTGCTACTTTGTCGATGATGAAAACTCCCCGGATCTTTTCCTGGGCTATGCCGTGGCGGCCGAACGATTGGCCGCGCAATTTCAGCAAGCGGGCATTGTGGTGAATACAGCCCACCCCTTGTTCGTCTATCTGCCCTGCGGCGTAGGCGGTGGTCCTGGTGGTGTGGCCTTTGGCCTGAAACTGATTTTTGGCGATGCCGTGCATTGTCTCTTTGCCGAGCCGACGCACTCCCCATGCATGCTGCTGGGCGTGTATACCGGCTTGCATGACAAGATCAGCGTGCAGGATTTCGGCATTGATAATGTCACCGCCGCCGATGGCCTGGCCGTAGGACGCCCTTCAGGGTTTGTGGGCAAGGCCATGCAGCGTCTGATCGACGGCTATTACACCGTCACGGACGAAGAACTGTACCGCTTGATGGTCATTGCCCACGAAAAAGACCAGGTCAAACTGGAGCCCTCCGCCCTGGCCGGTGTACCCGGTATGGCAAGGGTATTGAACTCGCCAGAGTATTTGCAGCGCATGGGCTTTACACAGGCTCAGCTGGAGAACGCTACCCATCTGGTCTGGGGAACCGGCGGCAGCATGGTGCCCGAGGTGGAGTTTCAAGCCTATCTGGATAAGGGGCGTAATCTGTAATCTCTGAGTCCGGACATTAGGTAAATCAAATCCAATTGAGAAGCAGTTGGAATACAATCGCGCCATGTCTGTCCAACGGCATTGCTCTCTCGCAAAGAATGGCGTAGCCAGGCAAATTCTTTTTTGCCTGGCGATCCTGTCATTTCTGTGCCGTTCGCTGGTTCCGGCGGGATACATGCCGGATCGCTCGGGCGAGCAGGACGGCTTCTTTTCTGTCACGCTGTGTGCGCCCGGTGGAACGCCCAGCACGATCTGGATGAGCCTGACGGGACAGGCAGACCCGCCGCAATCCAATGAGCATGCGGATATACAGAAGTGCCCTTACGCACTGGTTCTGTCCCAGGTGGCCTTACCCAGCGCCGATATGGCAAGCCTGGATGCTCCGGTGGCTCACCAGCCTTTGCTCTTGGCACACCGTAATCAAAGCTTGCCGCCCCTACCCGCCTTGGGGCCGCCGCTAGGGTCACGCGCTCCCCCTGCCCACCTTGTTTGATCTCTCGTCGTCGACTGCCGTCTGTGCAGTCGCTTTTCAGCGAAGTCATTCAAGGTTTTTTTATGTCCATCTTTTCTGTTTCTGCACAGGCATGCGCCGTGCAGGCCGCCCCCTTTCTGTCCTCTGTCCCATTGGCCCAAGGATCACTGCGTACACGACTCAGCGTCCTGACTCTGGCCTTGCTGTTCTCCAGCGCCTGGGCCAGCCTTGCCCATGCACAGACGCTAACGCTGGCCCCCGTCATCGTCACTCCAGAGCGTGGCAAAAGTTTGACTGTCCCGGACCTGCAAACTGCTCAAAAAAATATTGAACACACCGCGGGCGGCGTCGCTCTGGTGCCCGAGAGCGCCTGGCGTGATACCAAAGCCGCCACCGTCAAAGACATGCTGGACTACACACCAGGGGTGTTTGCGCAGCCCAAATGGGGTGATGATGCACGCCTGTCCATACGTGGCTCGGGCCTGTCACGTTATTACCATCTGCGCGGCATCAGTCTCTACCAGGATGGCATTCCACTGAACGACCCCGACGGCAGCAGCAATTTTCATCGTATCGACCCTACGGCCTACCGCTATACCGAGGTCTATAAAGGTGCCAATGCCTTGCAATACGGTGCCGCCACCTTGGGCGGAGCCATCAACTTCGTCACCCCTACCGGCCATGATGCCGACGCCTTTCAAGGACGTCTGGATGCAGGTAGTTTTGGCTGGCGACGCGTGCAACTGAGCAGCGGCTTTGCTGGCGGAAAACTGGATGGTGTAGTTTCCGGCTCTTGGCAAACCCAGGATGGTTATAGAGAACAAAGTGCGGGGCACTCCCTGCGTGCAAATGCAAACCTGGGTTGGCGTTTGTCAGACCGGGCAGAAACCCGTTTTTACGTGAGCGGTTATCAGATTCACCAGGATATTCCCGGCTCGGTCAGCCGCGATCAGGCTTTGAACAATCCACGGCAAGCCGCCAAGGAAAACAAGGAGCACGACTGGCAGCTCAACCTGGACGGCGGCCGCATTGCCAACCGTACAGTGCTGATCATGGGAGAGACGCAGTACGAGCTGGGTGGCTGGTTTGAGCAAAGTTCGTTACGACACCCTATTTATCAATTCGTTGATAGGGACACGAGCAGCTACGGCGCTTACGGCAGGTTGGTCAACACCAGCCCGCTTGCGGGTAGAGACAATCGCCTCACGCTGGGCCTGACCTGGTCGGCCGGCAAGATTGATGCCCAAAACTCGGTAAACGTGGGAGGTAACCGACTGGAAAAACTATCTGCCAGCAAAGACAGCTCCAACAACCTGAGCGCCTATGCCGAAAACGCCTGGAGTCTAGGCTCGGACTTGTCCCTGATCACCGGCCTGCAATACTTGCATGCTCAACGCAAACGCCAGGATCTGTACAACGGCGGCCTGCCCACCACCCGCTCCGGGGACAAGAGCTACCACTTCTTCAATCCCAAATTAGGGCTGTTGTGGGATGCTGGTTCGCAGTGGCAAATCTACGGCAATATTTCCCGCAGCGCCGAGCCGCCTACGTTTGACGACATGACGTTCTCGACCAGCAATGATCTGGATCGCCTGCAAGCTCAACGCGCCACCACCTTCGAAATTGGCACCCGAGGAGAAAGCGGGGACGTGGCCTGGGATGTCTCGCTGTACCATGCGCGCGTCAAAAATGAGCTGCAATGCATCAGCGCGCCCTGGAACATTTGCGACAAGACCGTTAACGCGGATCGCACCACTCACCAGGGCATAGAGCTGGGTGTGCAATGGACAGCCGCCCGTGGCTTGTTGGTGCAAGGTCTGCAAAGTGACAGCCTGGACATCAAAGGCGCCTACACCTACAGCAACTTCAAGTTCGACAACGATCAGGACTGGAACAACAATCAAATGCCCGGTGTGCCCAAGCACTATTTGCGTGCAGAGATTATCTACAAACACCCTTCAGGCTTTCACATTGGCCCCAATGTGGAATGGGTGCCCCAGGCCTATTACGTAGACAACGCCAACACCACCAAAACCAGTTCCTATGCCCTGCTGGGCTTGCGAGCTGGCTGGGAGCGCGGCCCCTACTCCTTCTATATAGACGGCCGCAACCTGACGGATCGTCGATACATCGCCAGTGCCAGCATTACGGACTACGCCACCGCCTCCTCACCCTTGTTCGAGCCGGGTACAGGGCGATCGGTCTTTGCCGGTGTGCAGATCCAGTATTGATCCCGTTTTTATTGCATCTTTTCAAGGGGTTTGCCATGCACGTCACATCACAGCTGTTGATCCTGGCATGCCGGATCGCGGCCCCCAGGCTGCCAAGCAGTCAGATGAGCACTCTGCTCGGGGCGAAAGCCCCACCCTGTCCTTTATTAGCTTGAGAAACAAGGAGTTTTCATGAAAACAGCTTCACAACATCACCAGACCTTCAAGGTGGCACGCCATGGTCTTTTCTTCGCCGTGGCTTTGCTCATCTTGCTCGCCATGATCACCGGCGTGGCTCGCGCGGCACCTTCAGAGGCTGATCGCATCTCCCAAGCCATGAAGGCGATTTGGGACAGCCCCGAAGCGCCTCTCGTGGTGGAACCTGTCGTGATCGAAGGTGATTACGCCCTGGCCGGTTGGACACAACTGACGCGTGGTGGTCGCGCGTTATTAAAGCGTCGCCATGGGGAATGGAATGTTCATATGTGCGGCGGCGATGGCTTGAACGATGTAGAGACGCTAAGCATGGCAGGCATGAGCACTGAAGCGGCAGAACGCCTGGTCAAGAACACCAGCGAGGCTGAAGCCAAACTGCCTGCCGAGGTCACCGCCAAATTCTCCACCTTTGGAGACAATATGGTGGTGGATCACAACCATCACCCGGACTAATCCAGGAAAGAAAACCCGCTGTGCAATGACTGAGTCAACAAGCGATCACCGCGCCTGATCGCAGCTTGCCCTACTCAGTCTGAGTGTGGTCATGTCCGCATTGACCACACTTCTTGCGCGGAAACGGCGAATAGCTGGTGAACAGGCTTTGGCTACCCATGAACGGCGACAGGCCGCACTTTGGGCAAGTAAAAACCGTCATGGCCACCAGGCCCTGACCCAGAATGTAAAAGCCAAACACCAAAAACCCCAATGTCCCCAACACACGGTCGAACACCGGCAGCCCAAAATACAAGGCGACCAGGAGCAAGATATTGAACAGGGTAAACAGCCAGGCTTTTTTGTAGAGCGACATTAATAACCTTTTAAAACCAGCTCCCACAGCCTGGAAGTGATTTATCAATTTAATTCAAGCGTGGACAGTTTACGGGATTCAGTCCGCCTGAGAGGGGACTGAGCGAGCTGGTCACAATTTCGCCCCAGCCGTGACAAGCAGCCCCCTCTCCATCACAAGCGATGAATGTTTCTGAATGCAATGTTCCGGCAATACCCATCCCTCATGATCTAGGATCTTCCAACAAAATCCCCAACGGACCATGAACCTCGCTTCTTTGCACTCTCTTGTCCCCGCCTGGCAACAGCTTCTGCGTGCCCTGGGTATCGCCCTGCTGCCCTTGGCCTTGGCAGCCTGCGACAGCGGCTCCAGCACAGGCGGCAGCCACTCCCCCGAAGCCCCCGTCGTGACGCCACCCGTCACTGAAGAGCCGGAACCTCCTCGCAACACCGCCTATCTGGACAGCAAAGCAGGCGATGTCATCAAAGTCCGCATCGAAGAACTGCATCCCACCCAGGCTGCCATTGGCTACGATCAGGTCTACTACAAGCTCGGCCGCTGGCAAGGCGATCTGAATCGCCCTACCTGGGCTAACAACCCCAAGCAGCACCTAGACTATTTGAATCGCACCATCGGCAAGAAGTTTGACGACTACTGCGAGGATATGGGCGGTACCGAGCGTGCCCAGAAATTTCTGACCATCGCCGAAGTTCAAGCTGCCCGCCTGGACCAGCCCACCACCTATCTGTGTAAAGACCCTTTGGGTTCGCAAACAGAAAACCTGAAAACCGTGGTCGTAGGCTGGGACGGCAATCTGTACCTGACCGATGGCCACCACACCTTCTCCTCCTTGCGCGAGATCCCGGACGGCGGCCCCAAACTGCCCGTCTGGGTCAAAGTCAGCGCCAACTACAGCGATATCCGCGAAGCGTCTGCCTTCTGGGAGCGCATGAGCAAAGAAAAACTGGTCTGGCTGCGTGATGGTGAAAACCAGGCTATTACTGTCGAACAACTGCCCACTCGTGTTGGCCTGGCCAGCGAAAAAGAAGCCGGTGGCATGCAGGAAGACCGCTATCGCTCCCTGGTGTACTTCATCCGCGACGTTGCCTATAAAAACGGCAACCTGCCTGAATACGCGGAGTTTCTATGGGGCGACTGGCTGCGCCGCCAAGCTTCAGAGGGCCACTTGACCAAACTGGACGACTACCTGATGGCTCCACCCGCCACACCTACCCAGATTCTGGCTGTCAGCACTTTGAACAAGGCCTTGAAGCCCGGTGGTTCGGACGACAGCTACGCCGCTGCCGTGCGTGATGCTTCCCTGAAAATGACGGCGCTGAAAGACACGGATCTGGTCTTTGAAGACCGTAATGCGGCAGCTTTAGGCCGCATCATTCTTGAGGCCGACGCTGCTAGTGACTCCGTCACTAAAACAGCGCGTGACACCTTGGAAGAACTGCCACGCGATGACGTTAAATCCGATGGCAGCCCGCGTGGTGCGGGAAAACTGTGGTTTGCAGTGAACTACCGCAATTGCGGCAAGCCTGCGGCGGGGACTTGCTGGGGTTGGTAATTAAGCCCCGTAGAGTTCAGCCAAACAAAAGCCCGCATCTGAACTCCGCCCTGGAGCGGGCTTTTTTGCGTTCACTCATCACACTAGGCAAGGCCGGGCAGACCTGCCCTGCTTCCTAGCGCGTACATCATCTCCCCCCAGAGCAAAGGCCGAATGAAGGCGCGGGATGAGCATTGCCCGCATTTCAGGCAGATTTAAATCGAAGCGCACGAACTCATCTTTTCCTTAAAACACAATGATTTACAAATTAAGGTGGTGGGTATTTTTAGGATCAGCCTAGTATGAACGTAGACCTTCTCGATCACACCGTGAAGGCGCTACTGGCGTTGTTGCTCAGGCTCTCTGAGATGCACCCCGTCAGTCATGGCAGGAGTGCCTATGACACACCCTCTCCGGTCCATTGGAAGAAAAGTTAACTTACTTCGCTTCCCCCTTCTCTCGGCCACTGACCCAGCCGAACCCACTACCCCGGATCCACGCGACAAACGTCCTGTCGAAATTGAACGAATCCGCGAAGACGATCAAATCTTACCTGCCAACGATGAGGCCATAGGCGACAAGAAACCTCGCCCCCCTCCTCCGGCACAAAACGATCAATCCATTTTTAACTGACACTTGTCCATGCATCACTGCACAAAGCAATGCGCCCAACGCGCCTAATTTGCTGCAGGGATTCACATATTGGAATTTCTCATGACACAAACCACCAGCTCAACCAACAAGCCCCCAACCCCTCCCCTGAACCGATCACCTTCTCCCGATCACAAGCCGGCCATGCACCCGGACGACAAGAAAGATGACAAGGCACCGCAAGATCAACAGAAGGACAAATAAGTAAGTTTTGGCAGACTCAAGCCAAAAAAAGGGCCTGCAATGCTGCCATTGCAGGCCCTTTCTATAGCAGGTTAAAAGAGAATCAGCCGGGTCTCAAGGACTTATCTGCCCCGAGCAGCCCCTCTTCCTGTAGGTTTATGATCATGAGCAGCACTGGCTCGCTTGATCCCCTCGTTGGGAGCCTGAGCTGGCCACCCCGTTTGCGGCGGGGCGAGCTCAGACTTGCGTGTACTTGCCTTCTTAGGCGGTTTACCTCTCTTGTCCATTGTGACCTCCATTGGTCAATGGCTACCCCAACAAATGTCAGGGCGGTACTACAGGATAGGCCATAAACCGATAAATAGCTTGTCTATCTACGTCCGGGTCTGGCGATCAATACACAAGGAACGTCAGCAAGCCCCAAGCACGAGCTCCAACCCCCGCCGCAATGAAAAAGGCCTGCAGCAAAAATGCTGTAGGCCTTTTAAAATTTGGTCGGAACGGAAGGATTTGAACCTTCGACCCCTTGCACCCCATGCAAGTGCGCTACCAGGCTGCGCTACGCCCCGAAAGAATTAAACTATAACCCTGTTCTTCCTTTCTTGCAAGTGTTTTTAGATTTTTTCTTTCGATTCGAGATTATTGATAGTTAATCTCGGTGCCGATTGAAGTTCACACTTGTCTGAACAGGCGGTCTGACTTTCAAAGCTCGTTTTACCGAGCTAATCCGCATCAAAACCGTGAAGGCAGGAGTATACCTACTTAGGTAAAAAATGCAAAGCTATTGTGAACAGGCCCGCCCTTCTGATTGCATGACTCGCCATTGAGACAGGCTGGGGCCACCGGGATACAGCAGGCGTTCTGCCGGTAAACGCTCCCACGGCAAGTCTGTCGTGCGCATGGAAACGCCTCCCGGTGCTGCTCCGACAATGATGCGGTCACTGATACTGCCAAAGTCCGCCCTGAAGTGCATAGCACTTTTCAGGACCAGTACCTTCATCTGCTCCGGCTCTATACCTACAAAACGGAACATGCTTTGATCCGCCATTTGCGACTTGTAGGAGGCCAGAACGATACGCACGCCCTCAATGCGCAAACAGGCGCTGGGGCCAAGGTTCATGGCACAGCCTGCGTAGTACGGGCCGGTGGCGCGGAACTGGCCATCGGATACGGACTCGATATAAAAGCGTGCATGCAAGGGCATATCACCGGGGACGCCGGACTTACCGCCCAAGGAAAGCTCGATGGTTTTACCGACGCCTGCCTGGTGCACCAAAGCAGCGCTTTCCGGGTCCACGATCAAACCTAAAGCCGCATCGGATACCTTGGCTTTCAGCAAGGCACGCAAGAGCCCACAGGTATCGGAGCTGGCACCGCCGCCGGGGTTATCGTGTGCATCGGCAATAATCACCGGGCCTTTGCCTGGGTGACTCAGCGCCCATTGCACGGCTTCGTCCGGTTCATAAAGCTTGCCTTGGAAACCTTGGGCTTTATCGAGCACCTCGTCCAGAAAGTCTGCCAAACGGCTATCGGCTTCTTCCTGTGTCTGGGCGTAGGCCCACAAGACCGCTCCGCATTCCGGCACGTCCGCGGCAGGAAAGCCCATGGCGAACGACACGCTCCCCTCGCCTTCTCTTTCTTCCAGCGATGACAAATGACGGTACAGGCTGGCCGCCGGTTCCATCTCGGTGCTTTGCCAGATTGCCGGGATCAGGAAGGGCAGTCGATGCCAGGCCAATTCAGGGCGACGACCGCTTTGCAGGCATCGCATCAGCGCCTGGAAAGTACGCTCACCCGTTTGCGCCATATCCACATGCGGGTAGGTTTTGTACGCCACCAACATATCGGCCTGTGCCAGCATGGTGGCGCTGACGTTGGCGTGCAAGTCCAGACTGGCGACCACCGGCACATCCGGTCCCACCATCTCGCGCACCAGAACCAGCAAATGCCCTTCCCCGTCATCGCGGTGCTCGGCCACCATGGCGCCATGTAAATCCAGATACACCGCATCCACGGGCAGAACTTGCTCCAGGCGGTACAGAATCTCCGCCACGATCGCCTCATAAGTCATGGCTTCGACTGGAGCGGAAGGACTGGCGGCAGCCCACAGTAGCGGGACGCACTCGACCCCGGCTTGTGCAGCGGCAGCCATAAACCCGGCTGCCGGGATGTTGGCACCACGCAAGGCGGGCTCGATGGCCTCTGCCCGACACATTCCCGGCCAGCCGCCCCCATGCTCAAAGTCCGCCATCGTTGCCATGGCCGGGCCAAAGGTATTGGTCTCATGCTGAAAACCCGCTACTGCAATACGCATCACTTGTCTCCGATTGCTATTAGGCTTGTCCCGCCAATTGGATGCACAGCTGCTCGTAAATGTCCTTGGCCCCCAAGACATCGTCAATCGCTACCGACTCATCAGCTGTATGTGCCTGTGCTTCCTCGCCCGGTCCCAGACCGATGGTGGGAATGCCACGTCGCCCGGCGGACTCGGAGCCATTGGTGCAAAACCACCAGGTATCCATTTCCACCACACGCCCAGCTTGCTGGACCGCTTGCACCATGGCTTGGGCCAAAGGTGCCGACTCATCCAACCGCCAGGCGGGCAAGTCCCGCTCCGGGCTGGCCTGCTGGCCTGTATAGGTTTGTACCTGACTGTCCACCAGTTCCAGCGAAAAGCCCTCAACGCCTGCGGCTTGCAAGCATTGCTCCATTTGCTTGAGTACCGACTCACTGCTTTCCCCCACCAGGGTGCGGCGATCAAAACGCACGGTAACGGAAGAAGGAATCAGCGAAATGGAAGGATGCGGGTCGGAAATAATGTCAGTAGGCACCAACAAGGCTTGGCCGACTTGCGCATCCTTGGGCAAATCCAGTGTCTGCAAAGCAGAAATAGCTTTGGCTGCTGCCTGAATAGGATTCACCCCCAGATGAGGCAAGGCTGCATGAGCTGGGCGGCCTTGCAGACGCACCAGAATCTCCTGCCGCCCTTTCTGCCCCACCATGATGCGCAAACGCGACGGCTCACAAATCACCACAGCAGCCGGCGTGCATTGCTCCAGAGCGTGTGACAAGGCATAGCCTTCAATCACTTCCTCCAGCACGCTGGCAGACACGGCAATACGCTGTTTCAAGGCGCCGCTACGAGCCGCTGCCGCCGCGCCACACAGGGCGGCGGCCAAGCCTGCCTTCATATCACTGGTGCCGCGCCCATACATGCGGCCATCCTTGATCTGCGCCCCAAAAGGCTCAACCGTCCAGGTTCCGGCGATAGGCACCACATCCATATGAGCATCAAACAGCAGGGCCAGCGGAGCCTGGGCCGGGCCGACAAAGCCCAGCACCGACCCCTGGTCGTCCACGCTGATCTGGTCAAAGCCCAGCTCCCGCATGACTTGCTGCACAAAGTCCGCCATGGCCTGCTCTTGCCCGGACAGGCTGGGGATACGCACAAAGGCTTGCGTCAGACTGACCGCATCCCAGGCCAGGTCCATTTTTGTATGTTCGTTCACGCCCATGGCACCACCGCTCCACGTTGCGAGCTGATCAGGCCATACGCTTCTGGCCGACGATGACGCTCAAAGTTGAAGGTCGTACTCTTGTAGGAATGGCACAGATCCAGATCGCAACGGGCAATCGCCAGCTCGTCCCCCTTGGTCGAGCAAGCCGCGACAATCTCCCCAGACGGCGCAATGATGGCACTGCCACCAATCATCTCGATGCCCTCTTCACTCCCCGCCTTGGCCACCCCTACCACCCAGGTGCCGTTCTGATAGGCCCCGGCCTGCATGACCAGATGGTTATGGAACATGGACAGATCGTCGTGCTCCGGCGCAGGCGGATTATGAACCGGCGTGTTGTAGCCCAGCATGACCATTTCCACGCCCTTCAAACCCATGACGCGGTAGGTTTCCGACCAGCGGCGGTCGTTGCACAAGGCCATCCCCATCACGCCCCCGAAGGCCGACCACACGCCAAACTCCTGACCGGGCTCGAAGTAGTATTTCTCCAGATGCTGGAAAGCACGCCAAGGCTCATCCTGACCGTGCCCCGGCAAATGCACTTTGCGATACTTGCCCACAATCGTGCCGGTTTTATCGACCAGGATGGACACGTTGAAGCGACGCTTCACACCGTTCTCGATAACCAGCTCGGCATACCCCAGGTAGAAACCAATCTGCAATTTGGCAGCGGCATCAAACAAGGGCTGGGTATATGGACCCGGCATCTGGGTTTCATAAAAACAATCAAAGTCCGAAATATCTTCGCTAAACCAGCGCGGAAAAAACGTAGTCAGCGCCAGCTCAGGAAACACCACCACATCAACATCCATTTTTTTGGCCTGATGCAAGTGGGCCAGCAGGCGGTCCACTACCTGCTTTTTAGTTTCGCTGCGTGCGATAGGGCCCAACTGAGCCGCTGCTACATTGACAAACCTGGACATGAGATTTGAACTCCATCAACAATTAAGATCCGCCCAAGGCGGGATTCGGTACGCCCTGCCGCTTTCCAGAAGCAGGATTTAGCCCTGCACGATCAACACAACTCCAACAGCCGTGTTAATCAGGCATAAGCGCAAAAATTCTGAAAATCCCAATGCACACCGGGTGCGGACTCCACCAGCTCACGGGTATAGGCCTGGCTAGGCTGGCTAATGACACGCCCTGGGTCCCCGGCCTCCACAATCCGGCCCTTTTGCATCACCACAATGCGGTCAGAAATCTGCGCGGCAACCCGCAAGTCATGGGTAATGAACAGGATGGCGACACCGGTTTTGCGCTTGATATCCACCAGTAACTTGAGCACCTGCTCTTGCACCAGCACATCCAGCGCCGACACGGATTCATCCGCAATCAGTACATCCGGCTCCATCACAATGGCGCGGGCCAGACAAAGCCGTTGCCGCTGACCACCCGAGAACTGATGCGGATAGCGCTCCAGCACATCGGCGTCCAGGCCCACAATGGACAAAACTTCGGTCACGCGTTCAATAGCGACTTTGGGATCGACGCCGATGTTGTGCATGCCTTCTGTCAAAGACTGGCCAATCGTCACGCGAGGATTCAGCGAGCGATACGGGTCCTGAAACACGATCTGCACTTTGCGCCGCTGCGCCAGGCTGCGGTCCTTGCAGGCGGCGGGCAAGGTTTCACCATTCAGGGTGATCTGCCCCGAGCTGGCCTCAACCAGGCCAATAATGCAGCGCGCCAAAGTGGATTTGCCCGAGCCGGACTCCCCCACGACACCCAGCACTTCATCACGACGTATATCCAGATTGATGTCGCTGAGCGCGTGCATCTTACGCCCCTTGGAGAACCAGCAGTCCGAGCCATAGACCTTGCCCAAACCACGGGCGCTCAGCACGACCTCGTTTTGCACTTCCTCTTTTGCAGGCGGATGCACATTGGGAACGGAAGCAATCAGGGAGCGGGTATAGGCTTCTTTGGGACTGGACAGAATCTGCTGACACGTGCCCATCTCCACACTATCGCCACGCTTCATCACCAGAATCCGGTCGGCAATATCCGCCACCACACCAAAGTCGTGCGTCACAAAAATCACCGAGGTGCCGCATTCGCTTTGCAGTTCCTTGATCAGACTCAGAATCTGCTTTTGCGTGGTCACATCCAGTGCCGTGGTGGGTTCATCCGCAATCAACAAACGTGGCTGCAGGATCAAGGCCATGGCAATCATGATGCGCTGGCGCTGACCGCCAGACAGCTCATGCGGATAGGCCATAAAGAGCTTTTCCGGCTCCGGCAAACGCACGCGCTCCAGCATATTGATCACACGTTGGCGGCGCTCCTGCCTGGAGCTGTTCTTCTCGTGAATACGGATGACTTCGTCAATCTGCTCGCCCACCCGTTGTACCGGGTTCAAGGCTGTCATGGGTTCCTGAAACACCATGGACATGGCCGAGGCCCGCAAGGACAACAAGTGCTCCTTGTCCATCGTCAGCAAGTTTTGGCCCATCAGCTCGATACTGCCCTGGCTGACACGCAAGGTATCGGGCGGTAGCAAGCCCATGATGGCAAAAGAGCTTAAGGATTTGCCTGAGCCGGACTCGCCCACAATGCACAGCGTCTCGCCTGCATAAACATCAAAGCTGAGCTTGTTCACCAACTGACGCGGCTGGGCCGCTTTGGTTTCAATGCACAAGTCCTTCACCGACAAAACACAGTGGGGCTTGGTCGTAGAGGTATTCATTGTTATGTCTCCTGCCCTCGTCACTTACAGCCGTGTGACCAGCTTGGGATCCAGAGCATCGCGCAAGGCGTCGCCCAGGACGTTGATACTGAGAATGGTGATGGACAGCACAATGCCGGGGTACAGCACGATGCCGGGAATCAACTGAAAGTACAGACGGCCTTCAGCAATGATGTTGCCCCAGGAGGCCATTTCCGGCGGAATGCCCGCCCCCAGAAAGCTCAAGACAGCTTCCAGCAAGACGGCCGAGGCAAACACATAGGTGCCCTGCACAATCAAAGGCGCAAAGGTATTGGGGAACATATGACGCGACAGAATTACATAGGCCGAGGTCCCCACCGTCATAGCCGCTTCCACATAAGGCTCGGAGCGCACGCTAAGAATCACGCCACGCACCAAACGGGTCATGCGAGGAATTTCAGGAATGGCGATAGCGATCAGTACCGTGGTCAGGCTGGCACCGGATACTGACACCAAGGCGATGGCCAGCAGAATGCCGGGAATCGCCATCACCCCATCCATCACCCGCATGATGACCGCGTCCAGACGACGGAAATAACCCGCCAGCGAACCCAGAATCACCCCAAAGAACACACTGATGGCCAGGACACCAAACCCCACCATAAAGGACACCTGCGCCCCGTACACCACGCGGGAATACAAGTCCCGGCCCAGTGCATCCGTCCCCAGCCAGAACTGCGCAGAAGGCGGCTGCAAGCGCACACTGGGGTCTAGCTGAGTGGGATCTTGTGTGCCCAGAAAGGGAGCAAAAATGGCCATGAACGCCATCAGGATCAGGAACAGCAAGGCGGCACGGGCCGAATTGCTGGCGACCACTTTCTTCAATTTGTTGAGCTTTTGCATATTGTTCTACCTGTAAAAAGCGAGGGCTCAATAATCGATACGGGGATCGACCAGCATGTAGGAGATATCAATCAGCAGATTCACCCCTACATACACCAGCGAAAACAGCACGATCAGGCTCTGAATCACCGTAAAGTCGCGCGACAGCACCGCATCCAGCACCAAGCGCCCAAGCCCCGGAATGTTGAAGACCGATTCGGTCACCACCACCCCGCCGATCAGCATGGTGATGCTGATGCCGATAATCGTCAGGATGGGAACTGCCGCATTGCCCAGGGCATGACGTGTCAGGACACGACGCTCGTTCAGGCCTTTGGCACGGGCGGTGCGGATGTAGTCCTCGTTCAAGGTGTCGATCACACTGGTGCGCACAATGCGGGTAATCAGGGCGATGTACACCGTACCCAGGGACACAGCCGGCAAAATCAAATGCCGCAGGTGTTCCCACAGGCCTTCACTCAAGGGCTTGTAGCCCTGTACCGGCAACCAGCGCAGCTCCAGCGAAAACAGCAGGATCAACAAGTAAGCCACGATGAATACCGGCACGGAAAAGCCCGCCACCGACCCTGCCATCACAAAGCGATCCAGAGACTTGCCCCGATACCAGGCCGAGCACACCCCCAGCGGAATGGAAATGGCCAGGGTGTAGGCCAGAGTCAACAAGGTCAGCGAGACCGTAGGCCCCAGACGATCCAGCACCAGATCCTTGACCGGGCGGCTGGAGATCAGGGACGTGCCAAAGTCCCCTTGCACCATGCTGCCCAGCCACTGTACGAACTGCCCCGGTACTGGCTGGTCCAGCCCCATCTGATGACGGATTTCCGCGATCTGTGCATCTGTCGCGTTATCCCCCGCCACCAGCACCGCGGCATCGCCATGTGTCATACGCAGCACCACAAAGATCACCAGCGCCACAATCAGCAATACCGGGATGGTGGCCAGTACGCGCTTGAAAATAAGCCCAATCATCGCTTCTCCACATTCCAGAAGACCGGAACCGGGGTTTGCAAAAAGCCATTCAGGTTCTTGCGCATGGCGCTGACCATCTTGAACTCGCCAAGGGGGACGATCACACCTTCATCCATGATGTGTTTTTGCAGGTCCGTGGCCAAACGACCCAGCTCGGACTCACCGCTGGCGCGGGCAAATTCCATGCGTGTCTTTTCAATGGCAGGAACATCCGGCCAGCCAAACCAGGCCTTGTCGCCGTTGGAGGCCACTGCCATGAAACTCAACGGATTGCTTACGTCCACCAGACCCGAATAGGTGGTGATGATGCTCCAGCCGCCCTCTTGCACGGGACGCTTGGACGTGCGGCGAGTCTGCACGGTTTGCCAGTCCATGGCTTCCACGTTGACGGTGAACCCGGCATTGCGCAGTTGCTGGGCAATCACAGGCACCACGGGCGAAGTCAGGAAGTCGGTGGGATGCAGCAAGACCACGGGCTCGCCCTTGTAACCGGCCTGCTCCAGCAGCTTTTTCGCACCGGCGGCATCACCCTTGAAGTAGGCTTCAGAACCGGCTTGTGACGGGAATACGCTGTGGCAGCCAAACACCGCCCCACACGTTTCAAAGTATTCCGGGTTGCCGACCTGCGCCTGCATCAAGGGCTTCTGGTTCAGCGCCATCATGGCGGCCTGACGTACTTGCTTGTTGTTGAATGGCGGCTGCAGGAAGTTAAAGCGCATCTCGGTCTGCGCGCCCCGAGCCGTGGAAGCATTCAGAACAATATCCGACTCGTTTTGCAGCAGGGGCAAGAGGTCCAGCTGAACCTGATCGATCACATCAATCTCGCCACTGCGCAGCGCGTTCACCCCGGTCATGGCATCCGGCATGGCGACCCAACGCACACGGTCTACCTTGACCTGCTTGCCTCCAGCCAAACCGCTGGCAGGCTCATTGCGGGGCACGTAGTCCGGGTTTTTCTCGAACACGGCCTGCACACCTGGGCGATATTCCTTCTCCACAAAGCGGAATGGTCCCGAACCCACGGTAGAAGTAATTGCCTGGCTGACCGGCGTGCGTGCCACATCCTTGGGCATGACAAACAAGGGCAAGGAACTGGGCTTGCCCATGGCGCGCAGCGCAATATCGGTCGAGAAAGAGAACTGCATCACAAAGGAGCGATCATCCACGACCTCCATCTTGGTCAGGAACTCCGTCATGATCTGGCCCATCTTGTCCAGCTGAATCCAGCGCTTGATGGACTCGACCGCATCTTCAGCCGTCACGGGCGAGCCATCATGCCAGCGCAGGTTTTCACGCAAAGTCATGGTGTAGGTCTGGCCATCCTCGGACACTTTCCAGCCTTCCAGCATCTGGGGTTTGACCTGGCCTTGCGCATCTTCAGCCAGCAAGGTGTCATACACCATATAGCCGTAGTTACGCACAATGTAGGAGGTGGTAATGACCGGGTCCAGGGAGCGCAGTGGCGCTTCCATCACGGCGGTCAGCGTGGTTTGAGCACTGACAGCCACGGGGGCAATAGCGGTGATGGCAAGGGCAGCCCAGACGGCGGCTAACGATTTGGCAGGACGCAAGCGGTCCTTAAGCAGGTTGCTCATGTTTTGTCTCTCCAGGTAGTTAAAAGCGGTCCGCCTTTGCTCTTGTGGCGGCGGTCCCGTCATCAGGGATTTACTGCTTATTCACGGGCCAGCTCCACCAAGGTCGATAGCAGAATCGAACATCCCGCTATCAGGTCTTTATCGTGGGTAAACTCTGCCGGGTTGTGGCTCAAACCACGTACACTCGGTACAAAAATCATGCCTGTGGGGCAGGAGCGAGCCAGCATCTGCGCATCGTGCCCGGCACCGCTGGGCATGCGCTTGACCGAGCAGCCCAGATCCTTGGCGTGTTGCTCGACCTTGCTGATCAAGCGTTCATCAAACTGCACCGGATCAAAGCGGGCCAAATGGCGATGCTTGATCTGCACACCCTCACGCTCGGCCGCCTGTCGGGCAAAATCCAGCACTTCCTGCTCGGCCTGATCCAGGCTGGCCTTGTCCACATTGCGCAAATCCACGGTAAACACGGCTTTGCTGGGGATCACATTGACCAGATTCGGAAACAGCTCGCAGCGCCCTACTGTGCCCAGTTGCGGCGGGCCGTAACGCTCAGTCAACTGGCGTACAAAACTGCCAATTTGTTGCGCCACGACACCGGCGTCATGTCGCAAATGCATGGGCGTGGTGCCAGCATGATTGGAGACACCTTGCACCTCGAACTCCAGCCAGCAAATCCCTTGCACGCCAGTCACGGCACCAATATCAATGCTTTCGTGTTCCAGAACCGGACCTTGCTCAATATGCAGTTCCATATAGGCATGCACAACAGGTTGGCCGCAAGGCATAGAACCGGCGTAGCCAATACGCTCCAGGTTCTCGCGCACGGTCGTGCCATCAATGCCCACGGTGTCCAGCGCCTCTTGCAAGGACAAGCCACCTTGAAACACCAGACTGCCCATCATGTCCGGAGCAAAGCGCGCTCCCTCTTCATTGGTAAAGGCCACCACTTGCAAGGGACGATCCAGTTGCACATCGGCATCATTCAAGCTGGCCACCACTTCCAGTCCAGCCAGCACGCCCAGATTGCCGTCGTAGCGTCCGCCAGTTCGCACGGTATCGATGTGCGAACCCGTCATGACCGGCGCCACATCCAGACGGCCAGCGCGTGTCCCGATAATGTTGCCGATCTGATCAATCTCCACACTCATACCCAGATCACGCATCCAGCTGACCACCTGATCGCGGCCTGCCTTGTCCTCGTCCGTCAAGGCCAGACGGCAGACGCCGCCCCCGTCGATCGCACCAATCTGCGCCAACTGCGCAATACGCTGCAGCAGGCGTTCGCCATTAATGGCTAAACATGTGCTGGCTGGGCTGTTCATACCGGCTCCTGAGCCAGCACTTCTTTGGCGCTCATACCGACAATGCGCTGATACAGCTCTGCATCGGTATCGCTTTCGCTGGCAAAAAACATAATTTGGCTGTTTTCATCAATGCCCAAAGCCTGACGCCAGTCCGCTTGCTCGCACGCAGCCATGCAAGCAGCCACACCGGCCACGGCAGACTCACCCGCCACAATCGGCGCATCACCTTTATCGGCACGGGCCAGACGGCGCATGGTTTGCAAGGCGGCATCGTCTTCCAGCGTCATATAGGCATAGGTGCCGGGATCCAGAATTTCCCAGGCCAGCAAGGAGATTTCGCCGCAGGCCAGACCGGCCATCACCGTATTCAAATCACCGGTGACCGTGACGGGCTTACCTTGAACAGCACTTTGGAACAGGCAATCGGCCTTGTTGGGTTCCACCACAATCAAGCGAGGGCGCTGCGCACCCAGACGCTCCCACATATGGGCGCACACAGCTGCAGCCAAACCACCCACACCACCCTGAATAAAGACGTGAGTCACCGGCTTGCCCGAAGCAATCTGATCCAGCGCTTCCTGCACCATCACGGTGTAGCCCTGCATCACATCCTTGGGCACATCCATATAGCCCGGGTAGGACGTATCGGACACCACAAAATAGCCATGCTCTTTGGCATCTTCAGCAGCCTGGCGCACCGAATCATCGTAATTGCCGGGCACGCGCACTACCTTTGCCCTGTAAGAGGCAATGGCCTGCTCACGACCAGTACTGACATGTTCATGGATATAGATCACGCACTGACAACCGGCATTCTTCGCCCCCCAAGCCACCGAGCGGCCATGATTGCCATCGGTCGCGCAGGTCACGGTCAAACCAGCAATAAAGTCCTTGTGGGCAGGACTCTTCAGATCATCCAGCGTCAGGCTGGCATTGCCGGTATGAGCTTGCAACTGACGCAACAGCAAACGATTGACGGCATAAGCACCGCCCAAAGCCTTGAAGCTGCCCAAACCAAAACGACCGGCCTCATCCTTGTAGTACACCCCGCCCACCTTCATCTGCGCGGCCAGACCGGGCAAATGACGCAAAGGGGTAGGCGCGTAACCGGGCCACTGCACAATGCTGGCCTGAGCCTGCTCGAAGGCGGCTACCGACAAAATCGATTGCAAGGAGGCGTCATATTCCTGGCTGTCCTGAACGCAACGAGGGTTCAGATACAGTTGCACCGCGCCTTGCTCCCGAACGGCATGTTTATTCATGTCTGCTCCACTTTTATGGGTTTAATTATTGGACTTCAAGTCCTGAAAACTGCGATGGATGGATTCAATCTTCTGCAACTTGCGCGCCACCTGCGTCTCGGCCTGTAGCGCTACCCGACTAACCAGATAATTGATCAGGCTGAGCGTGCCGGTATGTGAGTCAAACAAGTACTCCCCACGCGTCGCCACCGTGAAAGCAATGTCTTGCGACCGCAGCAAGGAGCTTTCCAGACCATCCGTCAAAAAAGCCATCTGCACTGACTCGCCCCGCAGATGCTCCACCAAGGAAGGCAAGAGCACCGAGCGGCGACGAAAATCCATCACCAGGGCCAGATCCCCTGCTTCCACATCAGCCAGTTGCTCGGTCAGATGGGCCACCGTGCCCACCGCCAGATGCACATCCGGGCGCAGCTGCTGCAACAATGAGTGGGCGTAGCAAGCCAGGATCTGGCCATTGCGGAAACCAAACACCCAGATGCGTCGTGCTTTCAAAGCAGCTTGGGTGAACTTATCCAGATGCTGTTCAGTGATGTTCTGGAAGGTGGTGGAAATGTTCTGTACGTCCGCATTGATAAACGGCGACATATCGGCCTGAATACCGCTGCTGGACATGGAGTGCAGACGCTTGAAGGGAGCACCATCACCCATTTGCTCGCGAGCCGTAACCCGGAACTCGTTAAAGCCGTTAAAACCCAGACGCCGGAAAAAGCGCACCGCGGTAGCCGCCGATACACCTGCTTTCTCGGCCAGTTCCTGGGCGGAGTAAGTCGCCAGCTGCCCCATATGAGACAGGACCACATCGGCCAACCGCCGCTCCGCGCTGGGCAGGACATCGAGAATATCCAGGATCGAATCTTTGATGACCATGACACAACCTAAAATTGAAATTTGTCTTTCACATAATACTTAATAAAATTTTAATTTCAATTATAGATGCGATGATTTGGCTCCGTATTTACCCTTGGGGACAGGAAAAAAGAAAGAAGGTCATGACCTCACGCCCACCAAGAGTGGCTTTAAACAAGGCCTACAGAGAAAAACAAGGGATAAACCCTTATTGGGATAAATTTCTGTTTCCTGGCAATGAAAGCATAAAGCCCATGATGAAATTTAAATTTCATCGTGGGCTTTGGTAAGAGAAATTTCAGCACCAAGGCCGCTTGCAGAAGCTAGAAAAAGCCCGTCAAGTGAGCCTATTGCGCTGGCAACAAAGACAAACAGCGCGCAATCAGAATATCGGCCATGGATAGATTCTTGGCCACACTTCGGGACCAGAGCGCATAAATCTGGCAAGCCAGCATGGCATCCTCAACATCAAGCGCCAACAGCTCACGTCGATACGCGGATGCCTCTTGCAAGGCCTGTCGCATCACGGCAGGCGATGTTGCTGACGGCCACCCTGCCCCCGCTGACCATAAGCCAACCCGGCGAGCAGTGGCTGGCTTATCACGCATCGCCCTAATGGCAAAGGCAACCATAAACTAACGATTAAGAGAGGCGTCTTGGACAATCCATGAAACCAGATCCTGGAAAGAAATACCTTGGTGAGCCGCAATTTCCGGCAACAATGACGTTGGCGTCATGCCTGGCTGGGTATTAATTTCGAGCCAGATAAGCTCGCCCGTCACAGGATCGTAGCGAAAGTCCGATCGCGTCACGCCGCGACAGCCAATAGCACGATGTGCTGTCTCCGAATAGCGCCGAATCTTTTCTTCAACGTCCAACGGCAGCACCGCTGGGCATATATGTGTTGAGCCTCCAACCGCGTATTTGGCAGTAAAGTCGTACCAAGCCCCACCCTCCACCACAATCTCTGTGATGCCAAGCGCCTCGCCGCCCATGACCGCACACGTCAATTCACGACCGGCGACATACCGCTCGACCATCAAAGACGCTGTTTCGCTCTGTAGAACCGGCGGAGCATCACCTGCGCGAATAATCTGTACACCACAAGACGACCCATCAGAAACAGGCTTCAGAACGTAAGGTGGCTGCATCACATGCGCCGCTGCCGCCTCTGACGCGGTAACCTCTATTGCGTCCGCGACAGGAATGCCGTGAGCGGCAGCCACATGCTTCGCGTTCACTTTGTGCATTGCCAACGCCGATGCCATTACGCCTGAATGCGTATAGGGAATGCCAAGGCTTTCCAGAAGCCCTTGAACAATTCCATCTTCCCCACCGGTTCCATGCAGTGAATTGAACACGACGCTTGGGCGTACTTGCAGCAGCTTTTCGGCTACGTTGTCATAGACCTCCAACTGTGCCACACGATAACCAGCTGCAGAAAGCCCCTCGGCACATGCCTTACCTGATGCGATACTCACTGAACGTTCGGAGGAATTGCCCCCCATCAAGACTGCAACGACGGAATCCATTTTTTTTAACTTCCTAAGTGAATATTGGGCACTGAAAGATTGCGGATTTCACGCACAATCGAATGGACTTCCGTTGCATGCGCTCCCTTGACAGTCACCTCGTCTCCCTGACGTACATACGCAAGCAAATCCGAGAGGACTCCATTTGCCTCTTCATGGCAGATGTGAGGCTTTTCCAAGCCTTGTAGCTGAAGTGCTTTTCGGTACTCATCCCCAACAAAATACGCCATATCTATGTTGGAACGATTCAAAAATGAGAGCACCTCCATATGACAATCGGTGCTGGCATCTCCCAGCTCAAGCATGTCACCGAGCACGACAATCCGTCTGCCTACGGCTGGGCGCTCATTCAGCGTTTTAAGAACAGCGATGACCGCCCCCGGCGCCGCATTGAAAGACTCATCAATAATGCGAATAGTCCGTTTATCGGACAGAGTGATATCGTGCGCCCTGCCTCGGCCATCAAGAAGAGACCAGCCAGCCAGGTCAGAGATTGCTAGCTTCCAGTCACGGTACAGATGGGAAACCGCCGCCATTGCTCCGACCGCATTGACGGCAATATGCTCTCCAACGGCAGGGAACTTAATGTCAATTTCGGCACCAGCCACAGATATTCTCAGAGCACCATTCTGTGAATCGTAATGAAGCATGCGCCAGTCACTATCCTGGTGGGTGCCATAGCTGATTATCTTCGAGGTGAATTTTCTAGCCTCGTCATGAAATATTTCATAGCAATCGCTGTCTCGGCAAATCACTGCAGCACCCCCCGTTTTCAAGCCAGAGAATACGCCAGCCTTCTCCCGCGCAATGTCCTCAAGAGACTTATAGGCCTTCCGGTGGGCATTTGACACGTTGGTGACCACGGCAACATCGGGTCGGCATATATCGCTGCACTCTTTAACTCGCCCTGCTGCTATTTCTGCAACGATATTCTTCGCATCGGCTGGCACGGTCATCATGGTTTCTAATGTCCCCAATAGAAGATTCCCGTTGTTGAATGTCATATGCGTTCTTCCAGCGTCAGGAACACCTTCGAGAACCTTTGCAATCAGTGAAGACGTGGTGCTTTTTCCTGCGCTTCCAGTTACACAGAAAACTTTTCCCGAGAACCTATCTCGGGCTACCCGAGCAACACGCCGCAAAGTCTGCGTGACATTTTTCACCTGCAAATGAGGAATTGCAGGCGATACAGGGTCGCTTCCGATCCCAATGGTAAGGCTGGCCGATCTTTGAAATTCCAATCTCTGGGAACGATCAAGGCCATAGCCAACACCTTCGGCTATGACAGCAACCGAGTTCCTGCGCAAACGGTCGGGGTGGTACGTCACGCCCCCGAAATCGCTGCCAATGGCAAAACCAATCAAATTGCCGCCACTGGTGGAGATAAACCCTTGCATATCAAGAAGGTTGACATCAACCAGGCCACTGGTTTGCCCAGATCGAACACGGGCAAACACCTCCTTGTGCTTCTCTTTTTCGAAGCCATAATGAGCCACTAGTGATTCGTGCCGCCCTTGACCTTTCAAAGCCAGCCAAACTCGGTGAGATCCTCCGAGATTGAGGCCTTCGCATAGCATGGATCGGACACAGTCTTGTGTCTCCTGAGACCCATTTTTCAGCTGAAACGAAAAATATTGCACAATGTCGCGCAGGCAGGTGAACTGATCAATATCGTCCAACCCTCGCACATTGCGCAGATTGGTATTACCCAGCCCCATTTTCACAAGAGACGCATTGATATGCTTGACAGCATGCGAGCTACCGCCATGCAAGATACTTGCAAGAACCACAGCTGCACTTCTGCGGCTACCTCCCGGAATCCGTTCACTGATCATTGACACCGTCTGGCTGCCATCATAAGGAATATCCGATAGGTTCAGCCGGTTCAAGCGACCGCTATCACGATAAACCTCCTGGCCACGACCGGACATCGTGGCTTCCAGTTTCAGAATGAATTGAACAAACGCCCCTGGCTGGATGCGGTATAGATCATTCTTAGAGCGCCGCGCCTCCCCATCCCACACGCGCTCAATATAATATCCCGGCATTTTTAAAATCCTTAATCTCTGCAGGCTCTTTGCGGTTAATGCAATCTCCCGTCCTATGACGGGCCAAAAGAGTGGCTAACCGCCCACTACTTCAAACTTGAAAGGTGTCTAAAAACTTTATCCATCCCGACTGAATTTGATGCCTTTAACAAAATTGAATCGCCAGATTTCAGCTTTTCTGCAAGATCAGGAATCAGGTCTGCAACGCTCTTGTAATGCGTGTTTAAAGGAGTATTTTCATGGGCGTTGAGTTCATCCTGCAGCTCTGCCATCAAACTTCCGCATAGAAAGATCGCATCAGCCTGTATTCCCTGGATATGTGGTGTCAGTTCCCGGTGGTAACGCGCGGCGTCCGCCCCCAGTTCGGCCATATCTCCAAGGATGAGGATGCGACGGCCCTCGACTTTCATTTTGCCGAATGTTGAAATGGCAGCCTTCATCGAAACCGGATTTGCGTTGTAGGACTCGTCAACAACCGTGAGGTTTCGCCCCTCGAATTCGACCTGAGATACCGCTCCACGCCCCGCGGCAGGCTGAAACGCTGTCAGCCCCTCAAGGAAGATGTCCAAATCACCACCCAGTAATAACCGCACGCCGATTGCGGCAAGGCTGTTCATCGCCATGTGCAAGCCTGGCGCGGCAAGGTGGTAGGCCAACTGTCTGCCATCCGGTAGAGCTGCCTCAACGCGGCCACTGGTCTGATCGTAGTGGTGGAGGCGCAGATCCGCATCTTCGGACTGACCAAAGGTCATGACATGTACGCCACGCTGAGCTGCTCGTTGCTGGAAAATATCGTAGAACTCTATTTCCCGGTTAAGCAGCAAGGTCCCGCCCGGATTGATACCCTCGACAATATTCGCCTTTCGCCGCGCAACCGTATCCAGCCCCAATCCCGGTCCACTTATATGCGAAGGTGCGATATTGGTCACGATCCCGATATCAGGGCGCACAAGACGAATATTCTGGAATTTCGGTGCATTGATGGCGGTGACGGCTGCTTCGACCACGACCACATCCGTAGAGGCCGGTGTATTCGCCAGCAAATGAAGGATACCGACGCGCGAATTGTAGTTCAGCACGGAGTTAGAGATCACCTTGCGATCCTTGCCCATCGCCGCTGAGAGCATCAGACTTTGCGAAGTCTTTCCCGCACTGCCTGTTATCGCGACGACATGTCCCTTCATCCGGTTTCGCGCGACAGCTCCAAGCTGGATCAGTGCATGGAGAGGATCCGAGACCTGTAGCAAAGGAAAATCCGGCTTCAGTCCTTCGACGGGACGTGCCACCATCGCGCCGGCAAGCTTGTGTTGCAACATCGGCAAGCGATCCCGGATATCCCAGTATTTCCCAGCAGTGAAATCCGACAATTCATGCCGCATTGCCATGCGCTGATCAATAACTGCAAGAAGTGTCGGCGCTTTTATACCCTCGTTCCCGAGTTGACGAGACTTATGCGTCACCGAGCGCACAAACCAGCCTTCGGGTGGGCGCACCAGCCATGTGCCCCCCGTCACTTCTTCAATTTGATCTGCCGTCCAGAGAATTTCCGGTGTAGGGCTGATCGTCTCAAGCGCGGGGACTTCATATTGAGCAGGGTAGGCACGAAGCACAGCAAAACCTGCCTTGGGCGATAATTCGAACCGCACCTGGTGTGGCAATTGGATGCGTTCAGTTTTCCCGAGATAGCTCACCAGCCCCAGCGAAAGTGTCAACGTCTCATCAAGCCAATTACGGACCACGGAGGGCCGCAATGTGTAGAAATCACGATAGATCTGGCCCGGCTCCCAACGGCTGACAGGCCACATCCAATCACAAGGATCATGCGAGCACCCAAGCCCCCAGGCCCCGACCGGTCCGGGCTTGGCTGGCTCTGCACGAAAGTCGATGCGCCAGTCGCAATCGACGGCATCAGGGACACGCCACCAGGATTCCACAGAGATCAGCCCGATGCGATTCAGATGCTCAGGTGAAACGCGCAGGCCCAAAAGCTCCATCGGTCCGATGCGTAACGGCTCTACCAGACGGGCATCCGCCGGCACCTCGTCGGCCAACCATTCTGGGCGCGCTTTGCGAAGCGCCGAAATTGGTCCTGCAGTCGGCAATGTAGGGGCCGGACGAGCGGGGAGACGCGCGCGCCTGGGAGGAGAAAGCATTACATAAGCCTCTCCCTCTCGTGTGCTTTCACACTTTGTGCCTAGCGCAAGGCATTTCTTTGAAAACTTGCTCAGCGCCTCGGCCGCCGCCTCTGGCGCCAACGGCAATGTACGGCAAAATCCTACCTCGAGCGGCAGGAATCGCACCCCCGTCACTCCTCGATGATCCATTTCCAGCGTGAAAATGCCACTGTCCTTGTCGGGTCGCGTCAGCGCATCAAAGAGTAGATCCCCGGCATCATGCAAGATCGGACGATCCTTGTAGATCTCGATCCCCTGCAAAAGATGCGCCGAAGCGCCGAGTATCGCATCTGCACCAGCATCGATCAGGGCATGTCCACCTGCGATCTCGGCGGCGTCGGGCTGGTGGAGGTTGTTTGCCCCCCAATGTATCGCAATCAGGACAATGTCTGCCTTTTTCCGGGCCTCGACGATACGGGGAGCCATGATGTCAGCCCATTCCTGTGGTCGCTTCGGGTCTAGCCATGCGGTGCCGGGTGTCTCCTCGCCAGCAGCAAAGCTTTTCTGTGTCGCATCCAGCGCGAAAAAAGCGACATCCAGCCCCCCTGCGCGACGGAAAACGGGTCGAAACGCTTCTTCCCGTGTGCGCCCCGACCCTGCGTGACCAATACCGGCAGCATCAAGCCACTCACCTTGCTCTACCAATGCGTCAGGGCCGTAATCACCACTGTGATTGTTGGCTGTCGCTACGATATCGACACCACCACGGATCAGTGTGTCGATCATCTCGGGGCGAGCACGGAAATAATAGGAAGACCTCTCTCCCTTATCGACACATTCCGTGCCGCTGGTGGCGACAACACATTCAAGATTCACAATGCCGAGATCAGCTTCTACCAACGGTTTAATTCGGGAGAGAGCATTCCGAGCATTGGCGGCCCCAAACCGATAATGAAACCGCCGACCGATATTCACATCCCCCCCCCAGGCAATCGTAACGGTCCGTTCAGATTTGTTGTTATTACTCATACGCGCTTTTTTCACTTACCTTCCTCCTGCGCTAGAGGCCTAGTTGGCCCATGCGCGTAAGCATCGCCCGCATGTTCGCGAGCATCAACATACAGCAGTCCACAGCGCTCAACCGCATTTACAAGCGGTAGAAGCATATCGAGCATTGCACTGAAAGCGCCCATCTCACTGCGATCTGTGAAGCTGGCCACAACTGCAACCAGCAAAACATCCTCGACCAGGCAATCTGCTAACGATGGACGCAATTGCGCTGCCACATCAAGACATTGCTGCAAATCCTGTTCCGGGCGCTCACACCATGGCCAGTCAAATCCAAGAGGCTCCCATTGCCAGAGCGTCCAGTTGCAGATCAGCCGTCCCCCGTTAGAACCACGCGCCATACGGCGCGCCGCCATCTTTGGCAGTACGATCTGCGAGGGCCGATGCCGCAACCATTGCATCAACTGCGGCCAAGCAGCCTCTAACCTGGTGCAATCAGCGACCTCGCTGGCCGTTCTCGCCATCCCCGAAAACATCGGCCAGTTAATCGCAGTGGCCCTATCCGGAAGACGCGACCGGGATCTCAAATAGCGCATGGCAAGATCGTCAGGGACCTCACATCCCAGAATTTGCCCACGCAAAGCCAGCGTGTCGTTGCGATTCATCATTGGAGGAGCCCACTCGCACTCCCCCCAACAGCGAAATATCAGTGCGAGATTACCGGCGACATCACGCTTTCCAATTAACGTCGGAGCCGGCCAATTCTGGGTACCATGCGCCAGAAGTTCAGCCTCATGGTGTCCCATCCCAACCACCGAGCGATGGAAAAGACGGATCATCAGACTATGGTCATCACCGGAATTTTCAGGACGCGCGACAAGGTAGGCGACCCTGCCCTGCTCAGTCCATTGCGTTGCCGCCAAATCAAGTGACAGACGCTCCGGGCTCATTTCTGCAAGTAAAGGCGACAGCCAGGCATCTCGACGATCCTCTGTCAACAATTCGGTAAGCCCGGCCTCCTGACGGCTCTGTGTCATGAAAGGACGGTCCGCCACAAATAGGGCCTCGACACGCTCTCGACGGCGCCATAAGACACCAAGAGTAGACGCAGACATCATCAAGAAAATTAATGTTTGGCGGGCGAGTAGCAGCGAAAAGAACACGGACCAAAAAGATGGCATAGTGCCGCGCCAAGCGTCATGGATGACCCAGCCAACCAGACAAATGAAACCTGTCCCCCACCAAGCCCTGCCCCGCAGTTCTGACGAAACTCCCTGCGGGGATGCTGGCGGCAACATAGCCACCACCAAGGCTCCCAAAATGACATAGCCAACCAAAATAATGAGTAAAGTTGGATAGCCGATCCCGATCAGAACCACTGCGATGGTGCTGTAGGCGAGCATGGCAAACAGCCTGAGTATCCGACGATAATCACTGGCGGCGTTGCTACGCAGTGATTCGGACAAGCCAAGCTTGCTATGCCGATCAAGAATGGTCGCGGAGGCCCGTTCACACATCTCTGCCCCTAGCGCCTCGGCGGCCAGATGCACACCAAAGCAGACCAAAACCAGCGCCATGAGAATTGCCACAACGACACCCGAAGCGAGCTGACCGAAGATCATTTCAAGTCGCAAGGAACTCTGGCCCAGGCTGAGCGTAGCGAGAATATTCCATGGCAAAAGCAGCGCAAGCAGCAGGGTAATTTTTGACAGGATGAAAAGTAAGATGTAAACCGGCAAAGGCCAGGCCAGTTCGGCCTGTACAACCCGCCCAATTCGAAATAGCCAGTGCAAAACAGAAGGCGGCCACACCGCCAACACCTGGCTCTTCGCCCTTTGGGTCAGTGCCGCAATCACGGAGTGACCTCTCGTGCACACTCCTCTGCCGCACGCGGCCCAGCTTTGCCCGTCAGATTGTGATAAGCGGGAGCGCTGGCATCTGCCTCGCGCAACTCCACCCGATGCCCCCCAGCCCGTAGCCCCTGATAGAAACGTTTCTGCAGATAGAAAGGCGTCACCCGGTCATGTGAGTTGCCCAATATGACAATGCGACGAGTTGGATCTACCACTACCCCGTCCAGATGATCCAGCGGATCATAGGGAGCCCGCAATCCGGTCGTATCCAGGCCTGGGCGCGACGGCTTGCCGGCAGTCTCGCGCAAAACTTCAGCACGTTCCAGCAGGCCGAAAGCCCCTGAAGTCAGCACTGCGCATGCAATATCGTCGCGCCCCATCGTCAGCAACGCAGCACCTGCCGTTGCCCCCCCACTATGTCCCAAGAGCACGAAGCGCCCTATCCGATGATCGGCCCGGATATTGTCCAACGCACCGTCAATCGCGAGAAATTCTTCGGCCTGTCGCCGACGACGGTGGTCTCCGCTAGCACCATATGTCCCGGGGCGCGAGATCACAACAACTGGAAAACCCATCTCCTCAGAGAGCGAGCGCGCCAGCGCTGTCTGAGCGCTGGCCGTGTTTTGGGGAATATCCTGCGGATCGCGCTTCAGCCAAGTATCACGATCACCGCGCAAGACAACAATGACCACTGGAGCACCGTCGATCTCTCCCCCCACGAAATAGCGCAGGCACGCGACACCACCCGCATATTCCGTCCAGACTCCGCCTGCAGATAAATCGCAACGATCTTTTGAGGGCTGCCCGCCCCAGGACAAAGCCTGCTCTGCCCAGGCGTGGGCCGCTGAAAGTAATAACAGGGCAATAGAAATGATCAGGCGTTTCATGGTCAGACAGCGTCTCCTGAAGCCCTGGCCTCCAACAAACCCGCATAAGCCACCAGCCCCGAAAGATAGTGCTCCACGTCGTCAATCCGCACCCTAAACGCATGGTGGCGGATGAAAAAAGAACCAAGAATCTGGTCTGGATTGCGGAAGAACATCGCGTACTCCGGCCAGAAGTGCCCGTTCAGCAGATAAGCTGCACGGAAGTGCAACGCCTGATCAAATCGCGCCTCATCCAGCCCGGCCAGAATATCTGCTCCATTGGGCATAGCCTTCAGACGGTCAAGCATCTTGCGCCCAGCCATCATCAGTTCCAGCAAGGTCGGAAACGTCGTAATCCTTTGTAGAACAAAGTCCAGATAGCCCTCGAAATTCTGGATCCCGAAACGGAAGTAGCGTAACTCGGGACGGTAGAGCGTCAACTCGTTAGTGCAATAGCTGAGCCAGTGGTCATGATGTTTCCAGTAGTCCTTTTCGATGAAGTGGCCAAATGCCCTCTCCACCGCGCCTATCCACCGCTCGTCTTTCGTCAAGCTGTAAAGCCGCATCAGGGCAAAGGCAGCCTCTCCCTCGTAATAAACAATACGAAACTTCTCTTTCACCTCGAGGCTGGGCCATGTCAGTACATGTGTGAAAGAGCCGTCCTGCGCCTGCATATGCAAGATCCCCAGAGCCAGCTTTTCCATCAACGCTGCAAAGCGGTCCGAACCAAGCACGGCGCTGTATTTCGTCATTGCCAGGATGGCAGTGGCATTGGCCCCCAGCTTGATCTCATTGCCGGTATCGACCACAAAAGCCTTGTCGTCGCAGTCTCGGATGAACTGGGTGGTCAGATAATCAAGAGCGCGTTCAATCGCCGCAAGCAACTCTGGCTGCCGCGTCTTTTCCCAGGCCTCCAACATCGAATAGGTCGTGCTGGCATGGCGCAACGCGTTGTAGGCTGGGATTTGGCGGTTAAAACAAGGATGGTAGCCATAGACGAAGCGCCCCTCCTTATCGACCTGACGCGCCAGAAAATCTGACGAATTCCTGATGATATCGGCCAGGGTTTCATCATCAAGCGATTCGATCTTGCGACGACCTGCATTGCGACCATTGCCATAGAGCTCATGGACAATCCCATCTTCCCCGCAGAACAGACCCGCAGTCTCCAGAATATAGACTTCACCATCTCCCTGGAAATCAACGGAGGTGCCAACACCATATTTCTGCTGGGCGGCTAGCTGAAAGTTATTTTCGTTCAGAACACAATGACTGACCTGATTGCCGCCATAGAGCATGGCCTGAGCATTTATCTCCATCTCAAAGAAAAGCCGACTAAAACTACGATCCAGCGCAATTCCCTTGCGGCAATAGTTCCTCTTCACCTCGCGCAAGCGCTTACGTAACAGATCCCAAGTCCATGTTTCAGCTTTTTCGACCCAATCAACACGCAGGAAGCGTCCACGCAGCTTGCGCCGAGCCATGATCTTTTTCAACGCCGCTGTCGCAAGATCCCAGGCAGCATCCAAATCCGCGCCGCTTCCCTGCGCCGTAACCGCTCTAGCGGTACCATCAGATACCGCAAAAACCAGGGTGACAGCCGGAAAGGGCGCATCCAATAGGCTGAACTTACCCGTCAGGGCCGCTTTTAGACTTGCCAGCCGAGTTTCAAAAGCGATCAAATCGGCACCCGCTACCGCGTTGTCCTGCACATCCATGTCATATTTCATCATTGTTAAAACTCGTCCGTGATAAGCGAGAAATCGCAGCACTGAAATGGTGAAAATGCCAGCCGCACTCTGCTGCCAAGCTAAGGGCTGAAGGCACGCATCTATTCCAGGCTTCCTTCATATCAGCGCTCCCGCATGGCTTCTTGCGCCCGAGTAATCGGCTTCATCAAATAATCAAAAACCGTTTTCTCCCCCGTTTTGATATCTACCGTGGCGATCATCCCCGGCACAATGGGATAACGAATGCCGCTCTCCTCGTTCACCAAAGCGTCATCAGTGGTACGGATAAAAGCGCGGTAATAAAAAACTTCGGGTTTGATTTCGTCCTGAATCGTGTCGGGTGACACAGTCACCACCTCGCCATTCAAGGCGCCATAAATGGAGTAGTCATAGGCTGTGACTTTGACCTTGGCCTCCAGACCTGGCCGGATAAAGGCAATGTCACGCGGCGAGATACGTGCTTCCACCAGCAACTGATCTTCCATAGGCACAATCACCATCAGGCGGCCATTGGGTGGAATCACCCCACCTTGCGTCGTCACTTCGATATCTTTCACCACACCGCGCACGGGCGAGCGCAAAGTCAGGCGGGACAGCGAGTCCGAACGTCCACGAATGACCTCTTCCAAAGAGTCCGCCTCGGCCTTGGCACGCGCCAGCTCTTCGCGCGCTTTCACCATGTATTCGGCCTGGCGCTCGGTAATCTTCAAACGAATTTCCGACACCTGACGTTGCAGCTTGAGTACGTCCACATGGCTGGCAGCCCCGGCTTTAGCAAGCGACTGGGTCAAGCGCAACTCTTCGCTGACAATGCCCAAGGACTGCCTCAGGCCTGATATGGACTCATTCAAGCCGGCCTGGCGCGTGTTGTACAAGCGCGTTTCGGCCTGGATCAACGAGGGGAACTCGTTCAAGGACTCCGGGAAGCTCAACTTGGTGCCGTTCACCTCAGCTTCCAGTCGTGCCACGCTGGCTACTGCCGCCCTGTGTTTGGCCGCACTTTCACCGACGTTCGCTTCTGTTTTAGTCAGATCCAGTTGAGCCAGAATTTGCTGCGGCTCCACAATGTCGCCCTCGCGCACATAGAGATGGGAAATAATCCCGCCCTCCAGGGACTGAATAACCTGCTCGCGCGAGTTGGGAATGATCTTGCCGGTTCCCGAGGAAACCTCTGTCAACTCCGCAAAGTAGGCCCAGGCAATCAGCACCACCAGGAGCAAACCAAAGAACCAGATAATGCGGTTGGAGCGCACAATCTGCGCTTCGCTTACATCGTCCTGATACTGGTGCTGATCCCGATTGGGGTCAAAGAGCAAAACCGCGTCCAGACTTTGATCCGACTTATCCGAGCTCTTGGGTTTGTTTGAGTTCTTAGTTGTCATTGGCGGGCTCCTGCTTTTTCTTTGCGCCTTGAGCCAGCTTGTCCAGCACGACTTGTTTCTTGTCATCCATCACGATCTTGCCGTTGCTGACCACCAGAATGCGGTCTACCAGTTCCAGCATGCGCAGCTTGTGCGTGGCCATAACCAGAGTCTTGTCTTGTGCCCAGCGCTGAAGATGGCGAATAAAGTGCCGCTCGCTGGCGTCATCCATGGCTGAAGTAGGTTCATCCAGCAACACCACATCCGGATTGGCCAGAATCAGGCGCGACAGGAGCAAGGCCTGACGTTGTCCGCCCGACAGGCCTTTCCCACCCTCGGTCAAGACATGATCAAGGCCGGTAGGCAAACGTTGAATGAACTCGATGGCACCGGTCATGGTCAGAGCTTTCAGGATGTCCTGATCGCTGGCCAGCGGCGCACCCAAGGTAATGTTGTCGCGTATGGTTCCGTAGAACAACGATGCGCTCTGACTGAGCAAGCCCATATCACGCCGCAAATCTGCCGTATCGATATGCGCCAGACTGACGCCCTCTATCGTGGCGGTGCCTTCAGACGGGATCAGCAGACCGGATAACACTTGCAGCAAGGTCGATTTACCCGCCCCGTTACGTCCCAAAATGCCAATTTTTTCACCAGCACGAATCTGCAGATCCTTAATGGACAAGACCGGAGTAGGATTGTCGGAGCGGTAGCTGATCTGGCAATCTTTGAACACATAGTTGCCACGAACATTGGCAACATGAATGCGCCCTTCTTGCGCAGTGTCATCATCAGTAGGCAGGCTCATCAGCTTGTCGATCGCAGCAATGGCAACCTTGGTTTGCTGCCAACGAGACAGAACACCTGTCAGCTTGGCCATCGGCGCTAACATGCGTGTCCCCAGAATGGAAGCGGCAACCACCGAACCGGTGCTCAGTTCACCATCAATCACTTTGAACGCGCCAAACAACACGATCAAAGCAAACACCGAACCTTGCACCGTACTGCTCCAACTGCTCAGCCAACTATTCAAAGAGCGCAGCTTCAAAGCGACATCTGCACTGGCAGCGTTGAAGTTATTCCACTGATTCTGAAAGCGCAGCTCCGACTGGGTGGTTTTGATGTCCTCGTAGCCTTGCACCGCTTCCACCAAAATGGCATTGCGTAAACTCGCTTCGCGAGCAGACTGGCTGGCGTACTGACGCAAACGCGGCTGAGCCAGCAAGCTGGGAGTAATCATCAACACCACGGCAATCAAAGGCACCAACACCAGGTTGCCCGCCAGATACCAGAACACGACACAGAACAACACAAAGAACGGAATATCCACCAAGGAGGTAACGGTGGCAGAAGTCAGCATTTCGCGGATGCTGTCCAACTCTCGAACCTGGGCAATCAGACTGCCAGTGGACTGCGGCCTGTCGCTATTGCGAATGCGTAACACACGACCATAGACCCGATCAGATATGCGTAAATCGGCCCGCTTTCCCAGCATGTTAATAACCTTGCTGCGGGCAATTCTGAATATAAAAGCGAACACCAGCGCGACCATCACCCCGCTAAACAGCACATACAAGGTTGGATAGGACTCGGCCGGAATCACTCGGTCATAGACCTGTCGGGTAAACAGAATCCCGGACAACCCCAACACATTGATCAGAAAAGACGCCACAAACAAATGGGAGTACGGGCGCCAGTCACTAAAAACAATTTGCTTGAGCCAATGCCTCTCAAAAGGTTTGACGTAGTCATCGACGCGGGCGTCAGCCACAGCATGAATGGGCCGCATCACAAACGCCGCCCGTACATTGCTCAACAGATCAGCAACCGCCACTTCGCTAAGCAGCCCTTCATCGCCGCTATAACGGATACCCAGCAATCCGCCTTCATTGATCTGCTCCACCACCCCAACCTGGCCGCTTTCCAGCTGCACCAGCAAGGGTAGGCGCCAAATATTCAGATCGCTTTCACTTAAGGTGACGGGTTTGACGTACAAGCCTGCTTCTTTCGCAAGGCGGCGCAGCACATAGGCAATGTCTCGCGTCTTCAACCAGTTGGCTGTCAGCTCCAGATTCTGGGGCGAGACATCCAGACGGTAGTGCCTGGCAATGGACAGAACAGCGTCAATCCAGGGTTTGTACAAATCCTGGGGCCTGGCCTCGGAGGCTGAGGCAACAGATACGGCTTCCTGCAATGGCATGCATTCATCCTTGTGAAATACAACGATCAAACGTCTTATCATTGACCTGCGTATAGGGCAGTGAAAAAAGGTCTGCAAAACGGACAGGCACTGCGAATGGGATAAAGACAAAAAAGCACTGGGCTTTGCAGCCCAGTGCTCACTAAAAAAACTACACTAAATCACTGTACTCATCGTCCAGCGCCTGAGTATCAACAACGTCGACTTCAATAGCCAGACTGTCTAAGGCAGTTTCTGCCATGTCAGTGGACTCTTGAACACCGAAACTGTTTTGCTCTTGCGCAAGGAAAGACAAATCGACGGTGGCCTCTCCCTCGTTAGCATCGCTCTCCTGAAGCTCAATGCCTTCTAACGCGTCCACGCCCGATGGCTCCAGCAACGAAGCGCCGGTCTCGGTAGCCAGCTCAAAATGCTCTGGCAACATGACCGCCTCCGACACAAGACCATCGAGAACTGGCAACAGTTCTACGTTCTTGATGAACAAGTCATCAGATGTCGTGTCCCCTGGAACATCGGAGCCTTTGACCTCCCAACGCAAGACCAGGTCTGTGGATCCCGAGATAGCCGGCAGTTCAATCTCCCAAGCAGACCATTCGTGACTCTCCGTAGGCGATTGGCCATTTTGCTCGGACAACGGCGCAGCCAATGCAACCAAATTACCACTCGCCCCGTTCTCATAAACAATGGAAGCAGGTTCACCAATTGCCGGGCCATTGGCATTAGTCGGGGTGGTTACCGTTGCGTAAACAACTCCCCCCACTATCACCTGAAATACGGTGGATTCGCCAATGCCCTTTTCAGCAAGCTCTCCGTTATTCCAAGCAATGTCCAAGACTAATTTGGCACCGTTAGCGAGCGCATTCTCCTCCAACTCACCCCGAGGAGTGACGGCAAACACACCTACAACATCACTACTGACACCGAAAACGCGATCGCCTTCAATCAATTGGGATTGATTCCATTCGGTAAGTTGATTCGCATCCGCGTACTTCCACGGGTTTTCGTCTGGGTTTTCCCACCCGTGGTCAGTCAAGACTTCGCCGAATCCCGGCACCACAGACTCGCCGTACTCAATCTCGGGCAAGCCGGCATCTATGGACACATCAATAATCAGATTAGCTGAATGCGATGTTCCATCTAGGTCTGTTAGCGTCACAACGAACGAATCGGTCCCCTGATTCCCCGCTTGAGCATTGGGCGTGTACGTGTAGGCCCCTTGCTCTGTAATGACTAGTTTGCCATGCTCCCCCTCAAGCTCTAATGGGGTTCCTGGAGTCAGAGGATGCTCCTGACCATTAATAGTGACGGAAGTAACTTTCAGCGTATCGGGCTCACCACCGGATACGGATTGGCTAATAAAGTTCCCCTCAGCCACCTGATCCACAGAAATAATTTCTTGCGGCACCTTATCCGTAGCACTTACAGAAATATTGCGGGTGATCGCAACACCGACACTGATTAGTGCAGGATCGGGAACCAAAGTAGCTCGGTAAGCACCCGCCGGCAAATTGTCGAGCGTGAAACTACCCTCTGTCCCGAACAAGTTCAATAGGTCTAGCTTCAAAATCCCCTGATTGAATTTCTCCCCTAAATCATCGGGTCTAACCCACTGCCCGTTCTCCTGGCGCTCCACAATGACGGCATACGAGCCCAAGACCCCAATATCAAGTAGTCCACTGATCCCTATATCAAATGTGGTCGAATTAGTAGACTCACCAAGTTCAAATTCAACCAATGGGTGGCCGGAACCAATATTAAGATTAACTAATCCCGAACCAACGCTGATCCCAAACAGATCAAATTTAGTGTCTTCATCCGTAACTGGGGCTTGATCTTCATAAATGATTGATGATGACAGACTTGCCTGAGCGTTCACGTCTACAACGTCAAAATCAGTATCGGCGTCGGCGTCTGCATCAGCATCGGCGTCAGCGTCAGCATCCGCGTCGGCATCCGCATCTGCGTCGGCATCAGCATCGGCGTCTGCGTCTGCGTCTGCATCAGCGTCAGCATCAGCATCGGCGTCTGCATCTGCGTCGGCGTCAGCATCTGCGTCTGCATCGGCATCCGCGTCGGCGTCGGCATCCGCGTCAGCATCCGCGTCAGCATCGGCGTCTGCATCAGCGTCGGCGTCGGCGTCTGCATCAGCGTCAGCGTCTGCGTCAGCATCGGCGTCAGCATCCGCATCAGCGTCAGCATCCGCGTCAGCATCAGCATCCGCGTCAGCGTCGGCATCCGCGTCGGCATCCGCGTCAGCATCGGCGTCTGCATCCGCATCGGCGTCTGCATCGGCATCAGCATCTGCGTCTGCATCAGCGTCGGCATCCGCGTCAGCATCAGCGTCGGCGTCTGCATCAGCGTCAGCATCGGCGTCGGCATCGGCGTCAGCATCTGCATCGGCATCAGCATCCGCGTCGGCGTCGGCATCAGCGTCGGCATCAGCATCTGCATCGGCATCAGCGTCCGCGTCGGCGTCGGCGTCGGCGTCTGCATCAGCATCGGCGTCAGCATCCGCATCAGCGTCAGCATCCGCGTCGGCATCAGCATCTGCGTCGGCATCAGCATCAGCGTCGGCGTCAGCGTCGGCGTCGGCGTCTGCGTCAGCATCGGCGTCAGCGTCAGCATCTGCATCCGCGTCGGCGTCGGCGTCAGCGTCTGCATCAGCATCAGCGTCAGCATCGGCGTCAGCATCGGCATCAGCATCCGCGTCGGCGTCTGCATCGGCGTCAGCGTCAGCATCAGCATCAGCATCCGCATCCGCGTCAGCATCAGCGTCTGCGTCTGCATCAGCGTCGGCATCTGCGTCGGCGTCTGCGTCGGCGTCGGCATCGGCATCGGCGTCGGCGTCTGCATCAGCGTCGGCATCGGCGTCGGCGTCGGCATCAGCGTCTGCGTCAGCATCAGCGTCGGCATCAGCATCTGCATCGGCATCAGCATCCGCGTCGGCGTCGGCGTCGGCGTCTGCATCAGCATCGGCGTCAGCATCCGCATCAGCGTCAGCATCCGCGTCGGCAT
>NZ_JAHKKC010000029.1:0-44370 GCF_020496585.1 Alcaligenes sp. 13f
CCTCGAGCCTTCACACCGTTTTAATACCTCGGCCTTGCAACACTGTTTCGGTTGGGTTTGCATTGGCTGTGGCTGTGGCTGCGTGCAGGGTGCTGTGTGCTATGCACTATGTGTTGTTGTTGTTGTTGTTGTTGTTGTTGTTGTTGTTGTTGTTGTTTACTTTTCGATGCTTATGTTTGGTTAGCAGCCTATGTTTCGGTCGTTTCTTTATGTCATGTCCAGGGGCATACATAAGTATTTGGGTGGAATTGAGGTCTTAAGGGTAAGAAGCCTTACAGCTTCTGGGCAAAGAACTATTGTGAGCCGTTCAGGGACCGGGTTTGGGTCTCGGGGCGGTTCAGAGTACTTGCCGCAGGCGAGTGCGGGATCCGGGATGCAAGCGCCCTGCTGTTTGAGCCCGGCGTTTGTGGTTTGTCCGGGGGACAAACCACCGGGCGAGTTCAGGGCGCGCCCGGAGCCTGTGCTCGACAAGGGAACCGGTGCGTAGCACCGGCAAGTGCTCAGCCCGGAGACCCAAACCCGGTCCCTGAATGGCGTTTTCACAGAGACTCTCTTCCCCAGCCTGCAAGCCCTACACGACTACCCATAAAAAAAAGGCCCCCCAAAAAAGGGAGGCCATTTCTTCCAACCAAGCCGAGCTTTTTACTCCGCCTTGCTGGCCGTCTTTTTAGCAGCTGTTTTTTTAGCTGCCGTCTTCTTGGCCGCCGTCTTCTTCACTGCTGTCTTTTTAGCCGCTGCTTTAGTGGCCGTTTTCTTGGCGGCTGTTTTGCGACCTGGCTTCTCTGGACGCGGCTCGAACTCAAAGCCGATCTTGCCGTCTGCCTGACGCACCAGGAAGGCCTTGAACTTGCGGTTGGTACGCGAGGACACGAAACCATCCAGCAGGTCTGTCTTGCCTTCGCCCAACAGCTTGGCCATCTGTTCGCGGGTAATTTCCTGCTGCAGAATCACCTTGCCGCTACGGAAATCGCAGCTCTTGGACGGGCCAACGGACTTCTCGCACAAGTAACGCAAGCCGTGCTCAAAGACGGGAGACTGGCACTTGGGGCAGGGGCCGACCGGGGTCTGGCCGCTGAAATCCAGGGCTTCGTCATCATCGTCGTCGTTCTGGCCGAAGTCGAACTCCAGCTTGTACTCGTCGGTAATGCGTAAAAGTGCCGCAAAGGGACGACCCATCTTGCTGATGAAACCAGGCAGTGGGCCCAGTTCTTTCTTGGCCAACAGCTCTTCAACTTCAGGCAGCTCAAAGGTGCGACCACCGGGGTGCTTGCCGATAGAGAAATCGCAAGCCGTGCAGGCATAACGACGGTAATTTTCTTTGACCACGCCACCACATTTAGGGCATGGCGTCTGCAAGGTCGCGTAATCACCCGGAACCGTGTCGCGCTCATATTCTTTCGCGCGCTTGACGATAACTTGCGTCATCTGCGCGATTTCACGCATGAACACGTCCCGATCCAGCTGACGTTGCTCGATCTGCTTGAGCTGGTGCTCCCACTCGCCAGTCAGTTCGGGCGAAGTCAGTTCGCTCACGCCCAGACCGGACAATAAAGTCATCAGTTGACGTGCCTTGGCGCTAGGCACCAGCTCGCGGCCTTCACGACGCAAGTAGGCTTCGTTCAGCAGACCTTCAATAATGGCAGCACGAGTGGCTGGCGTACCCAGACCGCGCTCGGACATGGCTTCGCGCAAGGCTTCATCATCTACCAGCTTGCCGGCGCTTTCCATGGCCGACAGCAGGGTCGCTTCCGTAAAGCGTGCAGGTGGCTTGGTAGCCAGGGCCTTGGTGTTCACGTCTTCAGTGCGAACCTTCTCGCCGTCAGCAACCGGCACCAGGGACGCATCTTCACCTTGGGCATCGCGGCCGTAAATAGCCAGCCAGCCCGGTTTGACCAGCACTTTGCCTTCCGTCTTGAAGTGGTGACCGGACACCTGCGTAATACGCGTGGTGACGCGGAATTCCGCAGCCGGGAAGAACACGGCCAGGAAGCGACGGCTGATCAGCTCGTAAATCTTGTGTTCGGCATCGCTCAGCTCCCGAGGCACCTGCAAGGTGGGGATGATGGCAAAGTGATCCGAAACCTTCTTGTTGTCGAAAATCCGACGGTTGGGCTTGACCCATTTCTGCTCGACCACTTCCTGCGCAAACGGTTGCACCGAAGCGCTGGCAGGCGTGCCGCTGTCAGCCAGCGCACGCATGGTTTCTTGCACCGTACTTATATAGTCTTCAGGCAGATAGCGCGAATCGGTACGGGGGTAAGTCAGCGCCTTGTGGCGTTCGTATAGCGTCTGCGCCAAGGACAAGGTGGTCTTGGCAGAGAAGCCGAAGCGCGAGTTGGCTTCGCGTTGCAGCGAGGTCAAATCAAACAAGGCGGGCGACATCTGCGTGCTGGGCTTGGATTCCTCGGTGACTACGCCGGGTTGCTCGCGGCACGCGGCCACAATGGTTTGGGCCGCCGTCAGGGACCACAGACGCGAGTCTTTTTTCTCGGGGTCATGCTCGTCTTTGACGAACTTGGGATCGAACCAGCGGCCGGTGTACAGGCCTGCAGCGGCAATAAAGTCCGCATGTACTTCCCAGTAATCGCGCGACACGAACTGGCGAATGCGGTTCTCGCGCTCGTTCACGATAGCCAGCGTGGGGGTTTGCACACGGCCCACGGGGGTCTTGAAAAAACCGCCATCCTTGCTATTGAAAGCCGTCATGGCACGCGTGCCATTAATGCCCACCAGCCAGTCCGCTTCAGCGCGCGAACGGGCCGCCGCTTCCAGCGGTTTCATGTCTTCATCGTCGCGCAGGTTTTCAAATGCTTCACGGATCGCCGATTGTGTCATCGAACGTAACCAAAGCCTTTGCACCGGTTTTTTCGCTCCAGCGTACTGCATAATGTAGCGAAAAATCAGCTCACCCTCGCGCCCCGCGTCACAGGCATTAATCACAGCGGTGACATCTTTTCGTTTGATCAGCTTGACCAGCAGTTTCAAGCGCTCAGTCGATTTCTTGTCAGTCGGGTTGAGCTCAAACTGAGGGGGAATAACAGGTAGATGTGTGAAGCTCCACTTGCCGCGGACCGGATCATTAGGGGCCACCAGGCCCAGCAGATGGCCGATGCTGGAGGCCAGCACATAGCGATCGCTTTCGAAATAATCACCTTCTCGAGTGAAACCGCCCAATGCCCGCGAGATATCTACGGCGACTGAAGGTTTCTCGGCAATGATTAGTGTTTTATCCATATGATTCCAGTGACAGCAACTGCGCTGCAATGCGCGAAATGATACGAGGTGCTTATCCCTCTATGCAAGTTATGAGACCTGACAAGACTAACGTATGGCCCACAGACTGGCGAGTGTTTCTGACAAAACTGGCCTGGGGTTTGGCCGTTTTGCTGCTCGCTAGTGGTCTGGTGACCTGGATTGCGGCCAATTGGGAAAACTGGGGGCACGTAGCCAAATTTGCCCTGGCTCAAGGCGCCGTGCTGGTTTCTGCAGGGCTGGCCTTGCTGTTTCGCCGACGTTCCGGTGGCTGGGGTCATGACCTGGGAGTGCCTGCTGCTTTGACCGGCCTGGCCGCCGTGGCCACGGGCGGTTTGCTGGCGCTGATTGGCCAGACTTATCAGACTGGCGCAGACCCTTGGCAGCTTTTCGCATTGTGGACTGTGCTGATCATACCTTGGGTATTCACAGTGCGCAGTGTCTTTCTGTCGGTGCTGTGGCTGGTACTGATCAATACCGCCTTGTACTTGTGGATTGATGTTGCCCGCTTGGGCTGGTTCGGGCGCAGTTACACCTCGCAGACCTTGCTAGCTTTGGCAGTCAATGCGCTGTTGTTGCTGGCCGCCGAAACCATCTGGCGTGCGCGTCATGACCCGTGGCGCATCGTGCCGCGTGTGGCAGCAATTGCGGTGGGTTTTTTCATCGGTGCCCAGGTCATGGAAGGCAACTTCCTGCTGGGACTGGTCCTGTTCCTGGTGCTGTACGGTATTTATCACTACCGCCGCCCGGATTTGCTGATCATGTCCTTGGCCTCGTTCGGTGCGTATGGCTCCTTGAGCATGCTGATTATTGAGTATGCAAGCGATGCGTTTCTGCTGATCGTGGTGGTGATTGTGGGCCTGGGCCTGGGCTTGCTGCGCTTCCTGCAGCAACAGGTCGTCCATTGGCGACGGACTCATGGTGGCGAAGCGGCAGCAACTCAAGCACCAGTGAACGCAGCAATGGCAACAAGTCCTGCCGCCTCAACAGCAGAGACTCTGGCCCACGCACAGGCTAGCGTTCAAGCTGACGCTCAGGATAGTGACGAGCATCACCCCTGGTATCTGCGCGTGATCAAGCTGTTCCTCTACCTGCTGTTACCGCTGATTATTCTGCTGTACTTGGCTGTTTCTCTGGATTTGAGTCTGGAAGCGCTAGGTGTACTGGGTGGCATCATGGCTCTGGTGTCCCCCGTGCTGTTTGGCAAGGCTCACACAGTACCCAGCCGGGATCTGGTCGGCGGCTGGGTTGCGTGTGCGCTGCTCTTGCTGAGCGCGCCGCTTGTGGACATGCGCTACCCCTGGCCACCTGAGGCCAGCGCCATGATAGCCGTCGTGATCAGCACCTTGCTGTACAGACTTGCCAAAGGCCAGTTCGTATTGCGCATGTTGCTGGTGATTTGGGCACTGGCCGCGATCGAGTTTCTGGTGATCGAGCGCTTGTTTGATCGCTGGACCATGATGCCTTATTGGGTGCTGGAAATGCCCGCGGCATTCATGTTTTTTGCCGCCTTGTTGCTGGGGCATTTTTATCTGCGTGGTGAGCGCAAGCCGCATTTCTGGCTGCCCTTGTTCTGGTCCTTGCTGCTCGCTTCCCAGATTCATCTTGTTTCGGCGGGCACGCTGTTTTATTCCATGCCCTTCTGGGACGAGTCGCGGCCGTACCTGACCGTAGCTGGCTTTCTGCTGGCCATGGCTCCTTTGGCGATACTGGCGTTTTATTGGCGTGGCTGGCGTGACCAGCCCCTGGTTTATGGCATTGCCTTGCTGGGGATGGCCGCTTTGTGCGCGGTCTGGACACCCTATCCGCCAGTGGCCCTGGCCTTGAGCTGGATTCTGGTGGCTTATGCCTGGCGTTATCTCAGCTTGTTGGCGGTGGCCGTGGCAATGGGCCTGTTCTGCCTCTGGCGTCTGTATTACATCCTGAATATCAGCTTGCTGGACAAGGCCGAACTGTTGCTGGCAACCGGAGTGGGATGTCTGGTCTTTGCCTATTTGGGTCAGTTGAGCCGCAAGAAGAAAGCGGCGTTAGCAGCGCCGCAGGAGACGCCTAAGGGTATTGTTGCCAGCGTTCTGCTGGGGACCGTGCTTGTGCTGGGTGTGGCCAACGTGGCCATCGTGCAAAAAGAACGTATCTTGAGCGATGGTCAGACGGTCTTGCTGGAGCTGGCTCCGGTGGATCCCCGTTCGCTGATGCAGGGCGACTATATGTCCTTGAACTTTGCCCTGTCGCAGAACCTGTCTGCCCTGTCCTGGGGCTTGCCCAAGGACGCGCTTGCCCAGATGGACGCTCAGCAGTGGGTGGTTGTGGCGGTGCAGCTGGATGAGAACAAGGTGGCGCAGCTCAAGGGTGTCTATCTGGAACAGGACGGCCAGGAGCGTCTGTGGAGCGAAGAAGGCCCTGTGGCGGAACCCGCTGATGTGATGCGCTTGCGTATGCGTCGTCACCGCAGTAACTGGACGCCGGGTACCGATGCCTGGTTCTTCGCTGAAGGCTCGGCAGATCGCTTCGATGCAGCCCGTTATGGCGAGTTTGCAGTGGTCGAGGGTGGCCAAAGCCTGCTGCGCGCGATGCTGGACAAGGATAGAAAGGAAATCAAGTAAGCCTGAGCTTGATCCACTGCGCTCAATAGCCTGTAGCCGGATTGCCTCTAATAAAGACAATCCGGCTTTTTCGTATCTGGGGCTTGTTTCTCTAGAGGCGGCCAAGCAAGAGCCTGTCAGCAGCAAGACCCATCAAAAAGGCCCGAATCCGATGAAGTGTCGGATTCGAGCCTTGGTTTTTTGTGTTGAAGGACCCTCTTTATCGGGGCCGTTTCTTGAACAAAAATAGGTTCCTGTGTATCAGCTTAGTGGGACTGACGGGTGGAGTCGTCGCTGAGCAGCTCTTCAAAGATCAGGTGATCGATTTCGGCTTCGTGGCTCCACAAAACCATCAGGGCGACAATTTTTATTTTGTCCAACGAGACCGGGCTTTCGTCCACCGTCATGGCGCTTTCAATCAGGATTTCGCGCAGGTGGGCGGTAAGAGCGCCGGAATTTTGCAAAAAGGTGATGAAACCCATGGCATCAGCGCCCAGCACATGTTGTTCGTGCTCAGAAAAAATACGCTGACTGTTGGGACTGAGTTGAGCCGTAGGCTGGCACTGCTGCGAGGTCTCGCCCAGTGCATGTAACCAGCCCAGTGCGTCGTTGATGTCCTCGTCTTCAAAGCCAATAGCCGCCAGCTTGTGGGCCAGAACCTCCGCCTTGGGACAGGACTGGGGGTTGTAATACGTCTCGAATAGATAAACCAGGATATCAAACATGGGTATAAGGTTGCCGTCCTAAGTGATTAAAAAAACTGCGTGATTTCGGTAACCAGTGACCAAACTTTACGCTGATTTGCGGTAGGGGGCAAATGGGGTGTTCAGGGGATGGATGGGTCTTGCCTTGCGCATCCAGACTGCTTTTTGCCTGGGTCTGCTCTGGCAGACGCCCTTTGCGGCAGGGCGTCTTTATGATTGAAACATAAATCGATTGTTGGGGCAGAAACTGTCGTTTATTTGAAACCCTAGGTGGCATCCGCATCCGCATCCGCATCCGCATCCGCATCTAGCCTCGGCTCGTGGCTCAGTTGTTCGGGCTTGGCTTCGCAGGCAGCGGGAAGCGCTGCGCCCACGCACTGATGGCCTGGCTCCAGAACCCGTCCAGGGTGTTCGCAGCCACGGGAGCAAAACCCAGAAAGGTCCAGACCCGTTGTAGCGTCTCCAGAGGATGGTCCAGGTCAAAGGCCGGGGCATGATTCTGTTTGGAGAGCTTGCGGCCTTGCTCATCACAGGCCAGCGGCACGTGCAACGTGCGCGGGACAGGCAGGCCCAGGACTTTTTGCAGTACGCGCTGGCGGGCTGTGGAGCTGAGCAAGTCTGCGCCGCGTACAACATCAGTGATCCGGCTGTCCGCATCATCAATGACCACGACAAACTGGTAAGCCCAGAGCTTGTCGGCCCGTTTAAGGATGTAGTCCCCGACTTCTTTGGCTACGTCCTGTCGCTGCGGCCCGGCCCAGCGATCGGTGAAGTGTTCCACCCCTTCCGGGACACGTAGCCGCCATGCACGGATGGTACGGTCTGCCGGGATGCCGTGGCGGCAGGTGCCTGCATAGGGATATTCATGCGAATCCGGGGCAACCGGCATGGAAGCCGCCAGAATTTCCTGACGGGTGCAGGTGCAGCCGTAGACCAGATCTCGCTCGCGCAGGCCACCAAACACTTCCTGGTAGCGTGCCAGCCGCTGGCTTTGCCAAATCACCTCGCCATCCCAATGCATGCCCAGGCCTTGCAACTGCTGCATGATGATCTGGTCAGCCCCTGTGACCACGCGTGGCGTGTCTATATCTTCAATGCGTAGTAACCAGCGCCCGTTCTGGGCACGTGCATCCAGGTAGCTGGCCATAGCGGCCACCAGCGAACCCTCGTGCAAGGGACCACTGGGACTAGGCGCAAAGCGACCACAGTAGGGGGTAAGAGGCTGGGCGGTCATGAGTCGTTCTTAACGGCAAGAGCCCCTGGACGGGGGCTCTTGTTAGTGCGACTTTACGCCTATTTTTCCAGCCCGGCAATGCGTTTTACACGGGCTGGAAGGGAGGAGTTTCAGCTCTCCATGGTGACCAGTTCTGCTCCTTCAGGCACTTGATCGCCCACCGCAAAGAACAGCTCGGCCACGGTGCCGTCTGCCGGTGCCTGAATGGAGTGTTCCATTTTCATGGCTTCCATGACCAGCAGCACATCGCCCTGTTTGACGCTGTCACCTGCGCCCACATTCAAGGCAATGATCTTGCCCGGCATGGGAGCGGTCAGGCGGCCTCCGTGGGCTTCCTGGCTGTTGGTGCCGGCACTGGCCAAGGTGTCGACCACGGCCAGGGTCCAGTCTGAACCAGCCTGGGCAACTTGCAGATGGTCGCCATCTTGCAGCACCTGGGCGCGGTACTCGACCTGATCCAGCCACAGACGCAAGGTCAGGGTGTTGGCCAGACCAGCCCTTGCCTCGGCTTGCCAGCGCAGCGCGTGTTGGGTTTCGCCCAGCGTGATCTGCCACTGGTTGTCACGACGTTGCAGCAGCACTTCGTGGGCTTCTTCACCCAGTTGCAAGGCCACTTTCTGATCGTAGTCCCCGCTCAAACGCCAGGCGTCATGTACCGCCCACGGGTCGGAGTTGGGGGCTTGCCCGCTCATACCCTGATGAGTCAGCACGGCGCAGGCGGCGAAGGCCAGCACAGAAGCTGGAACGTCCTGATTGCTGGGGAACAGCGCATCGTGACGACGTGGGATCAGACCCGTATCCAGATCGGCCTGGGCAAAGGCTTCATCGCCCAGCAGACGTTGCAGGAAGGTCTTGTTGGTGTGTACACCGGCCACTTGAGTATCGGCCAGCGTGCGAATCAGGCGACGACGGGCCTGTTCACGATCAGCACCATGGGTGATGACCTTGGCAATCATGGGATCGTAGAAGGGACTGATGACGCTGCCTTCACGCACGCCGCTGTCGATACGCACATCACCGGAGGTGAAGGACGCATGGGCGGGGTACTGCAAGCTGCGCAGTGTACCGATGGAGGGCAGGAAGTCCTTATCGGGGTTTTCTGCGTAAATGCGAACCTCAATGGCGTGACCATTGATGCTCAGCTCTTCCTGCTTGGCAGGCAAAGGCTGGCCATCGGCCACACGCAGCTGCCATTCCACCAGATCGTGGTCCGTAATCAGCTCGGTGACGGGGTGCTCCACTTGCAGGCGGGTATTCATTTCCATGAAGTAGAAACGCCCGTCCTGCTCGGCAATGAACTCCACCGTGCCTGCACCCACATAGTTCACGGCGCGTGCCGCTGCAATGGCCGCTTCACCCATGGCCTGGCGACGCTCGGGCGTCATGCCGGGGGCGGGAGCTTCTTCAATCACTTTCTGGTGACGGCGCTGTACCGAACAATCGCGTTCGAACAAGTACACGTACCCACCGTGCTGGTCACCAAAGACCTGGATTTCGATGTGGCGTGGCTTGGTGATGTAGCGCTCGATCAGCACGCGGTCGTCACTAAAGCTGCTGGCAGCTTCGCGCTGGCAAGAGCGCAAGGCTTCCAGGAACGCGCCGGACTCTTCCACAATGCGCATGCCCTTGCCGCCACCACCGGCGCTGGCTTTGATCAGCACGGGGTAGCCGATGTTGTCGGCTTGCTGGTGCAGGAAGTCGGGGTCCTGGTTGTCGCCGTGGTAACCGGGCACCAGAGGCACACCGGCTTTTTCCATCAGGGATTTGGCGGCGGACTTGCTGCCCATGGCCGCAATGGCTTGAGCGGGCGGGCCTACAAAAATAATGCCGGCTTCTTCACAAGCGCGAGCAAAGTGCTCGTTCTCGGACAGAAAGCCGTAGCCGGGATGGATGGCATTCGCGCCAGTGGCACGGGCGGCTTCCAGAATGGCATCGATCTTCAGGTAACTGTCGCGTGGCTCGGGGCCACCGATGCGCACGGCTTGATCACAAGCACGTACGTGCTGGGCGTCGGCGTCCGCGTCGGAGTAAACCGCAACGGTACGCAGCCCCAGGCTGCGGGCAGTGGCGGCCACCCGGCAGGCAATTTCACCGCGATTGGCTATCAGCAGGGTCTGAAACACAGTGTCTCCTTGTCTTACATGCGGAACACGCCAAAGCGGGTGTCTTCAATAGGGGCGTTCAAGGCGGCGGACAGGCCCAGGGCCAGAACGCGCCGGGTGTCCGAAGGCTGGATGATGCCGTCATCCCACAGACGCGCAGTGGCGTAGTAGGGGTGGCCTTCATGTTCGTATTGTTCGCGGATGGGGGCCTTGAAGGCTTCTTCTTCCTCGGCGCTCCAGCTTTGGCCACGAGCTTCCAGGCCATCACGGCGCACGGTAGCCAGCACGCTGGCTGCCTGCTCACCACCCATGACCGAGATGCGGGCATTGGGCCAGAGAAACAGCAGGCGCGGGCTGAAGGCTCGGCCACACATACCGTAGTTACCGGCACCAAAGGAGCCGCCCAGAATCACGGTGAACTTGGGTACAGCTGCCGTAGAAACAGCGGTGACCAGCTTGGCACCATGACGGGCAATCCCTTCGTTTTCGTACTTGCGGCCCACCATGAAGCCGGTGATGTTCTGCAGGAACACCAGAGGTGTCTTGCGCTGGCAGCACAGTTCGATGAAGTGGGCACCCTTCTGGGCCGCTTCGGAGAACAGAATGCCGTTGTTGGCAATGATGCCTACAGGCATGCCGTGGATATGGGCGAAGCCGGTCACCAGCGTGGTGCCAAAGCGGGCCTTGAATTCATCAAAATCCGAGTCATCCACAATGCGGGCGATGACTTCGCGCACATCGTAGGGTTTGCGGGTGTCGGCAGGGATGATGCCGTTCAGCTCTTGCGGGTCGTAGCGTGGCTCGCGAACTTCTTTCAGCGGCCAAGGCAGTTTCTTCTCACGGTTCAGGCGACCTACGCAGCGGCGCGCCAGCTCCAGCGCATGAAGATCGTTTTCGGCCAGATGGTCGGCTACGCCGGACAGACGGGTGTGTACATCGCCACCGCCCAAGTCTTCGGCGCTGACTTCTTCACCGGTTGCGGCTTTGACCAGTGGAGGGCCACCCAGGAAGATGGTGCCCTGGTCGCGCACGATGATGGATTCATCACTCATGGCTGGAACGTAGGCACCGCCAGCGGTACACGAACCCATCACGACAGCAATCTGGGCAATGCCCTGGGCCGACATATTGGCCTGGTTGTAGAAGATGCGGCCAAAGTGGTCACGATCCGGGAACACGTCTTCCTGGTTGGGCAGGTTGGCCCCGCCCGAGTCCACCAGGTACACGCATGGCAGATTGTTCTGTTGGGCAATTTCCTGGGCACGCAAATGCTTCTTCACCGTCAGCGGATAGTAAGTACCGCCCTTGACTGTAGCGTCGTTGCAGACCACCACGCATTCAATGCCTGCAATGCGGCCAATGCCGGTGATGATGCCTGCGCCCGGAGACTCGTTGTTATAGACATCCTGGGCAGCCAAAGGCGAAAGCTCCAGGAAAGGCGTACCGGGATCAAGCAGACGTTCGACGCGCTCGCGGGGCAGCAGCTTGCCGCGACCCACATGGCGTTGCCGGGAGGATTCGGACCCACCCAAGGCGGTTTTCTGTAGCTTTTGGCGCAGATCAAGGATCAGGGCCTGCATGATCGAGGCGTTGTCCTGAAAGTCTTGGGAACGCGGATTGATGCGGGATTCAATAACTGACATGGCGTGCCTGGAAAGAGAACAGAGAAAAGCCCATAAAATCAGCCGGGCCGCAGCCCGGCTGATGAGCTTGCTTTAGACCAGCTCGACGGCCAGGGCGACAGCTTCGCCACCGCCAATGCACAGCGAGGCAATACCGCGCTTGCCACCGGTCTTGCGCAGTGCGCCGATCAAGGTTGCGAGAAGGCGAGCACCCGATGCACCGATGGGGTGACCCAGGGCAGTTGCGCCACCATGGATATTGACCTTGTCGTGCGGGATGTTCAGCTCTTTCATGGCAGCCATGGTCACCACGGCGAAGGCTTCGTTGATCTCGAACAGGTCAACGTCAGCCACGCTCCAACCGGTTTTATCCAGCAGTTTCTGGATAGCAGCGACTGGAGCGGTCGTGAACCAGGCCGGTTCTTGCGCGTGCTGGGTGTGAGCCACAATGCGGGCCAGTGGAGTTGCGCCCAGTTCCTTGGCTTTCTCTTCGGTGGTGATCACCATGGCGGCGGCACCGTCCGAAATGGACGAGGCGTTGGCAGCGGTAATCGTGCCGTCTTTCTTGAAAGCGGGACGCAGCGTGGGGATCTTCTCGGGCATGGCTTTGGTGGGGGCTTCGTCCTTGGCCACAACGACATCACCCTTGCGGCCAGCGATGGTGACTGGCGCAATTTCCCATTCAAAGCTGCCGTCATCGCTGGCTTGGCGAGCGCGGCGCAGCGACTCCAGCGCGTAAGCATCTTGCTCTTCGCGGCTGAACTCGTATTTGCTGGCGCAATCTTCGGCAAATACACCCATGGCGGTGCCACGGCTGTAGGCATCTTCCAGGCCGTCCATGGCCATGTGGTCATACACGGTGGAGTGACCGTAGCGGTAGCCTTCGCGGCCTTTCAGCAGCAGGTAGGGAGCATTGCTCATGCTTTCCTGACCGCCGGCCACCACCACGTCCACGCTGCCTGCCTTGAGCAGGTCGTGGGCAAACATGGCGGCTTTCAGACCGGAACCGCAAACCTTGTGAATGGTGGTGCAAGCTACACCCTGGGGCAGACCGGCGCCCAAGGCAGCCTGACGTGCAGGGGCCTGGCCCTGACCGGCTTGCAGCACGTTACCCATGATCACTTCGTCGACCTTGTCGGCCTGAATGCCCGAGCGCTCCATGGCCGCCTTGATGGCGACCGCGCCCAGTTCGTGGGCGGCCAGATCGGACAGGCTACCCATCATGCCGCCCATAGGGGTGCGGGCGATCGAGACGATGACAACGGAATTAGTCATGAAAGACTCCTGGTTGCAAAGAGGAGACCGGCGCGCGTTTGGCAAACTCGTGCAGCTGCCGATCTTTGTTATACGGAAAAATATTTTCGATCCGACCTTGCGTCACTCGCAAGCGGCACTGAGTCCACCATTCAGGCTCCAGCAGTTCTGCATGGTGGGCCATGAAGGCTTTGCGAATGCGAGGGTCGGTCAATAGAAAGTAGCCGAATTCTTCGGGAAATACATCGTTCGGGCCGATGGGGTACCAGGGTTCGCTGGCCATTTCGGCTTCTTCATTTGGTGCAGGCGGAATAGCGCGAAAGTTCATCTCGCGCATGTGCTGGATTTCGTCGTAGTCATAGAAGACAACGCGGCCCAGACGGGTCACACCAAAGTTCTTGAACAACATATCGCCGGGGAAGATGTCGGCGGCGGCCAGTTCCCGGATTGCCTTGCCGTATTGCTCCACGGCGGCATTCAGGGCGGGGTCGCTGGCTTTGTTCAGATACAGGTTCAGCGGGGTCATGCGCCGTTCAATGTAGACGTGGCGCAGCAAGATGGTGTCCTCGGACTCTTCCAGCAGGCTGGGCACTTCGCGGCGAAGTTCTTCCAGCAAGGCTTCGGAAAAGCGTGCCTTGGGCAAGGCAACCTGAGCGTAGTCCCAGGTGTCGGCCATGCGCCCGACACGATCATGTTTTTTAACCAGCTGGTATTTGCTGCGCACCGTGGCGTGGTCCATGCCCTGCTTTTGAATCCGGTCGCGGATCAGCTTGAACACATAGGGGTAGGACGGCAGGGTGAATACCGTCATCACCATACCGGCAATACCGGGAGCCAGATCAAAGTGATCGTGCGAGTGCGACAAGTGGTGCAGAAAGTCGCGGTAGAACAGGGTCTTGCCCTGCTTTTGCAGGCCGATGGCAGTGTACAGCTCGGCCTTGGGCTTGCGGGGCAGCAGGCTGGACAGGAAGTCCACATAGGCCGACGGTGCTTCCATATCGACCAGGAAATAGGCGCGTGTAAAGCTGAACAGCGTGGACAGGTCGTCCGTGGTGTGCAGCAAGGCGTCTATATACAAATGTCCTGATGGGCGATGCAAAATGGCAATCGAAAACGGCAGCACTTCACCCTGATTGATCAGGCGGCCCACCACATAGGCACCCTTGTTACGAAAGAACAGGGAGTTCAGCACCTGAATCTGGCAGTCCGAGCCAATGCGCGAGCCATAGCCACGTGGCAGGCGGCGGCATAGCTGACGCACCGCCATGCGGGCCAATGTGCGCACATCGCGCGGCAGGTCGGCAAAGGGGGCGGCCAGACCGAAGTCGGCCAGCATATTGGTCAGGCTGGTTGCCAGACCTTCTTCGGTGGGGTAATAGACCCGATACGAAGGCAGCGCGCCGTCCAGATAATCCGTGGCAACAGCTGGACGCACGAAAATAAATTCGTTGCGAAAATAGTGCCGATGCAGCACACGGCAGGAGACGGAGTTGAAGAAAGTCTCGGCACATTCCGGCTGACGGTGGCCCGACAGCAAACGCACAAACTCCGCCTTGGCTTGCAACCACAACTGCTGCTGGGCCTCGTCCAGATGGGCCGGATCGGAAGGCGTGGGCTGATGCAAACGCAGATTCTGGCTAAGCATGGCCGCGCATTCGCGCACCCGTGTCGCGTAGTACTCGATACGTTCGCGCGAGAGCTGCTGAATACCATGCCAGTCGCCCGATTCGTACAAAGACTTGGCGCGCTGGGCACTATAGCGAAACAGCGCGTAGTGGCGATTGAAACCATCCAGCATGGCCTGAGCCACCTGGATAGCCGTCATCCCCGGTTTTTGAACCGGGGTGATGACGGTGGTTTCGCCAAAATCAGGGTTGGACATGCCTTTGCCTTTTTAGGCGGTTTCGGCGAACAGTTCGCGGCCGATCAGCATGCGGCGGATTTCGCTGGTGCCCGCGCCGATTTCGTACAGCTTGGCATCGCGCCACAGGCGGCCTGTGGGGAATTCGTTGATGTAGCCGTTGCCGCCCAGAATCTGGATGCCTTCACCGGCCATCCAGGTGGCTTTTTCAGCGCTGTACAGGATCGCGGCCGCGCAGTCTTTACGCACGGAACGCACGTGGCCTGCACCCAGACGATCCAGATTCTTGCCCACGGCATAGCACAGGGCGCGGCTGGCTTGCAGGGTGGTGTACATATCGGCCACCTTGCCTTGAATCAGCTGGAATTCGCCAATGGCCTGGCCGAACTGCTTGCGATCGTGGATGTAAGGAATCACCACGTCCATGACGGCTTGCATGATGCCCAGCGGACCACCGGCCAGCACGGCGCGTTCGTAGTCCAGGCCGGACATCAGCACTTTGACGCCACCATTGAGTTGGCCCAGCACGTTTTCTTCAGGCACTTCACAGTCCTGGAACACCAGCTCGCCTGTGTGGCTGCCGCGCATACCCAGCTTGTCCAGCTTTTGGGCAACGGAGAAACCGACAAAATCCTTTTCGATCAGGAAGGCGGTAATGCCGCGTGCGCCGGCTTGCGGGTCCGTTTTGGCGTACACCACCAGGGTGTCAGCGTCCGGGCCGTTGGTAATCCACATTTTGGAGCCGTTCAGCACGTAGCGATCGCCCTTTTTGTCGGCGCGCAGCTTCATGCTGACCACGTCCGAACCGGCACCGGGCTCACTCATGGCCAGAGCACCGATATGCTCGCCGCTGATCAGCTTGGGCAGGTATTTCTGCTTCTGGGCTTCCGTACCGTTGCGGTTGATCTGGTTCACACAGAGGTTGGAGTGCGCACCGTAGGACAGAGCCACCGAGGCGCTGGCACGGGAGATTTCTTCCATTGCGATCATGTGGGCCAGATAGCCCAGGTTCGCACCACCGTATTCTTCGCTGACGGTCATGCCCAGCAAACCCATCTCACCGAACTTCTTCCACAAGTGCATGGGGAACTGGTCATCGTGATCCAGTTGAGCCGCTAAAGGGGCAATTTCGGCCTGGGAGAAGTCGGCGACAGCGTCGCGCAGCATGTCCAGGTCGGAGCCAAGATCGAAATTCAGGCCGGGCAGGCTCATGAGACACTCCGTGGAAATAAATGGGTTGTGGAATTGTATTTATATTACGTTTACGTAAACGTCATATATATGGGTTTTCCCTTATCGGGACTCCAACTTCAACTGTTCGCTCATGGTGTGACAGATGTCGAGCTGGTCCTGAATTTCCTGCAAGGTCTGATCCAGGTCCTGCCGCTGGCGCTCCAGGCGCAGGCGATGCTCGTTCAATACCTCCTGATAGTGCTTAAGCTGGGAAGCCGTGTCCATCGGGGATTCATACATATTGATCAGCCGCAGAATCTCCGATAACTGCAGCCCTAGGCGCTTGCCACGCAGGGCCAGCTTCAGGCGGGCACGATCGCGGGGCTGATAAATGCGCTGTGTACCTTGGCGCAGCGGGCTCAAGATCCCTTGGTCTTCATAGAAGCGCAGGGTACGAGGCGTGATGCCAAACTCGTGCGCCAGATCCGATATTGTCCAGGTTGTCGTTGTCATTTTTAGTGTGATTTACGTAAACGTAAACTATCATGCCATAGAGCTAGAGAGGGAACTAGGGCCTTTTAGTATGGACAGCCCTTACGCCCTACAAGAGCCATTCATTGGAGCGAGCATGAATCCTAACGAACAAAAATTGAATTATCCCTGGGCAGATACCCTGCCCCCAGCGGGTGGCAGCCTGGAAGTCGCGCCGGGGGTGCGTTGGCTGCGTATGCCTTTGCCTTTTGCGCTGGATCACATCAATTTGTGGCTATTGCGCGACCAAATCGAGGGGCGCGAGGGCTGGACCATTGTGGACTGTGGCGTCGCCCGTCCCGAAGTGCGCGAGCTGTGGGAACAGGTTTTCCAGAGCGAGTTGGAAGGCTTGCCCGTGCTGCGCGTAATCGTTACTCACATGCACCCGGATCATGTCGGTTTGGCGGACTGGTTGTGCCAGCGCTGGAATGCCCCCTTGTGGATCAGCATGACGGACTACGCGACCGCCAGGCTGTGGTCGGGGACAGGTGGACGCCAGACTGGCGCGGAAGCCGGTGGCCCGAATGGCGTGGCGGCAGAAGCGCATTTTGTCCGTCATGGCCTGCAAGACGAGAAAGCCCGTGAGCAGATTCGCAGCCGTGGGGATTACTACCCTTCGATGGTGCCTTCGGTGCCCGAGCGTTTTGTGCGCTTGATGGATGGTCAGCGTGTGATGATTGCCGGACGCCCCTGGCGTTTGATCGTGGGCTACGGCCATGCTCCCGAGCATATGTCCCTGTATTGTGAAGAACTGAAGGTGCTGATCTCCGGTGATATGCTTTTGCCGCGTATCTCCACCAATATCAGCGTGTTCGATACCGAGCCCTTTGCGAATCCTTTGCCTTTGTATTTGAACTCCCTGCTGTCCTATCAGGATCTAGCCCCGGACACCTTGGTGCTGCCTTCGCATGGCAAGCCTTTCCGTGGCATGCACGAGCGCATTCGTCAGCAGCAAGAGCATCACGCCGAGCGTCTGGAAGAAGTGCTGGAAGCCTGTGGCCAGCCCTGTACCGCTGCCGATATTCTGCCCGTGCTGTTTCATCGCAAGCTGGACTCGCATCAGATGACCTTTGCCATGGGTGAGGCCATTGCTCACCTGCACGCCTTGTATTTCGATGATCGTTTGCGTCGTGAGATGGGCGAGGATGGGGTTTACCGTTTCCAGCGCATTTAAACACTGGGGCGCCTCTTAATAAGAAGGGGCAATATAGCGACTGTTGGCGGAGGCGACCGGGCCCGCTCGCCTGTGGTAGCGTAGAGCTTTTCTTGCTACCGCCTGCCAACACTATGAGCTCTGATCTCGCCCTGGACACCGCCCTGCAACACACTGGTCTGGCCCCGTTCGATCCGCATACGGATGCGGCGCCGGTGGCCGTGCCCATCATGCGCACCAGCACGGTGCGCTTTCGCAATCTGGACGCTTTGGATCGTGCCCAGGCGGACAAGGCAGATCCTGAAAAACGCTCGGTTACCTACGGTCGGTCGGGCATGGATACCCACGCTGCGCTGGAGCAGGTGTTCTGTCAGCTGGAGTCTGCCACCCAGGCTTTGCTGGCACCGTCGGGCATGGCAGCGATTACTTTAGGTTTGCTGGCATTGCTGGATTCTGGCGATCACGTGCTGATTGCTGACAGCGCTTATGGTCCGGTACGTTATCTGGAAAAGACCGTGTTGCGCCGCATGGGCATACAGGCCACGTTCTGCGCACCGACCCCCGAGGAAATGGCCCGTCATCTGCAGGACAATACCCGCATGGTGTACGTGGAGTCACCCGGCTCCTTGTTGATGCAGATGCTGGATATGCCCGCCTTGGCGGAGTTTGGCCGCAAGCACGATTTGCTGCTGGTTACTGACAACACCTGGGGCTCGGGCTATATCTACCGTCCCTTGGAATTGGGTTTTGACGTGTCCATCGTGGCTGGGACCAAGTATGTGGCAGGCCACTCCGACTTGATGTTGGGTGCTGTCATGTCCGCAGATCCAGCCATCAACAAACGCCTGCACGACAACCACTATGCGCTGGGTTTTTCCATCAGTGCCGATGACGCCTGGTTGGCATTACGCGGTGTGCGTACCCTGCCTATTCGTATGCGTGAAAGCGCCGCCAATGCGCTGGCCGTGTGCCAATTTCTGGATAGTCGCCCTGAAGTTACCCGTATCTATCATCCCGCTTGGCCACAAGATCCTGGCCATGCTTTGTGGCAACGTGACTGCACCGGCTCTAACGGCATGTTGTCGGTGCAGCTACGACTGAACAAGGCGCAGGCACGCGCATTCGTAGATGCCCTGACCCTGTTTGGTATCGGCTTTTCCTGGGGTGGTTTTGAAAGCCTGGTGCAGTTGGTGGATACGGCGTTTCTAAGTGGTCATAGCTACTGGCAGGACAGCCAAGACAGTCTGGTGCGCCTGCATATCGGTTTGGAATCGACCAAAGACTTGTGCGCTGACCTGACGCAGGCTTTTGAGACGGCGGCGCAGGCTTAGGCCTTTCACTGACTGCTCCAGCCAGGGACGTACCCTGGCTTTAATAAATGGCCCAGACTTGCAATGACGTTGGAATCCCGTACCTTCTTGTAAGCCGCTGTTATCGAATTACTTACGAGTTACCGGCAGCTAATAGATCACAGATATAGAAACACCAAGGACCCTCAAAACCGGAACAAAACCAGTCTTGAGGGCCCTTGGCGGTATGGCTCAGCCAGATCGCTAATTAGCGATTAGTGACCATCTTCACCAGCTCTTGAGCTTTGGTGATGCTTTCGTCGTAACCATTGGCCAGTGCAGGGGAAGTCACAAACTTGCCGCCTACTGCCAGACTAGGTGTGCCCTGAATCTGGTAGGTGTTGGACAGTTCGTTGGCTTTATTGGCCTTGGTCTGCACACCAAAGGAGTTGAAGGTCTGCTCGAAGCGAGCCTTGTCTACGCCTTGCGCGGCTGCCCAGGCCGTGATGGTCTTGGCATCAAAAATGCGCTCACGTTTCTGGTGGATGGCTTCAAACACCTTGGGATGCAGGTCCAGACGGTCCATGGCTTCCAGGGTGTAGTACAGCTTTTGCAGATCAGTCATGCCGGCATTGAAGGCAACAGGCACACGGCGCAGTACGACGTTGTCTGGCAGGGTCTTGGACCAGGCTTCGACCTTGGGTTCCAGGATGGCGCAGTGTGGGCAGCTGTAGGAGAAGAACTCCAGCACTTCGGTTTTACCGACGCTGTCCGAGGGCTGAGCCGCAGGCAGGGTAACGTAGCCTTGGTCGGCTTGTTGAGCCAGCGCGCTGGTGGCGGGCAACAAGGTCGCACCAGCCAAGAGACTGGCACCGACCAGGGATCGTACAAACAATGCGTTCAGCTTCATGAATCAATTTCCTTAATGGGGAAGATGAGGTCTATGACCTGTGCAATGGCGGAAAAGTTCACCTTGGGGCTGCCTTTGGCACAAATTGCTTAGGGCCGGACCACCGAAGTATCAATTTTTTCCTCGGCCAGACGGCTGCGTGCCCGGTTCATTTCGTCTATGCCCTTGAAGGGGCCCATGCGTACCCGGTTCACCGTGCTGCCATTGACCTGTGCACTTTGCACTGAAGCGTCAAAGCCTAGCATCAACAAGCGGGCCTTCATGGCTTCGGCGTCCGCATTGTTGCGAAATGCGCCTGCTTGCAGGTAGTAGGGGGTGGAGGTGGTGGCTGGCTTGGTCGCCGCCGGGGGCGCAGCCGGAGCTGGTGTGGCGGGTTTGCTGGTGGCCGGTGCCGGGGTGCTTGGAGCGGCAGGCGTTGTGGCCGGAGGCGTTACCGCAGGAGCGGTATTGCGGGTCTCTGGCTGGCGAGCTGGTTCCGTGCCCATGGCGGGCAAGGTGGCGATCAGATCACCCAAGGCGTCCGGTGCAGCAGGCTTGGACGGGATGCTGGGCAAATTCACGGGGGGCAAGGTCAAACCGGGAATGGTGTCGCCCGGCGGAGGAGTTTGTCCACTGGAGCTGCCATACAGGTCCCGGTTCGGGTCCAGCAAGTCTCGCCCTTCAGGCAAGGCAACGGTAGGTTTGTCCCGGCTGGCCTTGTCCACAAAGGGCATGGGCACTTTGGTGACAAACAGGGCAACGGCGACCGCCGCGCCCAGACCCAGAATCAGGCCAATCAGAATGCCGGTATACGTACCGCCGGAACTACTGGATTTTTTACGTGCTCTTGCCATATCTGCCTATGGGTTTACATACGTTCGGGTGCGGACACACCCAGCAGGTTCAGACCATTGCGAATGACTTGGGCGCAGGCCTGGGCCAGACGCAGACGGGCCAGACGCAAGGTGGTGTCGTCTACCGACACGCGCTCGGCGTTGTACCAGGAGTGGAAGTCCGCCGCGCAGTCGCGCAGCCAGAAGGCAATGTGGTGAGGAGCCAATTCGCGAGCGGATTGGGCCAGCACATTGGGGTATTCGGACAGGCGTTGCAGCAGGGCGATTTCGGTGGGGGCGGTCAAAGGCGTGATGTCGGCCTGAGGAACCTGATCCAGCAGTTCTGCCGACTGGTTCAACACGGAGTTGATACGGGCATGGGCGTACTGGATGTAGTAAACCGGGTTTTCTTCGCTCTTGGACAGGGCCAGATCGATATCGAATACGAATTCGGAGTCGGCACGGCGCTGGATCAGGAAAAAGCGCACGGCGTCCTGGCCTACCCATTCGATCAGGTCACGCAAGGTGACGTAGCTGCCTGCACGCTTGGAGATTTTCACTTCCTGGCCATTGCGCATGACTTTGACCATCTTGTGCAGGATGTAGGCCGGAAATTCCTTGGGAATACCCAGACCCAGACCTTGCAGGCCAGCGCGTACACGGGCGATGGTGCCGTGGTGGTCGGAGCCTTGAATATTGATGGCGTGGTGGAAACCGCGCTCCCATTTGGCCACGTGGTAGGCCACATCCGGCACGAAGTAGGTGTAACCGCCTTCGGATTTGCGCATTACGCGGTCTTTGTCGTCGCCTGTGCCCAGTTCCGTGGTGCGCAGCCACAACGCGCCGTCCAGCTCGTAGGTGTGACCGGCGTCGATCAGGGCCTGCACGGTTTTTTCAACCTTGCCGGAGGTGTACAGCGAGCTTTCCAGGTAGAAGTTGTCGAACTTCAGGCCGAAGGCTTGCAAGTCCAGATCCTGCTCGCGGCGCAGATAGGCCACGGCAAAGCGGCGAATGTCTTCCAGATTGTCCAGATCACCACTGGCGGTGACGGAAGCGCCATCGGCAGCCTGAACGGTTGCGCCGGCCTGGTAGTCGCGGGCGATGTCCAGAATGTAGTCGCCTTTGTAGCCGTCAGCAGGGAATTGCTCGCTGTCGGGCTCGATGCCACGGGCACGGGCATGCACGCTGGTGGTCAGGTTGTCGATCTGGTTACCGGCGTCGTTGTAGTAGAACTCGCGGGTTACGTCGTAGCCTTGGGAGCTGAATACGCGGCACAGCGAGTCGCCCAGCGCGGCTTGGCGGGCGTGGCCCACGTGCAAGGGGCCGGTCGGGTTGGCCGACACGAACTCCACCATCAGTTTTTCCTGGGTAGGAGCAAGGTGACCGAAGTTATCGCCCTGTTCAGCAATAGTCTTCAGGACAGCCTGGTGCGTGGCGGTGGACAGACGAAAGTTGATAAAGCCCGGACCGGCAATTTCCGCGCCTGCCAGCAAAGCGGCGGCGTTCGGATCGGCCAGGAGGGTATCGACGATTTGCTGAGCCAGCTCGCGCGGGTTGCGACCGGCTGGTTTGGCCAGTTGCATGGCAATATTGCAGGCAGCATCACCGTGCGCAGCCACTTTGGGGCGCTCCAGCGTGATGTTGGGTTCAGCCTGGGGCAAGATGGCACGGACGGCAGCCTGGAGGCAGGCGATTAATTGAGATTGTTGCTCAGCAAGCATAGGAAAGGTCTGGATTGGTAGAAAGACAACTGCGGCGTGTGGAACACGCCCCAGATGGAAGGCGCGACATTGGCCCGCCGGATAGCCCCACATGATAGCGTGATTTGACGCCAAATTCTTTTCAAGAAGCCTGGCGCTCCCATCCCAGGTGGTTATGTAACCACGTATCGTAAGCGTCCATGTCTACCCAACCCACTTGATTTCCGGGACGGATGCGCCAGCTGTTATGGCGTTTGATCACGGTTTCAATGGATTGTTGGGTAGCCTGCCCCAGACGTGGATGCAGGTCCTGATACATCAGGTTTCGACCCGCTCCGTGATAGTCCACACCCCGCAAACTGCCTTTCGTCAGTCGCAGCCCAGGCAGGCGCATGTCCAGTAATACAGGGTGAAGGACGCTAAGGTCTGTGTGCGCCAGTTCCGCCAGCGTCAGGCCCGTCGCCCTGGCCTGCCAATGCATCCAGGCCAGCGCTACCTTATCCAGATCGCTGATGGTTTCTTCGTTTTCATCCGGCAGCACACCGCCGCCAATTTGGCTGTGCGCGCCGATAAAAGGCATTTCCACGGTGTTCATGGCCTCTGCCAGGGCGCTTAAAGGGAAGTAGGCGCGGTGTTCATGCATGGCGACGGCATGAGCAACCCAGCTCCAGGCGTCAGACACACCCAGGCGGTATTGGGAGTTGCTGCCGCCTCCCAGCCCGAACTGGGCCACGGTGTCGAACAGCCCTAAAAAGCGGGGCGTGATGCAGGCACGGATGGCGCCGCGCTGCGGATCATTCAGCACAAACCAGCCCTGCTGCACGTGGTCCAGAATTCGATTGGAAAAGTCTCGTGCCAGTGCCGCTCCCCGAGAAAAACCCAGCAAGTCCACGGGTACAGCGCTAGGAGCCGGGCCTTGTTCCTGCATGCGATTCAGAAAATTGTTCCATTGCGACTCCAGAATCTGCCCCGCTCGCCAAGCAGTTAGTGCATCCCAGTTCAGGGTGACTGGATCCCCCGGCCCTGCGGCGTAATGCACCGCTCCATCCTGATACAACTGCGACAGTTTCCACACATTGCTATTGGTAATAGGAGCCTGTCGTGTGCCATCAAAGGCGAACAGGAGCAGGCCGGTGGGATCAATATGGCGCAGAGGCTGTTGCTGCGCGTAACCCACCGCCTGGGTTTGTGGCCAGGGCCCCAGCGGGTCCGCTTCCAGATACTGCCCGTGATCGGGTAGATAGGTACGCAAGAGATTGTCGTGCCAGCCGGTAGCGGACTCTGCATACTGGCCCGGCAGGCGTAGATTGAACTCCAGGGTTTCAAGCAGAGGCTCGGCCTGTCCGAAAGGGTTCAGATCGGCGGCCCAAACCGGCTGGGTTTGCTGATCGCTAATCAGCCGCACAGCACCCATCAAATCACTATGAAGGTAGTACAACTGCCCTTGTCCGTCTGGCTGATAAACAATCATGCCTATTGGTGTCAGCCCGGCATATAGATAGCGCCGGGAGATGAGCTGGCCGGGTGTGGCTGGTAAATCCAGTTCAGCCATTAATTGCTGGCCGTGAAAGAAGAAGGCACGCTCCTGATTGCCTTGCTTGCGCCAGATGCGTTGGCCAAAGGCATCGTGCCGGTATTCGACCAATGTGGAGCTTGCTGTTTGCACACGCTTCAAGCGACGGTTGGGGCCGTAGTCCAGATTCAGGTTTCCGACGGCTTTCGCCGTGCCGTAGGGAGAACGCTGAATGGAGGCGGCTGGCTTCGGGTGGCGTGCAGCAAGGCCACCGTTGTGGCTCCAGGCCAGCCACTGTTCGGGTTCTGTCTGGTCCTGGCGGAAAGCGATGAGCCGGCTTTGGGCGTCGTAGTGCAAGAGCCAATGACGGGTTTGCTGTAGTAGCGGGTATTCATGACGATCCTCCAGCACCCTGCCTTGGGCATCCAGACGGCGGGCTTGTGTCCAGGCAGGTTTGCCATCCGGCTGCAAAAGCATCAAATCCACCGCTTGCCCGGTGCTGTTCGCATGGCTGATCAGTTGAAGGCCATTGCCCCAGGCATAGCCCACCTCTTGTGCGTGGATCACGGTCTGGCTTTGCCCGGTTTTCTTGATCCACTCCAGAGACAGCAATCGTCCGCTTTTGTCCCAGTGATAGCGTAGCTGGCCACCTTCCGGCAGGGTGTGCCGCGTCAGCTTGCGCTGCTCGTCGTACTCAAAGCGCTCGGTCCAGCGTTGGCCGGGACTATGGCGGCGTTCCAAGCGGCGCTCTTGTAGTAAACCGGCCCGCAATTTGAGCCATTGCGTTTCTGTGGGATGACGAATACGCAGCGCGCCAGGCCCGAGCCAGTCCAGCTCACTGCGTTCAGTGTCCTGACCTTGCTGATGTTCAAGACTGCTCAGGCGTCCCTGTTGGTCGTATTGAATTTGGAGCGCGCCTCCTTCGGCATATTCGAGGTACGTCAGTTTGCCATTCGGGTTCCAGCGCCGTGTTTCGCTTCCATGCTGGCTGGTTGCCCAGCTTTGCAAGCGCCCTTTTTCATCCAGCTCCAAACGTAATGCTCCCCAGCCGCCCTGCCTTTTCTCCAGTCGAGAGAGCGTTCCATTTGCCCGGCGTTGCGCTGTCCAAGGTCCGGCCTGCAACCAGCGCCCTTGCGGGTCATATTGCCATTCCGTGCTGTGGACCGGGCAGTCCCTACACAAGCGGCTTTCCAGTTTTTGTAGCCGCTGCAGGCCTTGATAGTCTCGGTAATGGAAGCGATGTCGCTCCGTACCTATGGACCATTCGCTCAGACCTGGCTCATAGCGTGCTGTCCAGTCTTGCTTGAAGGCGTGGGAGATCAACCTATTGACTCGGCCTTGGGCGTCGTACTCCCATTGTTGGACTGGCTGAGGGGCTTGCCCCGGTGCTTGCAGGCTGCTGCCACCCAAACGGTGCGACCAAGCTGCGGGGGCTGGATGATAGAGGCGTTGCATGCCGTCCGGACGGCTGACGCTGGCCAGCCAGATTTGTTGATCCTGCTGTTCCAGAAGCAAGCGAAACGGCCCGGCCGGGGTTTTAATATTGATAGCCGTAGCCGTAGCCGTAGCCGTAGCCGTAGCCGTAGCCGTAGCCGTAGCCGTAGCCGTAGCCGTAGCCGTAGCCGTAGCCGTAGCCGTAGCCGTAGTTGCCTCCGTCGTCGCTGCTGCTACTGCTACTGCGGCCGTTCCCGCTGCCCTTACCGCCCTTGTGACATGGGTCAGGGAACTGGTTTTAGTTTGGGATAGAACCTGTCCTGAAGCCTGAATTTGAGTTTGGTTTTGTCCTGGTTCTTTGCTCTGTTCCAGCCCTGGTAGCGACACCGTCTTTTGCGTTTGGCTTTTCCAGTCAAACACCAGCGCTTGGCCCAAATGATTACGGACAGTGTTAACCGCATACGCCTGTGGATGCGTACCTGCAAAACGTTCTATATCCAGCCACTGCTGAGTAGATATACGCACATGGATTAACCAGCCCTGCTCATCAAACCGCAGAATCAAACCATTCGGCCCTTGCCAGAACCAGCCCGAACTTTGCCGCTGTGCAGGTGGGTACAAGCGCGTTTGCCTTCCATCCGGCATGAACAAGGCATGGCCTTGCTGCCGCAATTGCAGGTCGTAATTCAAGGCCCAGCCAGTTTGCCCAAGTGTCGGTGTGGGGTTTCGCCCCTGCCCATTCCAATGGCGCTGCAATTGCAGCAAAGGCCAGGCCTGGCTTAGCGGCAGGTCTGTATCGCTTTGGTATTTTTGTCCGCTGAGCAAATCCACTGGATTGAGCAAAGCCATATCCGTTGCGGGCTCGGCCTGTTCTCCCAAGGCGGCCGCTGGTGCGCAGCGGGTGGAAGATGGAGGCAATGGGCATTCAAGCGAGCTTTGTGACCAGACCAGGGACGGCAAGGTGGTCAAGAGCAAGATTAACCATGGTAGAAACGCGGCAGGCATGAAGGACTCTCCAAGACGGGGAAAATCCTGCTATCTTGCAGGGGTGTGTATCCTGAAAGTCGAATCGGAAACACAAAGATCCATAAGGAGAAACCGTATGCTAGTCGTCTTTAAAAGCAAAGCCGCCGCCGATGTTCTGATGTTCTCTGAACATGCCATGCCTATTCTCCGGGCCGCGGGGCGTTCCTATCCTGATGGTTTGCCCGAGCGTGGCGTGTTCACGGCAGAGCAACTGTCCGAAGCTATTGGCAATATTGAGCGAGCGATCGGGCAGGACCGGGAAAACAAGCATTCGCCCCACGAGGACGAAGACGATGAAAAGGAACACCCGATGTCGCAGGCCGTGAGCTTCAGCCAACGCGCCTACCCGTTGCTGGATATGTTGCGCCAGGCGAATAACACCGGCGTGCCGGTGATGTGGGAACCGGCAGATAGCTCCTGGTAGTCCCTGGAATGTCGGCCTGCCGACAATTTGGCAGGCCATCTTTGCTTAAGCTCCAAAGTTGATCTATTTTTTTTCGGAGATCGTCTATGAGCGCTATGGTGCTTGTGATCTTTAGTCCTCGCCAGCACATAGAGCTGGTCACTCCTATACAAACCATTGATCCGGACAGCGGCAAGCAATCGCGTGACTGGTTTGATCGCACCTGGCAAGAGCTGGGCTGTGAACCCCTGCGGGCCAGCGGCAAAGTGCTGTTGCTGGACAAGATTATGGGCGTGGCCGATGCCCTGGGTTACACGATGCTGTCGCAAGATGATGAGCGCGCCCAGGAATTTGCACGCCACTGCTTGCAAGCGGTGGGCTCCATGCAGGTCACCGTGGATTTGCCAGGCCTGGCTGTTACGTACTGATCAGGTACAAGGCAATAGAAAACCGGCTCTGTGGGGCCGGTTTTTTTAGGTCTTTTTGAATATTTAGGGCTTGCAGGGCTGTCGGTCAGGCCTGTACCCGGTTACACAATACGCAGGTTCAGCCCTCAAGGGCTTACAGCGTTTTGATACGAGCCGCCATGTTGTGCCCACGAAAAACCCGCCTTGTGGGCGGGTTGCAGGCAGAACGACGATAAGCCGGGCTGCGAAAGCGGGTCAGGCGCGGCTAGGGTGAGCCGGGCGGGCGCTTGGGTGGGATCACCACCCAAGTCGCGGTATGAAGACGGTATTAAGCCGTTGTGGTTTCAGCTTCTTGCTGAGCGATGGTGTGGCGGTTGACCGCGCTCAAGATCGCCAGGAAGGAAGAAGTCACGATGTCAGCGTGGATGCCCACACCAAAGCCCGATGGGCTGTCACCGATACGCATTTCCACGTAAGCGGCAGCGCGGGTTTCAGCACCGGAACCAATGGCGTGCTCGTTGTAGTCCATGATCTTGATGGACAGATCCAGGGCATTCACAAAGGCAGAGATCGCGCCTTCGCCCGAACCCTTCAAGGTGCGAACCTGGCCGTCGTGCTCCACATCCACTTCAATCGTGAATTGCTGGCCGCTGTCGGCGTGAGGCTGGCTGATGATGTTGTGCTTGAGCAGCTTGTAGTGCTTTTTGCAGTTCAGGTACTCGGATTCGAAAATACCGTATACGTCTGCAGGCGTCACTTCCTTGCCGGAAGAATCGGTCACGCGCTGAATGGCGCGGCTGAATTCGATTTGCATGCGGCGTGGCAAGACCAGGCCGTGCTCTTGTTCCAGCAAGTAGGACACACCGCCCTTGCCCGACTGGCTGTTGACGCGGATCACCGCATCGTAGCTGCGGCCCAGGTCGGCCGGGTCGATAGGCAAGTAAGGGACTTCCCACAGTTCGTCGGATTTTTGCTGAGCCAGGCCTTTCTTGATGGCGTCCTGGTGGGAGCCGGAGAAGGCGGTAAAGACCAGATCGCCCGCGTAAGGGTGACGGGGATGCACGGGCAACTGGTTGCAGTACTCGGCGGTGCGACGCACTTCGTCGATGTCCGAGAAGTCCAGTTCAGGGTCCACGCCTTGGGTGTACAAGTTCAGGGCCAAGGTCACCAGGCAAACGTTGCCGGTGCGCTCGCCGCTACCGAACAAGCAGCCTTCGATGCGGTCCGCGCCAGCCATCACAGCCAGTTCAGCGGCAGCGACCGCAGTGCCACGGTCGTTGTGCGGGTGCACGCTCAAGGTGACGTTGTTGCGCTGTTCCAGATTGTTGTGCATCCATTCGATCTGGTCGGCGTACATATTGGGCGTGGTGGCCTCAATGGTGGCGGGCAAGTTCAGGATGACACGTTCGTCAGCGGCTGGACCCCAGGCTTTCACGACGGCGTTGCACACCTCCAGAGCAAATTCGGGCTCGGTAGTGCTGAACACTTCGGGCGAGTATTCGTAACCCCATTGGGTTTGCGGATACTTGGCCACTTCGTTCTTGACCAGGCGTGTACCGGTCAAGGCAATTTCCTTGATCTCGTCCTTGCTCAAGTTGAAAACAATCTTGCGAAAGGCGGGGGCACAAGCGTTGTACAAGTGAATGATGGCGCGTTTGGCACCGGCAGCCGCTTCAGCCGTGCGCTTGATCAGGTCTTCACGCGACTGTGTCAGGACGATGATGGTGACGTCTTCAGGAATGCGGTTTTCGTCGATCAGCTTGCGAACGAAATCGAAGTCGGTCTGCGATGCGGATGGGAAACCGACCTCGATTTCCTTGAAACCGATTTTGACGAGTTGCTCGAAAAAGCGCAGTTTGCGAGCCACGTTCATGGGCTCGATCAGGGACTGATTGCCGTCACGCAAGTCCGTGCTCATCCAGATGGGCGCTTTGGTAATGCGCTTGGAAGGCCAGGTGCGTTCAGCGAAGTCGCGATCAAAGGCGACAAAAGGACGATACTTTTGAGAGGGGTTTTTCAGCATTGCCATGGGGATACCTGTCGGACAAAAAGTGTTGATTACTTCTTGCCGTCACCAGCGATTGCAGCATTTACGTAGGCCGGTGGCGGCACAAATGACGTAGATGTGGCTGAGTATTGGCTGCCGAACTGCCACGGGACACTAGGCCCGGCAACCGGACGCTAGTAGTAGCAGCTGGGATAGGCTGGAGGCAGGGGCCGAAGAACGGCCTTCACGCACGGAACGCGACAAGGCTGCTTCAGCGGCGGGGCTGAAACCTTGGCAGGCGTAGGAGGATTGGCGTGCGTGAGTCATGACCGTTAGTCAAACACAAAAAAAACAGGAAGGCAAGCTTTACGCTTGTGGTTCGTGGCGTTCGTAGTCGGCTCGCAGCAGGCGGCTTTGTTGCTCGGCCAGTTCCATTTTGCCAAAGCGTCCGGCGCGCAACTCGCTATGGGCTCGTTGTAAATCGCCCACAGTCAACGGGCTGCGCTGGTCGGGCCAGCACCACAGAATTACTTCACGGGCCGGACGACTGAGCGATCGGGCCAGTTGAGCCACGGTGGACTCGTCGATAATGCGTTGCTGGTTGCGTCGCATGACCCCTTGTACGAAGCCATACAAAAGATAGGCAATAATGAGGGTTATGACGCCCACTACCGTCCACCAGAAAAACGGGTTGTATTGTTTGATCAGCGCCAGGTTTTGAATGCTCAAGGCCTGCAGGCCGGAGTAATCCAGGCCACGCCCAAAGCTGATAAGACGGTTGAGCAGGTCCCACCAGATAATGGCTACCACGATAGTGACTACGGTGCAGATAATAGTGGCCGTGGCGCACAGCTTGAACAGTGTGCTGCGCAGAGCCTGACTATCGTTGGCGGTGGGTGTCTGGGCGTTGTCAGTTTTCATGGAAACGATTGTACCTATGCTTACGCGTCAGTCACTAGATTTACGCCAGCAGCAAACGCTGGTTTTGACGCCGCAATTGCAACAGTCTATTAAAGTGTTGCAGCTATCGGGGGCCGAGCTGGAGCAGGAATTGGCTCAGGCTTTGCTGGATAACCCCTTGCTGGAACGTCTGGACGTGCAGACGGATGTCGCCGCCGAGCCATTGCCCGAAGCCGCTTCGGGCGAGGCGGAATCCTCGTGGGCGAGCCTGGAGTTTCCCAAGCATCAGGGGGATTCGGACGACCCTGACTGGACTCCCGAATCGGCCGTTGCCCAGGACCTGGCTGCTTATTTAAGCGAGCAGCTGGGACTGTTGCGTTTGAGCGACCGTGACCGCGCTTTGGCCCAGTTATTGATCGATGAGCTGGACGATAACGGCTACCTGCCCGTCTCGCTGGAAGAGGTGCTGGACTGCCTGCCCGACGAGCTGGATATTGATGAAAGTGATTTGCGCTGCGCCCTTGCACAGGTGCAGTCTCTGGACCCGGCCGGTGTCGGTGCGCGGGACCTGGCCGAGTGCCTGGGCTTGCAGCTGATGCAACAGGCCCAGCACTTGGAACCTGCTTTGCTCGATTGCGCCCGCTATCTGGTGCGCGAGCATGTCGGCATTCTGGCCTCGCCCAGTCAGCTGCGTCAGCGCTGTGCGGGCCATTATCCGGCTGAACTGGTGGAACGGGCCCATCATCTGGTCTTGAAACTGGACCCCAAACCGGGGCGTGCCTGGACACAGAACGTCTCGGCCTATGTGGTGCCGGACGTGTTGTTGATCCGTGGCAAGGATAGCTGGCAGGCGGCCTTGAATCCCTTGGCTGTGCCGCGCCTGCAACTGGTCAACCTGCATGATTATGAAATTGAAGCGCACCCCGCCTTGCTGGCAGAGCGCCAAAAAGCCACTGGCTTGCTGCGCAGCGTTAACAGCCGTTTCGTGACGATTTTGCGGGTGGCCCAAGCCATTGTGCAGATGCAGCAGGACTTCTTTACGCAGGGTGTGTCGGCGCTGAAACCCATGCAATTGGCCGATTTGGCGGCCGAGCTGGACTTGCATGAGTCTACGATTTCCCGCGCCACGCGGCAAAAGTACATGCAGACGCCGCATGGGGTGATGGAGCTTAAGCAGTTCTTTACCGTAGCCTTGGCCAGTGCCGATGGGAAAGCCGATATGTCGGCGGCTTCGGTACGGGCGCAGATCGCGCAAATGATTCGTGACGAGTCGCCGACCAAACCTTTGTCGGATCAGCAGATTACCGATCTCCTGCAGGCCCAGGGCCTGACCTTGGCGCGCCGTACGGTGGCGAAGTACCGGGAGGCGGAAGGTTTGGCACCGGCTTCACAACGCAAGATGCGGGCGGCGGCCGGGGTTTAGGAACTACATGTCATAGCAGCTCAAAGATGCTTGGTGGGCCCGGCGGCCCACCGTCCTGGCTGGCCAGAGCTTTAAAACAATAAAAAAACAGGGCCTGCATACACGCATGAACAGGCCCTGCAAAAGCGGAGTTAGACTCTGCCAGCCAGACGGAGAACTGGATGACAGAGGTGTCGCTGGTCTGCTTAGAATTTCATGGTGGCCGAAGCCAGGAAGGTACGTGGTGAGCCTTGGCCATTGCTCAAAGGCACGACCCAATACGCTTTATTGCCCACGTTTTCCAGGCTGGCGCGCAAGGTCACCTCCTTGCCGGCAAAGCGCGTCTTGTAGCGCATGCCCAGGTCATAAGTGGTCACCCCTGGCATGTAGTAGCTGTTGCTGGCGTCGGCATATTGCTTGGACTGGGTGTGCAGGTTGGCATTCAAGGTCAGGCCCTGAACAAAAGGCGTATCCCATTCAATCCCGGCCTTGGCGACCCAGCGGGACAGGCCTACGGCGCTGCGCCCTTCAGTATCCGGGTTGCTGGCCTTGCGGATTTTCGGGTCCAGATACGCGATGCCGCCGGTCAGACGCCAGTTCTCGGCAATCTGGCCGAACACCTGCACTTCCACACCCCGGTTGCGCTGGCGACCGTCGTAGCTCAGGTTGGGTTTGCCGTTGAAACGCTCATTGCTTTCGTAGCTGTTGGGTTGGGTGATGTCGAACAGGGCTGCCGTCAGCGCGTAATCCCCGCTGTCGTACTTCATCCCGATTTCGTATTGACGTGTTTTCTGGGGCGCGAAGATCTGGCCTTCGTTAGCGTAGTCGTCGCCCACAATCATGCCCTGGGTCAGACCCTCGGCGTAGTTGGCATACAGCATCCAGTCGTCACGCAATTGCCAGACACCGGCAATGGTGGGGGTTAGCGCGTTCTTGCTGTAGTTGTCGCTCTTGCCGCTTTTATCCTTGGTGCTGACCCATTGCTGGCGCAGGCCCAGTGTCAACTGATATTTGCCGTCTGCAAAGGACAGGGTATCGGCCAGCGCGGCACTGTACAGATAGCTGACGTTAGGCGCACTTAGCCCATTCATGGGGACATAAGGGCGAGCCGGGTAGTCCGGGTCGTAGATATTGATGGTCTCGGACCACCCCTTGATGGAGGTGTTGTCGCTGCGCGAGCTCTTGCGGTTCCAGTCCACTCCGGCGCTGATGGTGTGGTGCACGGAGCCGGTGTCGAAGTTGTAGAACAAGCCACTATTGGCGGCCAGGTTGTAGCCGGTATTGTTGCGACGAGTCGCAGCCAGTTTCAGGTCTCCTTGCTCGTTCAGCAAGGTGCTGCCCTTGGTGTTGTAGTTGCTCATCTCGGACTTGCTGTAACCTGCCGAGCCGTAGACGGCCAGCTTGTCGCTGGCAGCCCAGTCTGCCCGTACCAGCGCTGTGGTTTCACGTGTCAGACCGGCAGCCCAAGGGACTCCCAGCAAGACATTGCCTTTGGGTGGTGTGGGCAAGGGGTTCTTGTCCAGACCCTTGGCCAGGCGCACACCCCGGTTCAGGCCCGAAAGGTATTCTTCCAGGTGGTACAGGTCTGCAGACAGTTTGACGGAACCCAGACGATAGTCAGCTCCCAGAGAGATCAGCTTGTCGCGATTGGTACGGTGGTCCACCACGCCCTCGCCGTCCTTGAACACGCCGTTCAAACGCAGGCCCAGCTCATTGGATTCCCCGAAACGACGGCCCAGATCCAGATGCGTCCCGAATTGGGAAGGCTGGATATAGGACATGGTGACGTTGGTGATGGGATCGTCCGTGGCACGCTTGGTCACCAGGTTGATCGAGCCACCCACATCATTGCTGGCATTCATGCCGTTCAGAACGGCAGAGGGGCCTTTGAGAATTTCTAAACGCTCTGCGATGGCCATCACGCGGCGGCCACTGGTCAAACCTTGCAAACCATTTAGAGACACGTCACCGGCACGGAAACCCCGTATATACATGGTGTCTTTGCCGCCCGTTCCACCTGCACCGGGGGTCTGTACGGAAGGATCGTTCTTGCTGATCAGAATGCGCAGTTCCTGACCTTGCAGATCTTCGATGTAGTCGCTGGTGTAGTTGATGGTGCTAAAGGGAGTATTCATGACATCCCGGTTGCCCAGCAAACCCAGATTGCCGCCGGTAGCGACATGATTGCCTTCATAGGCGGGAGGCAGGTCAATGTATTCGCTGGCTTTGACTTCAATGGTGGACAAAGACGTAACCGGGGGAGCATCGGAGGATTGTGCCCAACTGCTACCTGCACTGAGCAGGCTCAGGCCAACAAGATAAGAAATTCGCATGAATCTATAAATTAAATAGAAATAAAAATGATTCTCATTAATATTTCATTTGTAGCATTTGCTTGTAGGTGGTTCAAGCAGTTAGGTGGCTTTGTGATATAAAAACGACCTTAAAAAACTTAAGGGCATAAGGAGACGATGCAGTCGATTTCGCTCCGAAATCGCGCCGGAATCAGGGTTTCAGGGGGATTTTTGAGCAAATTTGGAGCGCGTCTGACTCCACGGTGGGAGTGCGTCCCATGGAGCGGTTTTGGCAAAACAGGCGATGTTTGCTTGGCAAGGGGTAGGCAAAGGAGCGGTGATGGCTCCCGGCTAATAAAGCAGCGGCTCAAGAAATTGTTCTATTTGTGGCCTGAACAGGCTTGAGCTGTGTTTCGATACTTGTCGACTGCGACTGCGACTGCGACTGCGACTGCGACTGCGACTGCGACTGCGACTGCGACTGCGACTGCGACTGCGACTGCGACTGCGACTGCCAGGGCGGGAGGCAGGTAAGCAGCGGCGGAACTTCCCTTCCGCGACTGCCCCCCTTATCTATCGTCCTTAGCTAAATAACCAGGGTTCCTGTTCCCGGCGTTGCTGTTCGTAAGCCTGGATCTGATCCATTTTCTGCTCTGTCACGCTGATGTCGTCCAGCGCCAGCAGCAGGCGGTGGCGGCGTTCAGGCTCCACTTGGAAACGGATGTGTTGATCGGGACCGATCAACATGCAGGCTTCCAGATCGACCGCCCATTCATCCCACGGATTTTGCTCGGCGGTGGTGAATAAGCCATCAATTTGCTCCGTAGCCAGCTGTATCGGCAACATGCCGTTTTTAAAGCAGTTATTGCGGAAGATGTCGGCAAAAGAAGGGGCGATCAGCACCGCAATGCCTAAGTCCTTCAGCGCCCAGACCGCGTGTTCACGGCTGGACCCACAGCCAAAATTCTCGCGCCCCAGCAGAATGCGGGCGCCTTGTGCGTGAGGCTGATGCAGGCAGAAACTGTTGATTGGCTTACGCTCGGCCAGTGGCTTGCCGGGGTAGCCAATATCCGCGTACCGCCAGTTGTCGAAGGCATATTGCCCAAAGCCGGTGCGTGACAAGGAAGTCATGTACTGCTTGGGCAAGATCGCGTCGGTATCCACATTGGCGCGGTCCAGCGCAATCAGGCGCGAGCGCACGGAAGTAAAAGGTGTGTTCATGCAGCGTCCCAGTGGCGGATATCGACAAGATGGCCTGCAATTGCGGCGGCAGCCGCCATGGCGGGGCTCATCAGGTGTGTACGTCCCAAGGCGCCCTGCCTGCCTTCAAAATTGCGGTTGGAGGTGGAGGCGCAGCGCTCTCCCGGATTCAGACGGTCTTCGTTCATGCCCAGACACATGGAGCAGCCCGGTTCGCGCCATTCAAAACCGGCTTGCGTGAAAATCTGGTCCAAGCCTTCCTGCTCGGCCTGACGACGTACCAGACCCGAGCCGGGGACGACCAGGGCCTGCAGTACCGTGCTGGCTACACGTTTGCCTTTGATCATGGCAGCGGCGCTGCGCAGGTCTTCAATACGGGCATTGGTACAGGAACCGATGAAAACCCGGTCTATGGTGATGCCTGCCAGCGGCTGGCCGGCCTGCAAAGCCATATAGTTCAAGGCGCGTTGGGCATCAGCCTGTTTGCCCGTGGCAGCGGCTAATGGATCAGGTACAAGCTGGTCGATGGCTGCCGCCATATCGGGGGACGTGCCCCAGGTAACCGTGGGGGCGACCTGCGTGGCGTCAATCTGCAAGTGCTGATCGTATTGGCAGCCCTCATCGCTGATCAGCGTGCGCCAGTACTGCTCTGCCTTGTCCCAGGCCTCTCCTTTCGGTGCCAAGGGGCGGCCGCGCACATAGTCCAGGGTCTTGTCGTCCACAGCGACCAGACCAATACGGGCCCCCGCTTCGATCGCCATATTGCACAAGGTCATGCGCCCTTCCATGGACAAGGCGCGGATGGCGGGGCCGGTAAATTCGATGGCACAGTCCCGCCCGCCATCCGCGCCCAGGCGGGCAATGATGTGCAGGATCAGGTCCTTGGCGGTGCTGGTGGCGGGCAGTTCGCCTTGCACATCTACTTGCAGGCTGCGCATGCGTTTTGCGGCCAGACATTGTGTGGCCAGAACATGCTCCACCTCGGAGGTGCCAATGCCAAAGGCCAAAGCCGCAAACGCACCATGCGTGCTGGTATGGGAATCTCCGGCCACGATGCTGGAGCCGGGCAAGGTCATGCCCTGTTCGGGTCCGATCACGTGGATGATGCCCTGGCGCTCGTCATCCAGCCCAAAATAGCGCAGGCCAAATTCCCGGCTATTGATCTCCATCTGGTCGATCTGCGCTTGGGCCAAAGGATCTTCCAGACGCTGATTGCGGCGGCGAGTAGGCACGTTGTGGTCCACCGTGGTCAGTGCGGTTTCCGGGCGACGCACTTGGCGTCCGGCCAAGCGCAAGCTCTCGAAGGCTTGTGGACTGGTGACTTCGTACAACAACTGGCGGTCTATGTAGATCAGATCATGCTCATCGTCTACCGTCGCAACGCGATGTGCATCCCAGAGCTTTTGAAAAAGGGTGCGGGCCGTGCTCATGGTTGGCATACCTTCAAGGCGTAGGCGGGTCCCGCTTTGTGCAGGCGACTTTGAATGGGCTCTTGCGTCAGGGCTGCGATTTCTTCGGCTAAGGGCTGGAGTGCTTCCAGATTCAAGCCTGTTTCCACACCGCTGATCTGGAACATATGGGCCAGATCTTCCAGGCTGGCATTACCGCTGGCACCGGGGGCGTAAGGGCAACCGCCCAAACCGGCCAAGGCTGCGTCGAACCGACGCCCTCCTTCGCGATATGCGGCCCAGGCATTGGCCAGAGCCAGCCCGCGGGTGTCATGGAAATGGCCGGTGACGCCTTGTTCACCATATAAGCTCAAGGCAGCCTGAGTCAGGCGTTCTACATCCACGGGCGAACCCATGCCGGTGGTATCGCACAGGCTGACGGAGCTGGCTCCCATGCGTTGCACTTGCTGCATCAGTGCAATCACGTGCGCGGGGGCGACGGCGCCGGTAAAGGGGCAGCCAAAAGCGGTGGACAGGGACACGTTGACTGGCGTTTTGCCCGCCGCTTCCAGCACTTGCTCCAGTTGGGCCAGCGACTGCGCAATGTTCATGCGCAGATTGGCCTGGTTATGCGCTTCAGAGGCCGAAAATACAAAGTTCAGCTCGTCCATATTGGCCGCTAAAGCACGCTGTGCACCGCGCAGATTGGGAACCAGGGCGGTGTAGCAGACTTGGGGGGCGCGCGCGGTCAGGCGAGCCAGCTCGTCGGCATCCGCCAGGGATGGGATGGCTTTGGGCGAGGTAAAGGACGTCAGCTCTATCTTGCGCACGCCGCATCGAGGCAGTGCTTGCGCGATACGCAGCTTGTCCGGCGTAGGCACCCAGCGTGGCACGATTTGCAGGCCGTCACGCAAGGTGACGTCGGTGATCAATACGGTACTCATTCGACGATTCCTTGTTCGCGCAGGGCTTGGCAGCGCTCCGGGCTCATGCCCAGTTCTTGCAGGATGCTGTCTGTGTGTTCGCCCAACTCTGGCCCCAACCATTGGGTGGCACCAGGGCTGCGGCTTAGCTTGGGCACGATGCCGGGTATGGTCAGTTCCTGGCCGTCTTCCAGTGTGTGTTTCTCCAGCATGCCGCGCGCCTGGTAGTGCGGGTCATCCAGAATGTCGGCGGCGGTGTAGATGCTGCCGCTGGGGACTTCAGCCTGATCCAGGGCAGTCAGCACATCTTCCAGGCTGCGCGCGCCGGTCCAGTCGCCAATGGTTTGGTCCAGCATGGCGCTGTGTTCCACGCGTCCGGCGTTGTCGGACAGGCGCGGATCGTTGGCCAGATCGGGCCGGCTCACGGCCTGCATCAGACGAATGAAAATGGCATCGCTATTAGCCGCAATCACCACCCATTTGCCGTCGCCGGTGGGATAGGTGTTGGAGGGGGCGATACCGGGCAAGCTGGCGCCAGTGCGTTCGCGTTGATGACCGTTCAGTTGATAGTCGGGAATCAGGCTTTCCATGATGGCGAAGACAGATTCGTACAAGGCCACATCAATCATTTGGCCCTGTCCGCCTTCCTGGCGTAGATGATGCATGGCCAGCAGCGCGCCTATGGTGCCGTACAGCGAAGCCAGCGTATCGCCCAGGCTGACACCGGCTCGTACAGGGGGGCGATCTGGATAGCCGGTGCCGTAACGCAGGCCACCCATACATTCCGCGATGGCCGCAAAGCCGGGGCGACGGTGATAGGGGCCGTCCTGCCCGTAGCCGGAGACGCGCACCATGATCAGGCGCGGGTTCAGTGCGTGCAGCGTTTCCCAGCCCAAGCCCCAGCGTTCCAGCACGCCGGGGCGGAAATTTTCAATGACGATATCGCTTTGCAGGGCCAGCTCACGGGCAATTTCCTGGCCTTCGGGCTGGCGCAGATCCAGCGCAATGGAGCGCTTGTTGCGGCTTTGCACGCGCCACCACAGGGAAGTGTCCTTGTGCAGCTGCCGCCAGCGGCGCAGCGGGTCGCCCTTGCCGGGCGGTTCGATCTTGATGACATCGGCCCCGAATTGGGCCAGCAGGCTACCGGCATAGGGGCCGGCAATCAGTGATCCCAGCTCCAGGACTTTGATGCCTTTGAGCGGGGGGGCGGTAAAGCTGTTCTTATCCATTTCTGTTTCCTCCAGATATGGATTCTGGTATAGAAAAAAGAAGTGGAAAAGCAATCAAATATTATGCTGCCATCGTAAAAAACGTGGGTGGAAAATAAATAAAAACCCGCATGAAGCGGGTTTTGTTTTTTTAAAGCGTTCTGGGTAGCCAAAGAATAATTTCGGGGAAGATGGTCAAAATGACAATTGCCAAAATTTCCAATGCTACAAATGGCAGAGCACCCCGTGTAATCTGCTGTAGCGATATTTGCGGAGCAATGCCCTTGATCACATACAGGTTCAAACCCACCGGCGGCGTAATGACGGCCATTTCGCAGGCAATAATCATCACAATGCCAAACCATAGTGGATCGTAGCCCAGTGTGACAATGACTGGCAGTAAAACAGGGGTCGTGATCAGGATAAGGGAAACAATATCCAGAAACATGCCCAAGACCATCAAAAATAGCAGCACGAACAGAAGAATGACCCAGGCTGGCTGAGACGATGCCGTAATCATGGCCACCAGTTTTTGCGGAATCATCAAGCGGGTCATGATGTAGCCAAACAGCAGCGCTGCGGCCAGAATCAGCAAAATCATGCCACTGGTGACGGCGGTGGAACGCAGAATCTGCAGGGCCGTGCGCCAGTTCATTTCCTTGTAGGCAATGGCAATGAGGAACGCGCCTGCAGCACCAATACCGGCAGCTTCTGTTGGAGTAGCAATGCCCAGATAGATCGTGCCCAGCACCAGCAAAATCAGCAAGGAAGCGGCCCAGATGTCTTTCAGGGCGGCCAGTTTCTGTGCCCAGGTAACGACTTCCGAATTGCGCGGTGCGGACTCTGGCTTGAATATCGCAACCAGAGCGACATAGATCACCATCATGACGGTGACCATTAAGGCGGGTAGCAAGGCACCAATGAACAGCTTGCCGATGGATTGGTCAGCCATTTCGCCATACAGCACAAAGCCAATGCTGGGTGGAATCAGCAAAGCCAGGGCACCGGCCGCAGCAATCGTGCCGCCAGACAGGCTGGGCGAGTAACCACGCTTGAGCATTTCTGGGATGGCAAAGCGACCAATCGTGGCGGCACCCGCCACGCTGACCCCGCTCATGGCACCGAAAACGGCCGAGCTGCCCACACTGGCTACAGCTAAACCACCGGGCAGGCGGTTCAGCCACAGATAGAACAGCTGATACAGCTTGCCGCCAATACTGGTGCGGGCAATGACCTCACCCATCAGAATGAACAGCGGAATGGCGATCAGGGAATAGCTGGCCATGCCTCGGTGCAAAGTGGCGGGAATGACGTCCAGGCCGCCCAGGCCGGATTTCATCAGAATGCCGGAAATACTGGCGACACCCAGTGCGGCAAAAATGGGGGTGCCGATAACCATCAGGATGGCAAAGCAGGCCATCATCAGGCTGAAAATGAGCATGGAATCCATGTCAGAACTCCTTGATGCTGTCGTTGGATTCCACACTGTTCGGGATGAACAGCTGGCGCAGAGTAGCCAGGCCCAGCAAGGTGCCGCCCAATGGGATCATGCCGTAGGCAATCCACAGGGGGAAACGCAGCATGGAGGCCGAGCGGTAGTTACGGGCAATCGCTGTTTCCACCACGGAAATACCGGCCCACAGCAGCACCAGGCAGAAGAACAAGATGCACAGCTGCGAAATGCAGGTGGCCAGGCGCTGGCCGCGTGGCGAGAAGCGCATGTGGAAGGCTTCAACACTGACGTGGCGGTTTTCCAGGTGAACCCAGCCGATGGACAGCCAGGAGCAGACCAGCAGCAAGTACACGCACACTTCGGTGATGTAGATGCTGGGGCTATTAAAGACGTAGCGTGCAATGACGCCGTAGGTGCAGGCAATCATCAGAGCGGCCAGTGCAACTTCGGCCACCAGAATGGCGAGCCGATTGCTACCGCGCGCAAATGCGCCCAGAAAATGAATAAGTGGATTCATGGTGTCTCCACACGAGGGATGCGCGCCGGTTTGTGGTCCGGCGCGCAGTCACGCGTGATCAGGGCTGGCGGGTTTTTTCGATCAGTTCCAGATAAGCGGGACCGTTCTCAACCTGCTTGCTCCATTCATCAATGGCGGCTTGGGTTTGCTGACGCATTTCGGCCAGTTGAGCGGGCTCAACACGGTTGATGGTCACACCGGCTTGCTCGTAGCGTTGCAGGGCCTGGCCTACAAAGGCGTTCACGCGCTCAAACTGTTCTTCGTCGCGCTGGTGGGCGGCCTTGCTGATGATCTCTTGCAGATCAGGTGGCAGGGATTCCCACTTCTTGCGGTTGATGGTCAGCACGGACACATCGATACCGAAGTTGGCGATGGACAGGTACTTGGCCACTTCATACAGGTTGCGGCCAATGCCGGTCAGCAAGGGACGTGGGGTGGCGTCGATCACGCCACGGTCAAAGGCCAGGTACAGCTCGGAAGATGGCATGCCGGTAGGCGAGCCCCCCAGCAGTTGCAGGGCGCGTGCGTCCATGGAGCTGGTCGATGCCCAGACTTTGCCCTTGATGTCCGCGGCCGAATTGATCGGTGCCTTGCGGCTGTAGAACTCGTACGGGTCCCAAGGGGCCAGGCCCAGCACCACGGCATCGTGGGTGTCACGCAGTTCCTGCTCGGCACCCAGCTTGAACAGACCTTGATCCAGGGCACGCTTCAGGTGAGCCGTGCTGTCAAACAGAAATGGCAGGGTAAAGATGTTCAGCGCCGGCACGGTACCGCTGGGGTAGGTGCTGGTCATGTTGACGATGTCCACGTCACCACGGGACAGGGCTGGCAGTTCCTCGTAGCCGTCAAACAGCTGGCCGGAATGGAACACATTGATCTTGATACGGCCCTGGCTTTCTTTTTCTACGGTCTGGACGAAGTTCTCGATGGGTTTCCAGGCGTATTCGTATGCGGGTGGCAAGTAGGTTGAAAAGGTCAGTTCGACTTCTTGGGCGTGCGCAGGCGAGATGCCCAGCGCCAGGGTGCAGGCGGTCAGCGCCGCTGTCAGGGCTTTTTTCATGGATGTCTCCTGTGGTTTCTTTTTTTGTGTGCTGTTAAAGCGTATGTAAATGAGCGATCAAGTCGGCCGAGGGCAGGACTTCGGCGTACTTGCTGGCCATATCGATCAGATTGCTGCGGTGTTGGGCTGCCGAGCGGTCAGCCACCGCATCTTCAGCCACGAACGGGGCAAATCCCGACTGCAGGCTGTCCACCACGCTGGCACGCACGCAACCGCTGGTGGTGGCACCGGCCACAATCAGCATGTCGCAGCCCTGATGGGCCAGCAAGGCGGGTAGCGGCGTGCCGTAAAAGGCGGAAGCCTGGGTCTTGTACAGGATGATGTCTTGTTCGGGGTCGTAGTCCAGCCGCGGGTCCAGCTCACAGGCAGGCGAACCACGCAGCAGGCAGCGCAAGGACGAGGCCTTGGTCAGCCACAGATTGGCGTCGGCCAGATGGGCTTCGTAGCCGATGATGGTGAAAATAACGCGACCCTTGCCACGCATGGCGCGAATCAGGGTGTTGGTTTGTTCGATCTGGCTGTCGCAGTTCGAGGCCAGTGGCGTCAAGCCAGGCTCGGTAAAGCCGCGTTGAAAATCGATAACGACCAAAGCCGGTTGTTGCCCCATGGGCAGGGTGCCGTCAAAGCCCCCTTTCAGATTGTCGCTGTCGCGCATCTTGTTTCTCCCCTCACTCTCTATTCCTGACTTAAATAATCAGGTTCCGTATTATGTGCGTAGTCTGTCATCGCTAATGACGTGAGTACAGCGTCAAATTGCGATGGTGCTATCGCAATTGATGATGGCAGAGTGCTTGTCGACCCGCCCTTCCTAGGATGGAATACTGGCTTATGAACATCGATCCCAAATCTTTACGGCTGTTTTTATTGGTGCTGGAACGCGGCACCATCTCGGGGGCGGCCGAGCAGTTTCATATTGCGCCTGCCGCGGTCAGCAAGCGCCTGAGCGATCTGGAGCAGCAACTGGGCGCAGCCCTGATCGAGCGCAGCAACAAGGGTGTGTATCCGACGGCAGCGGGCAAATCATTGGCGGCCATGTCCCAGCGCCTGCTGGACGATATGGATGCCATGGGCGCGCTGATGCGCGACTTTGCCGGCGGGGCCACTGGGCACGTGCGGATTGCGGCCAACCTGTCGTCCATCACGCAGTTTTTGCCGCAGGCCTTAAGTTCTTTTATGGCGCGTCATCCCAAAGTGCGCGTGTCGCTGGAAGAGCGGATCAGCGCCGGAGTGGCTCAGGCGGTGGCTGACAATAATGCTGATCTGGGTGTGCTGATCCGAGGCGTAGGCAGTGCCGAGGTGGAGTATTACGACTATCGTCAGGACGAGCTGGTTCTGCTGGTGCCTGCGTATCACCCTTTGGCGGGACGGAAGGAACTGCCTTTTGCCGATACCCTGGATTTTGACTATGTAGGCATGCACACCGGCAGTCACCCCAATCTTTTGCTGTTACGTGCCGCCAGCGAGCTGGAACGTACCTGGCGTTGCCGTGTGCAGGTAACCAGCTACGACGCTCAATGCCGCATGATTGAAGCGGGCCTGGGAATTGGTGTGCTGCCGCGCTCTGTGGCCCAGTCCTATGTGCAAAGCCTGGGCCTGGCGATGTGTGTGATCAAGGAGCCCTGGACGTCGCGTCGCGTGGCGCTGTGTGTGCGCAGCCGCTATAGCTTGTCGCCCGCCGCCCGCCTGCTGATGGACCACCTGTTGCAAAATTGATGCGCCTGTCGTTTCCCGGCAAAGCCTGCAAAGGCAGGCTGCAAGCCGTTCTCGACCTTATATCGGTGTAACGTAGTTCTTAATGAGAATGACTCTTGATATTTTCAGGTTTCTTGATAATAATAGTTCTCATGTTTATCTGCATATGTAACGCGATCACCGAGCGTCAAGTACAAGAAGCAGTACGTGGCGGCGCTTCCAGCCTGGCAGACCTGCAAGGTCAGCTTGGCGTGGCGTCTTGCTGTGGCTGCTGCGCGGAGACGGCTCAGGACTATTTGCCCGGCGGACGCTATGCCAATCAGACCATGATTGCCAGTCTTGAAACCGCCCGGGTGGATTACGCTGCCAACGACAGCCTGATTCCTGCCCCTGAGTTCGGCCGTCTTGTTTGCCGCGCCTAAGCGCGTGTTTTTGATCAGGATTTTCCATTTCCGCTATTGCTAGTGGGAATGATTGTTATTGTTCCTGTTACTAACCCAAAAGTGCAACGCTTTCTGGGTGTTTAGCTGTTTTTTTAAGCCATGGCACATGCGTGCATGGTAGCCTGTCACATTCATCCCCCACTGTGTTTTTGCCTGCATCGCGCCTGCGTGCGATCTGTGGCGTGAGCAGCATTTGTGGGGGCTCGGCGGCTCCTTGGGGGGAGCGCCGTCAGATTTACAGGAGAACAGCATGTTTGGCGATAAAGTGGTAATTCAGCATCTGAACAAGCAGCTAAAGAACGAACTAACAGCAATCAATCAATACTTCTTGCACGCTCGCATGTTGAACCATTGGGGCTTTAACAAGCTGGGCAAACACGAGTATGACGAGTCCATCGGCGAGATGAAGCACGCCGATATGCTGATCGAACGTATCTTCATGCTGGACGGCCTGCCCAACCTGCAGGACATGCACAAGATCATGATCGGTGAGAACGTGCCTGAACTGCTGGGCTGTGACCTGAAGCTGGAACAGGCTGCCCGTCAGACCGTGGTAGAGGCTATCGAGTACTGTGAGTCCACCCGCGACTACGTGTCGCGTGATTTGTTCTTGAAGATTCTGGACGATACCGAAGAGCACATCGATTGGCTGGGTACACAGCTGGAGCTGATCGAAAAAGTGGGTCTGCAAAACTACCTGCAATCGCAGATGGGCGACCACGAATAAGTCTTTGTTTGGTCAGACCAAAAAAAAGCACCCGTTACTAACGGGTGCTCAGACTGCTGATAAACCCCTGGTTTTGCGCCCTGGGGTTTATTTTTTTGTTCTCCCGCCCAGGCGATGAGGTGTCGCTCACGATTCTACGGTTTTCGGTCGATCAGGCCTCAGATCACACCATCAGGCCGTTTGCGGGCCGGGGGCAAGCTCGCAGGCGCGTGAA